>NZ_JBMDJF010000009.1:0-154031 GCF_057809055.1 Sphingobium sp. FG58 | reverse complement strand
TTTTAGACGCCGATCACCCCGCTAACGGGGTCCTTTTTGCACGCCGATCCACAGCTGCCGCTCGATCGCATCCGGGTGCCATTTGCCCATCTCGTTGAGCAGGGTACTCGCCATGGCCCGAAACCCGTGAGATGTCATCTCATCGCTACCATAGCCCAAGCGTCGCAAGGCGACATTGGGTGTATTCTCACACATTGGCCGCACCGAAGTATGGAATGCTGGAAAAAGAAATTCTCCGCTGTTCTTCAGGGTTCGAAGCTTTTGAAGCAGGTCCATTACCTGGCGCGACAACGGGACGACATGGGCTTGGCCCATCTTCATTTTTGCGGCTGGGATACGCCATACAGCAGCGCCGAAATCAATTTCCGCACTCTGCCTTCCGCAACTCTCCGGGGCGCAGAAAGACATGGGGGGCGAGCTGCAACGCGATCCTGGTCTCGATACGGCCGCTGTAGCTATCAATTGCACGCAACAGTTCCCCGACCTTTATCGGATCAAGCACTGCGGCATGATGCTTAACCTTGGGCGCTATCAACGCTCCTCGCAATATATCAGCGGGGTTATGCTGGGCGCGGAGCGTGGAACCGCATAACGAAATATGCGCCCCGAAAAAGCCCTCAGACGGTGTGCGGTCTCGTGATGCCCTTTTCGCTCGAGCCGCTTCAACGCGGCAAGCAATTCGTGAGCTGTAACAGCTGCTACCGGGCGTCGACCAACATAGGGTTCTAAAAGATCGCGAAACCAGCGTGCCTTCTTGAGTATCGCCGGGGATTTTCCCTCCAGTTCCATCTTCCTGATGTATTCGTCAGCTACCACTGTAAAGGTAGTCGCGGCAGCAATTTCGGCTTGCAGCTTCGCCTGGGCTTTAACGGCAACCGGATCGATGCCGCCCAACAGTAACTCGCGCGCTTATTCCAACTTCTCCCGCGCCTCCTTGAGGCCGACGGCAGGATAGTGGCCCAGCGTGATCTTCTTCTCCACGCCATGGCACCGAAACTTAACTCGCCATATCAGCGACCCAGACGGCTGTACGGCGAGATACAGCCCTTTACCGTCAGCTACCTCATAAGCCTTTTCCCGCGGTTTGAGCGCCTTGATCTGCACGACGGTGAGCATTGGGGGCCTCTATCCATAATGACCGTTGCCCCCCAGATTCGAGCCCCCAAATCATCCGGATGAGGACGAATTGGGGTGGACGACGCCGGAAACCCGATGCGTCATTATACCAGTATTTCCCGGGTTTTTCGAGGATTTTCAGCCCCCTAACCGGGGTGATCCTGGTGCCGCTTACAGGACTCGAACCTGTGACCCCCGCATTACGAATGCGATGCTCTACCAACTGAGCTAAAGCGGCGTTGCGGCGGGCAGATAACAGTGGTTGGGCCGAAGGACAAGCGGGCAATTGCATTGTCGGGCGGGTCTTTTTGCTGGCAGCGCGGCGGACGGGGCGTTGATCGCCACCATCTTTACGGCAAATTTACCATCCGGTGCCACTGTCGAGTCCCAAAGAGGTAGAATTTTGCCTGAAATAGGGACCGACCGGATGGACACTCTGCGGGGGCATGACGTCGCCAACGACCAGGACGACTTCGATTATGCCGAGGATGCGGCGATCGACGCACCGTTGACGGTGGTGTCGGACGAGCGACGGATGCAGGTGCGCGCCTATAATTATTGGGCGTCGCTGCTGGGTGACCGCGCACTGCCATCGATCGAGGATCTGTCGCCCGACCAGTTGGAGGATTTCGGCCCGCACAGCGTGTTGCTGGATTTTTCCACCGGCCTCGACAATCCGGCCATCGTCTATCTGGGCACCGCCTTGCGGCAGGAGTGCGAGATTGAAGGCAACATCAGCTACATCAACGATGTACCCGCACGGTCGCTGCTGTCGCGGCTGACCGACCATTATCTCCAGATCGTCGCCAATGCCGCACCGATCGGCTTTGAGGCAGAATTCGTCAACCAGCGCGACGCAGAGATATTGTATCGCGGCATATTGATGCCCTTTTCGTCCGATGACGAGACGATCGATTTCGTGTTCGGCGTGATCAACTGGAAGGAACTGGCGAGCCGCGACGAGCGGCAGGCGCTGGAAATGGAAGTCAGCGCGGCGCTCGCCAACGCCATGCCGGGGCGCAGCGATGCGCCGGTATGGGCCGATGGTCCGGCGGGCGGCGAGACAGTCGATCCCGCGCCCCAGCCCCTGCCCACGCCCGTCGCTTCGTTCGACGAGGAACCGCTGGACCTGTCCGGCATGGAAAGCCCGACCGAGGACGCCCCGCTGGCCGACTGGCTGGCGCTGGCGCGCGATGGCGCGGATCAGGTCCGCACCAGCGAGGCGCGCAGTCATGCCGCGCTCTATCGCGCGATTGGCCTGGCCTATGATTTCGCGCTGGTGGCGCAGGCCCGGCCAGACGACTATGCCGAACTGCTGGCCGATTGCGGCATCAAGGTGCAGGCGCGCAGCCCGATGACCGCGATCATCAAGCTGGTTTTCGGCGCGGCCTATGACAAGACCCGGATCACCGAATATGCGACCGCGCTCGACCATGGCTGGGCATTGGGCCTGGGCGTGGGCATGTTGGCGGACCATCTGTCCAACTATGCCGGTGGACTCAAGGCGCTGGTGCGCGACGAGCGGGCGTTGCGCCGGGCTGAAGCCCCGCCGCGCCCGGACAAGCGCGAGAGCGCGCGCAGCGCTATGAAGGCCGCCGCCGCGATCGATCCGCAGGCACTGGCCACCGATGCGGACGGGCTGGCGATCGTCGTCGCCCGGCGCGAGGCGGACGGGACTGTGGTGCTGGTCGCAGCCCTGCCCGAAGGGTCGGAACTGGCGCAAAGGGTGATCCTGGCCGCTGCACGCTAGGGCCAATCGACATTCAGCCCTGACGGCCTGCAAATGGCGGTTTTCCGAGCTTCCGGTGCTCACCTACTTTTAGTAGGCTGCGCTCCAGGTCACGGAAAACCACCATTTTCGGCACGTCATCATCTGAATGTCGATCGGCCCTAGGTCAGCGCGGCGCTTGACGCGCTGAAATTTCCGCCCGCGGCGCACCACTGTGCCGCTGCCCCGTTCGATTTTGCAGCGCACCAAATATCCGCTTGCGTCGAAACGCGAATCGACGGATAGTCTGTGTCGGCGCGATGACGTGCCTTATGGGTGTTCCTTCCGACGGGGGAACGGGACGCCTCTCATGAAACAGCAAAGCCGCTGTCCAGCTTTTCGCACATGCGAAGGTCTGGCCTGCGGCTTTTTTTCGTTTTGGCGTCGGGCGTTGCGATCAACCCGCCTGCCCCGCCGAACCGCTTTCACCATCATCATATTTTTTCGAAGGGGGCTTCGCCATGGATAACAAGACCGACAAGAACAGCACGCCAAACCGGCGGCAGGTGATTCGCAGCGCAGGCACCGCCGCGCTGTTCACCGCCGTGCATCAGGCCTTTCCAAGCGGCGCTTTTGCCGCTGGCGCCGGGCCAGAGGTGAAGGGGGCCAAGCTCGGCTTCATCGCACTGACCGACTGCGCGCCGCTGATCGTCGCCAAGGAACTGGGCCTATTCGCCAAGCATGGGATGCCCGACGTGGTCGTCGCCAAACAGGCCAGCTGGGGCGCGACCCGCGACAATCTGGTGCTGGGATCGAGCAGTGGCGGCATCGATGGCGCGCATATCCTGAGCCCCATGCCCTATTTCATGTCGCTGGGGATCAATTCCAAGCAGACCGCGATGAGCATCCTGGCGCGGCTGAACGTCAATGGTCAGGGCATTTCGGTGTCGAAGGAGTATCTGGCGGCAAAGGCGGGGCTGAACGCCGCGTCGATGAAGGGCGTGATCGAGCAGCGCAAGGGCGCAGGCAAGAAGATCACCATGGCCATGACCTTTCCGGGTGGCACCCATGACCTGTGGCTGCGCTACTGGCTGGCGGCGGGCGGGATCAACCCCGATGTCGACGTCGACCTGATCACCGTGCCGCCGCCGCAGATGGTCGCGAACATGAAGGCCGACACGATGGACGCATTCTGCGTCGGCGAACCGTGGAACGACCAGCTGGTCGCGCAGCAGCTGGGCTATACCGCGGTATCGACCGGGCAGATGTGGATGAACCATCCCGAAAAATGCTTTGCGATGCGGTCCGACTGGATCGCGCAAAATCCGCGTGCAGCCGTGGCGATCACCGCCGCCGTGCTGGAGGCGCAGCGCTGGGCCGACAATCCGGCCAATATTTCGCGGCTGGCGATGATGGTGTCGGGCCGCGATTATCTGAAATGCCCGGTCAGCGACATTGCCGACCGTTTGCAGGGCAATTTCACCATGGGCGACGGGCGCAAATATCCCAATGCGCCGTTCAAGATGAAATTCTTTAGCGGCTATGCCTCCTTCCCCTACAAGAGCCACGACCTGTGGTTCCTCACGGAAAACCAGCGCTGGGGCAAGCTGCCCGCCAACCTCAACACCAGCGCGATCATCGCCAAGGTCAACCGGGCGGACATCTGGCGCAAGGCCGCGGGCGTGCTGGGCGGCAAGGGTCCGGCCAGCGACAGCCGGGGCGTCGAGAAATTCTTCGACGGCAAGACGTTCGATCCCGCCAATCCCAAAGCCTATCTGGCCAGCCTGAAAATCAAGAAGATCTAGGTGCAGGCGCAAAACCGGAGTGTCATCATGTCCTCTCTTTCCACTCTCAAGGTCGTTCCGTTGAGGCGGGACGACCCACAGGCCGCCGCCGTGGTGGCGACGCCTGCACCGGTCGAGGCGGTTGTCGCGCCGGTCGTGCCACAAGCCGCCCCGATCGCAGGACTGGCGCAGCTCTGGCTGGACCACGGGCGCAGTGTCGCTGCGTCTGTCCTGCCGACGATGTTGATGATCATCACGCTGCTGTTCGTGTGGCAGCTGAGTTGCAGCGCGCCCGACGCCAGCTTCCCCAGCCCGATGAAGGTGTGGGAAGAGAGCCATGAGGTGATCGTCCACCCGTTCAAGGGCGTATCGCTGGACTTCACCGGCCTGCATATCGACGATCAGGGCGATGTCGGTATTGCCGCGCATATCCTGACCAGCCTGTCGCGGGTCATGATCGGCTATGGCATGGCGGCGGTCGCGGGCATCGCGCTGGGCGTGCTGATCGGGCAAAGCCCCTTCGCCTATCGCGCGCTCGATCCGCTGTTTCAGGTATTGCGCACCGTGCCGCCGCTGGCCTGGCTGCCGATCAGCCTGGCGATCTTCCAGAATGCCGGGCCATCGGCGCTGTTCCTGATCTTCATCACCGCGATCTGGCCGATCATCCTGAACACCGCGTCGGGCATTCAGCAAATCCCGCTGGCCTATCGCAACGTTGCCAAGGTGCTGGGGCTGAACCCGGTGGAATATTTCCTGCGCATCATGCTGCCCGCCACCGTGCCGCCGATGTTCACCGGGCTTCGCATCGGCATCGGCATGAGCTGGCTGGCGATCGTGGCGGCCGAAATGGTGCAGGGCGGCACCGGCGTCGGCTTCTTCATCTGGGACAGCTATAACAGCTCGCTCCTGACCGACACGATCGTCGCCTTGCTGTGGATCGGCATGGTCGGCTTCACACTCGACCGCATCGTCGCCGCCATTGGCCGCGTCGTCGCCCGATCGAACTGAAAGGACCGGTTCCATGAAACAGAGAAGCTATCTGGCGATCGAGGATGTCACGGTCGAATTTCCGACCAAACAGGGTCCGTTTTGCGCGCTCCAGTCGATCGACCTGTCGGTCGAACGCGGCGAATTCGTGGCGCTGATCGGCCATTCGGGCTGCGGCAAGTCCACCCTGCTCAATGTCGTGGCGGGACTGGTCAAGCCCAGCCGGGGCGTCTTGTTCCTGGACGGCGACGTCATCAGCGGCCCCGGCCCTGACCGCGCCGTGGTGTTTCAGGACCATTCGCTGCTCCCCTGGTTGACGGTCGAGGAGAATGTCCGGCTCGCTGTCGACAAGACCGCCGGGGACAAGAGCAAGGCGGAGCGGCGCGACTGGGTGCTGCACAATCTGGAACTGGTGCAGATGGCCCATGCCGCGCGCAAGCGGCCGGGCGAATTGTCGGGCGGCATGAAGCAGCGCGTCGGCATTGCCCGCGCCATCGCGATGAAGCCGCGCATCTTGCTGATGGACGAACCCTTCGGCGCGCTCGACGCGCTGACGCGGGCGGCGTTGCAGGACGTGGTGATGGAGTTGCAGGCGACGCTCAACAACACCGTGCTGATGATCACCCATGATGTCGATGAAGCGGTGCTGCTGGCCGATCGCGTCGTCATGATGACCAACGGCCCGGCCGCGCGCATTGGCGAGGATCATGCGGTGGCCATGACCCGTCCGCGCGATCGTCTGAAAGCGCTCGACATGGCCGAATATGCCGCCGCCCGTCATGCGGTGGTGCATTTCCTGCACGAACGCTATCGCAACCCGACGGTCGGCCGCGCGGCCTGATCCATCCGGCATGAAAGGGCGCGGCGATAACCGGCCGCGCCCTTTTGGCCGGAATTGCCGCATATCCCCCCTTGCCACCACCGGCAAAGCGCGCCAATCAGCGGCGCAACGGGGATAAAGAGGATAGCGGGCCAATGAGCTATTATGACGTGTTGATCGTGGGCGCGGGCCATGCGGGGGCGCAAGCGGCGATTTCCCTGCGCCAGTCGGGCTTTGAAGGTTCGGTCGCGATGATCGGCGACGAGAAAGACCCGCCCTATGAGCGTCCGCCACTGTCCAAGGAATATTTCGCGGGCGACAAAAGTTTCGACCGCATCCTGATCCGCCCCGCCACCTTCTGGGGTGAGCGCAATGTCGATATGCTGCTTGGCCGTCGCGTGAAGAGCGTCGATGCGGTCGGCAAATTCGTAACCGCAGGGGACGAGGAAATCGGCTATGGCAAGCTGATCTGGTGTACCGGCGGCAACCCCCGGATGCTGACCTGCAATGGCGCAGACGCCGCCAATGTCCACGCCGTGCGCCGCCGCGAGGATGTCGATGCGATGATGGCGAAGATCGACAGCATCAACCATGTGACCATCATCGGCGGCGGCTATATCGGGCTGGAGGCGGCAGCCGTCCTCTCCAAATTCGGCAAAAAGGTCGTGTTGCTCGAAGCACTCGACCGGGTGCTGGCGCGGGTCGCGGGTGAGGAATTGTCGCGCTTCTACGAAGCAGAGCATCGCGCCCATGGCGTGGACCTGCGCACCGGGGCGCGGATGGATTGCATCGAAGTCACCGATGGCAAGGCGACTGCCGTGCTGATGCAGGATGGCGAGCGGATCGCCACCGACATGGTGATTGTGGGCATCGGCATCATCCCCGAAACCGGCCCGTTGATCGCCGCCGGGGCTGCGGGTGGCAATGGCGTGGACGTGGACGAATATTGCCGCACCAGCCTGCCCGACATCTATGCCGTGGGCGATTGCGCCGCGCATGCCAACCGTTTTGCCGGTGGCGCGCAGATGCGGGTGGAATCGGTGCAGAACGCCAATGACCAGGCCAAGACCGCCGTGGCGCATATCATGGGCAAGGAAGAGGCCTATGATGCGGTGCCATGGTTCTGGTCGAACCAATATGATCTGAAGCTCCAGACCGTCGGTCTTTCGACCGGCTATGATCAGGCGATCCTGCGCGGCGACCCGGCGGCGCGCAGCTTTTCGGTGGTCTATCTGAAGGGCGGCAAGGTCATCGCGCTCGATTGCGTCAATATGGTCAAGGACTATGTCCAGGGCCGCGCCCATGTGCTGGCGGGCGCCGCGCTGGATCAGGCGCAGCTGGCGGATGCCAGTGTGCCTTTGAAGGAAGTCGGGCTGGCTTAATCCTCCCCTGCAAGGGGAGGTGGCTGGCTGCAGGCCAGATGGAGGGGGATATGCCACAAGCGCAGCGCTGGTGGCATATCCCCCTCCACCATCGGCTACGCCGACGGTCCCCCTCCCCTTGCAGGGGAGGAATACCCCTACCCCCGAAAACTGGCCTTCATCGCCAGTTCCCACGGGCCACCGCGATAATGCCAGGCGGCCAGCCCTGCTATGACGAACGGGCGGGGCTGAAAATCCGCCCGCAAAGTTTCCGCCAGCGCCTTGGCCTCCGCGGGCTTCACCTTGTTCTGCACCGTGACATGCAGGCGTGGCCGGGCTTGATCCTGCGGCGTTAAAAGCCCGGTAAAGGCATCGGCCAGTTCATCGCGCATCGCTGCCAGTTCCGGGCTGTCGATCCGGTAGGCGACCCCCTGCCCCAGCAGCATGACGTCGCTCAACCGCGCTGCCGGCGCACGGCCCCGGCACAGCGCCTTGATCCGGTCCCCCACCTCTCCCAGCGCAGAGGGCGGCAGGTGGTGGAACAGGGTGATGTGCGCGGACAGCATATTACGCTCCGGCGGGAAATGCGCGCGGCGCAGTCCATCCGCCCAGGCAAAGTCCGCCGCGCCCATCAAGGCGCTGACGATAATCGGGGCGCTCACCCGGCAGGATGCGCCTTCAGCCATTCCAGCACGGGTTCTGGCATCGATTCGCCATAGGGATCTTCATCTTCGCCAATATCGTTGATCCCCGGTTCCTCGAACCAGCCGACAATCTTGCCGTCGTCCACGACCATCGCATAGCGCCAGCTGCGGTCGCCAAAGCCCAGGTGATTTTTCTTGATCAGCATCCCCATGCGACGGGTAAAATCGCCCGACCCGTCCGGCAGCAGCTTGACCTTCTGCAACCCCAGTTGCTTGCCCCACTGAAACATGACGAAGGCGTCGTTGACCGACACGCAATAGACATCGTCCACGCCCAACGCCTTGAAATCATCATAAGTGCGCTCATACGCCGGGCATTGTTCGGTCGAACAGGTCGGGGTGAAAGCGCCGGGCAGCGAAAACACCACCACCCGCTTGCCCGCGAACAGATCGCCCGTCTGCACATCCTGCCAGCGAAACGGGTTCGGCCCCTCTACGCTCTCGTCGCGCACGCGCGTTTTGAGGATCACATTTGGTACGGATCGTCCCAGCATGGCTCATATCCCTTGTTCGTCTCGCCGCTTCCGCGCGGCCTGCAACAGGTATATGATCGGTCAACGGCGGCCCTGCAACGGGACACGTCATAAAGGGAGGGGATTGGATCATGAATACACCACGATATTTCACCATCATCGCCATCATCCTGCTGCTGTGGAACCTGATGGGGCTGGCCGCCTTCGTCATGCAATATACAGCCGATCTGACGGAGTTGGCCAAGACCGATCCGACGACGGCGCAGGCCTTTGCCGCCATGCCGACATGGGTATGGATCGCCTATGCCATTGCTGTTGGCGCAGGGACGCTGGGGGCGATCGCGCTGCTGATGAAGAAGGCCGCCGCCGCCAGCCTGTTTCTGATGTCCCTCGTCGCGGTCATCGTGCAGTTCGGTTATACCTTCCTTGGCACCGATCTGCTGGCGGTGAAGGGACCGTCGGTGTTCGCTTTCCCCGCCTTCATCGCGGTGATGGCCATCGTCCAGCTGCTCTACGCCCGCAATCTGGTGGGTAAGGGCGTGCTGAGTTAATCCACACGCCAGCGCGTGGAGCCGGAGGGAAAGGAACTGGATCATGCCGACACCGCGTTCTTTTTGGACCGTTGGTCTCGCCGCGCTGGCGTGGAACCTGCTGGGCGACATGTCCTTTGCCGCGCAATATGCGATGGACATGGACGAACTGGCCAGAACCTCGCCCGATATGGCGCGGGTCTATGGCCAGATGCCCGGCTGGGTGTGGCTGGTGTTCGCGGTCGCCGTGGGTGCCGGGACGCTGGGGGCGGTGTTGCTGCTGTTGAAGAAAGCGCTGGCGGTGCCGGTCTATGCGCTGTCGCTGGCGGCGATCATCCTGCTGTTCGCACAGAATTTCCTGGCGACCGACATGCTGGCGGTGGAGGGATGGGACGCAGTGCTGGTGCCTGCGCTGATCTTTGTCGCTGGGGTTGCGCAACTGCTCTATGCGCAAGCGATGAAGGCCAGAGGGCTGCTAGCCTAAAAAACCGACGTCATCCCGGACTTGATCCGGGATCCAGAGCAGCCCGCACTGCCCTATGACGCTCTGGATCCTGACGTTCGTCAGGATGACGGCGGCTTTATAGCTCACCCCTTGATCGCCTGATCTCGAACCATTTGCGCACATTTTCATTATGCTGCTGGTAGGTGTCGGCGAAGATATGCCCGCCCTTGCCGTCCGCGACGAAATAGAGCGCCTTGGTCTGGGCCGGGTGCAACACGGCGGCGATCGACAGGCGGCCCGGATTAGCGATCGGCCCCTTGGGCAGACCGACCATCGCATAGGTGTTATAGTCGTTGACCGCCGCGATTTCCGATTTGCGGATGCGGCGGCCCAGCGGCTTGCCGCGCGTGATCGGGTAGATGATCGTGGGATCGGCCTGGAGCATCATGTTGGTGCGCAGCCGGTTGCTATAGACGCCCGCGACCATCTGCCGTTCGGATGGCAGCGCCGTTTCCTTTTCGACGATGCTGGCCAGGATGATCGCCTCTCGCGGGCTTTTGGCGACCGTGTTGGGCGCGCGTTCGGCCCATAGCTTGGCCAGTTCCTTGTCCATCGCCGCCTGCATCCGCGCCAGCACCGCCGCGCGGCGCTCGCCCTTGTCGAAGGCATAGCTGTCGGGCAGCACGCTGCCTTCCTCCGGCACCTTGATGTCGCCGGTCAGCTGATCGTTGGCCATCAGCCGCTCATGCACCAGGATCGACGGCATCCCTTCGGGAATGGTGATCAGGCGGGTAAGCGTCTTGCCGCCTTGCAGGATCGACAGAATATCGCTGTTGCTGGCACCGGCGGGAATGACGAACTCGCCCGCCTTGATCGACGTGCCGCCGCCAAATATCTTCGCCCGCGTCAGGAAAGCGTCGGCGGACAGCACCGCACCCGACCGCTTGAGCAGCACCGCGGCATCCGACAGCGTCGCCCCGTCCGGCACGACGATGCTGATATCCTGCTTCGCCGGGCCTTGCTCGGTCCAGCCTGCCACGAAGCGAAAAGCGATGAAGGCCGCAACGGCCAGGCCGACAGCCAAGATGATACAGCCGAATTTTTGCATGGGATTTGCGCCGGATCGTCTCGCCATCATCACAACTGCCCGACCAGAGAAATGCTATATGCAATCCTCCCCTTCAAGGGGAGGTGGATGGCCGAAGGCCAGACGGAGGGGTGTCCCGCTATCGTGAGGGCGACACCCCTCCGTCAGCACTTCGTGCTGCCACCTCCCCTTGCAGGGGAGGATTTTACTTCTTCAAAGCGCCTTCATGATCAGCGAGGCGTTGGTGCCGCCAAAGCCGAACGAGTTGTTCAGCACCGCGCGCACCTTGCGCTGCTTGGCGACATGGGGGACCAAGTCGACGCCCTTGCAGCTTTCGCTCGGCTCATCCAGGTTCAGCGTCGGCGGCACGATGCTGTCACGCATGGCCAGGATGCAGAAGATGCTTTCCACCGCGCCCGCGCCACCCAGCAAATGGCCGATCGCCGACTTGGTCGAACTCATCGACATGGCGCTGATCTGGTCGCCGAACAGGCGACGGACCGCGCCCAGCTCCAGCTCGTCGCCCAGCGGGGTCGATGTGCCATGGGCGTTCACATAGTCGATATCTTCAAGGCTGAGGCCCGATTTCTTGAGCGCCATCGCCATCGAGCGGAACGCGCCGGAGCCTTCGGGATGCGGGGCGGTGACGTGATAGGCGTCGCCCGACAGGCCGTAACCCAGAACTTCGGCATAGATTTTCGCGCCGCGCGCCTTGGCCCGCTCATATTCTTCCAGCACGACCACACCTGCGCCCTCGCCCATGACGAAACCGTCGCGGTTGACGTCATAGGGGCGGCTGGCGCGGGTCGGATCGTCGTTGAAGCCGGTGCTGAGCGCGCGCGCCTGCGAGAAGCCGGCAATGCCGATCGGGCAGATCGCGCTTTCCGCGCCGCCTGCCAGCATGACGTCGGCATCGTCCATCGCGATCATCCGCGCCGCGTCGCCGATCGAATGGGCGCCGGTCGAGCAGGCGGTGACGACGGCATGGTTAGGACCCATCAGGCCATATTTGATGCTGACCTGACCGGAAATCAGGTTGATCAGGCGGCCATGGACGAAGTGCGGGCTGACCCGGCTTGGTCCCTTGGTCGCCAGCACCAGCGATTCGCTTTCGATGCCCGGCAGGCCGCCAATACCCGACCCGATCGAGCAACCGGCGCGCAGCCGTTCTTCCTCGCTCATGTTGAGCAGGCCCGCATCCTTGAGCGCTTCGCTCGCCGCCGCGATTCCGAACACGATGAACAGGTCGACCTGGCGCTGGACCTTGTGATCCACCTCCAGATTGGCGTCGAAGCCATACTCATGATCCTTGGGCTTCACTTCGCACGCGATGCGGCACTTATAGTCGGTGGGGTCGAACCGGGTGATCGTCGCCGCGCCGGATTTGGACGCAATGATGTTCTTCCAGGTGGTTTCGACATCTCCGCCCAGCGGGGTCACCATGCCAAGACCGGTTACGACGACACGACGCATATGCTAGCTCCGAAATTCCTTGTTGGCGCCTGGCCGTTCCCTTAGCCGCTTGTGCGACAGTTGTGAACGGCGCGCCAGATACGAAAAGGCTCCCCACACCCCGGAATCACCGGACAGGAGGAGCCGTTTCTCTCAACGCATTACCGGCCCGCCGCCCATGGGGCAGGCCGCAATACGCCTTACTGCTTGCTGTCGATATAGTCGATCGCATCCTTGACGGTGCCGATCTTCTCAGCCGCATCGTCAGGGATTTCGACGCCGAATTCTTCCTCGAACGCCATCACCAGCTCAACGATGTCGAGGCTGTCAGCGCCCAGATCGTCGATGAAGCTGGCATCCTCGGTCACCTTTTCGGCTTCAACGCCCAGATGCTCGACGACGATTTTCTTTACGCGATCCGCGGTCTCACTCATGAGTGGTCCTTCTTGACTGGTATCGTTGGTGGGTCTGAATAACTGTTAAGGCAGCCCTAGTGCCAAGCGCCGATACAGGCAAGAGGCAAGGCCGCCAAGCCCCCACATTCGCGCCAGGCAATGATTCCGCAACAAAATAGCGCCAATCGGGGCATGGCAACGCTTCATTTACCAAAATTTCAGCGGCTTGTGCGAGGGATTAGGGCATGATCATGCCGCCAGCCACCGACCGCTTCATTACCCGTGCGCGCGTCCGGCTGACCGCGATGCTGGTTCTGGCGGCGACGATCATCGGCCTTTGCACGCTATTTGCCACCGCCCATGGTACGGTGGATTCGCTGGGGCGACCGCTCGGCACCGATTTTTCCAACGTCTGGACCGCAGGACACATGGCCGATCAGGGCCGTGCGCCCGAAGCATGGGACTGGCCGACCCAGCACGCGGTGCAAAAACAGGTCCATCATAATGACGCCATCCCTTTCTACGGCTGGCATTATCCCCCGCCCTTCCTGATCATCGCCACGCTGCTGGCGCAGTTTCCCTATGTCGTGGCGCTGCTGATCTGGCAGGGGCTGAGCCTGACTTTATGCCTGACGCTGGTGTGGCGCATCCTGCCCGATGATAGCGACGCGATGCTGGTGGCGCTGGGCGCGCCAGTAGTGCTGGTGTGCCTGGGCCATGGCCAGAACGCCTTTCTGACCGCCAGCCTGCTGGGCGCGGGGATGCTGCTGCTGGACCGGCGGCCATGGGTCGCGGGGATGCTGCTAGGCGCTCTGGTCTATAAGCCGCAATTTGCCGTGCTGATCCCGGTGCTGATCCTGGCGCGGGGCAATATGCGCGCTTTCCTGTCGGCGGGGCTGACCGTGACGGCGCTGTGCCTGCTGACGCTCGTGATCTGGGGCTGGCCGGTGTGGCAGGCCTTCATCGAGTCCCTGCCGCTGACCCGCCATATCATCATAGAGGCGGGCGCGACGGGGTGGGAAAAGATTCAAAGCCCCTTCGCCGCCATCCGCCAATGGGGTGGCTCGATTCCCGCCGCCTATGCAGTACAGGCGATCGTTTCTGCCCTCGCCATCGCAGCGGCAGCGCTGGTGGCACGGCGCGGGTCGATGGCGGTGCGCGGCGCGGCGGCCCTGAGCGCGGCTCTGCTCTGCACGCCCTATGTGCTGGACTATGATTTCGTCCTGCTGGGCGTCGCCATCGCTTTCATCGCCGCAGACATGGCGGCACGCGGCACGCTGCGCTGGGAGCGGACATGGCTGGCCTATGCGTGGATCGCACCGCTGTTTGGCCGGGCCGTATCGGAATGGACGCTGATCCCGGTCGACCTGATCGCCGCCATCGCCGTGCTGGCGCTGGCGACCCGGCGCGCCATCCTGCTGGACGGCGCGTTCGCTGGCGTCAAATCATGGCCATTCCGCCGTTCACGTGAAGAGTTTGTCCATTAACGTAGCCCGCCTCACGGCTAGCCAGATAGACGACCGCCGCGCCGATATCATCGCCATCGCCCAGATCGCCTGCCGGGATTTTCTGGAGGATCGCGCCCTTTTGCGCGTCATTGAGCGCGTCGGTCATCGCTGAGCGGATGAAGCCGGGCGCGACGCAATTGACGGTGATGCCACGGCTGGCGAGTTCCTGGCCCAGCGACTTGGACATGCCGATAATGCCCGCCTTCGACGCGCAATAGTTGGACTGGCCCGGATTACCGGTGACGCCGACCACCGACGTGATCGAGATGATGCGGCCAAAGCGCGCCTTCATCATCGGCTTGGCCGCCGCGCGGCACAGGCGGAACGCCGCCTCCAGATTGATCGCGATCACGCTCGACCATTCCTCATCCTTCATCCGCAGGATGAGGTTATCGCGGGTGACACCGGCATTGTTGACCAGGATGTCGATCTTCCCCAGCGCTTCCACCGCCTGCGGCACCAGCGCATCGACCGATGCCGGATCGCTCAGGTTACAGACGATCGTCTTATGATCCCCGCCCAGTTCCGCCGCAAACGCCTTGAGCTTATCCTCATTGCTGCCCGAAAGCGCGAGCCTCGCCCCCTGCGCCGCCAGCGCCTTGGCAATGGAAGAGCCAATCCCCCCCGAAGCGCCAGTCACCAGCGCGTTCATGCCTGTCAGATCAAACATCCCATTACTCCCTTAAATCTGTTCGCGCAGAGGACGCAGAGTCCAAGTGGTTGTTTACAAGGCGGCGTATGCCTTCCTTCATTGTCTCTCCGCCAAAATTCAGGATCAATCCTACCGATTGCCGCGTCAGGCGCAGATAGGTCAGCAATTGTTTGGCATGAACTTTCTGAAGCTGATCAACCGACTTTATTTCTATGACCAGACGGTCATCGATCATGACATCTACGCGAAATGCAGCCTCAAATGTTAGACCGTCAAGCTCAATATTGATCGGCTTTTGCCGATCAACCTTATACCCCATATGTGCCAGCTTGCCTGCAAGCACCGTCTCATAAACACTTTCCAGCAAACCTGGCCCCAGATCCCGATGGATAGCCATGGCGACCCCAATGACATCCCGCGTGATATCATCGATCGGCTTCATCGTTCCTCCGCGTCCTCTGCGCCTCTGCGCGAAAAATTTACACTGCCTCCAGTGCAGCTTCGATATCGACCAAATCCCCTCCGCGTCTCCGCGTGAACAAAAATCGAGCCGCACCATATTGCACCGCTACGCCGTTCAGTCTCCCTTGAATGTCGGCGGGCGGCGGTCGAAGAAGGCGTTGATGGCCTCGTCATGGTCCGCCGTCGCATGGGCCAGCGCCTGCATTGCGCCTGCCATTTCCAATATCTGTGAAAGCTCCGCCGTCTGCGCCGCGCGTAGCAGTCGCTTGGTCATGCGGGTCGCGTGGGGCGGGTTGGCGGCTATGGCTTCGGCCTGCTTACGCGCCGCCGCCATCAGTTCGTCATCCGCCACCACATCGCTCACCAGACCGATGCGCAGCGCCTCGGCGGCATCGATCGTCTCGCCGGTCAGCGACAATTGCGCGGCCTTGGAAAAGCCGACAATGCGCGGCAGCAGCCATGCCCCGCCATCGCCCGATACCAGCCCCAGTTTCACAAAACTTTCGGCAAAGCGCGCCGACTGGCCCGCAATCCGCACATCGCACATGCAGGTCAGGTCCATCCCCGCGCCGATCGCCGGGCCATTGACCGCCGCGATCACCGGCAGTTCGATCGCCTGGAACAGGAGCGGCAGGCGCTGGATGCCCGCGCGGTAATTGCGCCGCGTCTGCGCGGGCAGTCCGGCGCGCAGCCCGCCAGCGTCCGGGCGCATCGCGTTCAGGTCACCGCCCGACGAAAAGGCGCTGCCCGCGCCGGTCAGGATCGCGACATGGATCGAGATATCGCGCTCGGCCGCCTCGAACACATCGCACAGCGCATCGACCATCGCCGGGTCCGAAATCGGGTTGCGCCGGTCGGGCTGGTTCAGCGTGACCGTCAGCACCGGCCCGTCGCGCTGGGTGAGAACCGCGCTCATAGCGATCCCAGCGCCGCCTCGATATCGTCCATCGTCACGACGCTGCGCACCGTCGCGTCGGGCGCGATCCGCTTGACCATCGGCCCCAGCACCTTGCCGCCCAGCTCGACGAAATCGGTCACGCCCGCCTCCCACATGGCGGCAACGGATTCGCGCCAGCGCACCCGGCCCGTCACCTGCTCGACCAGCCGCGCACGAATGTCGTTCGGGTCGGCGATCGGCGCGGCCAGCACATTGGCATAGACCGGCAGCAGGGGGGCATTGATCACCGCATCGGCCAGCGCCAGCGCCATGGCGTCAGCAGCGGGCTGCATCAGCGGACAGTGGAAGGGCGCGGACACCGGCAGCAACACGCCACGCTTGATGCCATGATCCTTGACCATCGCCACGGCCCGCTCGATCGCGCCGCGATGGCCGGAAATGACGACCTGGCTTGGGTCATTGTCATTGGCGACGGTGCAGACCTCACCCTCCGCCGCCGCATCGGCCAGCGCCTGCGCCTTCTCTATATCCGCGCCCAGCAGCGCCGCCATCGCGCCCTCGCCCACCGGCACCGCAGCCTGCATCGCCTGCCCGCGCAGCTTGAGCAGCCGCGCCGTCGTGCCAAGGTCGAACGCTTCGGCGGCGCACAATGCGCTATATTCGCCCAGGCTATGGCCCGCGACATAATCGCCCTTGTCGCTCAGCGAAAAACCGCCTTCGCGCTGCATCACCCGCAGCGTCGCAATGGCATTGGCCATGATCGCGGGCTGGGCATTTTCGGTCAGGGTCAGGTCGCTCTCCGGCCCTTCGATCATGATGCGGAACAAATTTTGTTTCAGCGCGTCATCGACTTCCTGAAACAGCTCACGCGCGGCGGGACTGGCATCGGCCAGCGCCTTGCCCATGCCCACCGACTGGCTGCCCTGCCCCGGAAATAGAAAAGCCCGCATTCGTCATCCCCTGACCCAAGCGCTACAAAAAGCGCGTAATTTCAATGGTGTTACACTTTGAGACATAAATGGCATTGAGGCATACACATGTCTGCGGCAGGCAGGCATCCGACACCCTGCCCCCTTTGCCGGGGGACTGAATGACGGCCCCTTTAACGATGACGGAGTGCAAGGAAAAGGTGCGATATCGCATTGTCTGGATGACGGGATCGGCGCTTGCCCTCTCCGCCTGCGCAGCGGGGCCGGACTATCGCGCGCCGCAACCTGCCGCGCTCGGCATCCCCGCCGCCTATGATCAGGGCAGCGGCGCACCCGTCAGCGACGCGGAACTTGCCCAATGGTGGACGCGCCTTAACGATCCCGCTCTGTCCGCGCTGATCGACACCGCCGTGACCGCCAATCTTGACATTGTCCAGGCGCAGGCGCGATTGCGGCAGGCGCGGGAATCGCTGGCGCAGGCCAATGCGTCCTTCCTGCCCCAACTCAGCGGATCGGGCAGCGGCGGCAAAAATTACCGCAGCCAGGCGGGCGGCACCCGTGTCGACAATAATGGCAATGTCATCAGCACGGGCGCGAGCAACTGGTCGAGCAGCTATTCGGCAAACGCGAACGCCAGTTGGCAGATCGACCTGTTCGGCGAATTGTCGCGCAGCGCCGAAGCGGCACGCGCGGACCTTGCCGCGTCGGGCTATGATCTGGCGACAGTGCGGATGACGATCATCTCCGAACTCGTCACCAACTATGTCCAGGCGCGGCTGGCGCAGGAACAACTGCGTGTCGCCCGCGACAGTCGGCAGGTGCAGCAGGATAATTATGACATTGCCCGTTGGCGGTTGCAGGCGGGCCTCGTCTCCTCGCTCGACGAGCAGCAGGCGCGCGCGCAACTGGCCCAGACCAGCGCATCGATCCCGCAGATCGAGGCCAGCCTGCGTGGCAGCCTCAACCGCATCGCCGTGCTGACCGGGCAGGCGCCGGGCGCGGCGACCCGTGCGCTCGAAACCCCCTCCCCCATTCCCACCGCTGCGATCGACATCGCCACCGGCATCCCCGCCGACACGCTGCGCCAGCGGCCCGACGTGCGCCGCGCCGAACGCAACCTCGCCGCCGCCACCGCGCGGATCGGCGTGGCGCAGGCCCAGCTTTATCCCTCGCTTGGCATCAGCGGCAATATCGGCACCACGTCCAACGCCTTCAAAGACCTGTTCAGCCTGATCACTGGCGGCGTGTTCGCCAATGTCGCGCAGACCATCTTCGACGGTGGCCGCCTCGCCTCGCAAGTTCGCGCGCAAAAGGCCGCAACCGATGGCGCATTTGCGGCCTATAAGCAAAGCGTGCTGGGCGCGCTGGAAGATGTCGAGAACGCCATGGCATCGCTCACCAGCGCCCGCCTGCGCAAGGCGGAGTTCGCGACGGCCTATGATGCGTCGAACAATGCCGCGATCCTGGCGCGCAGCCAGTATCAGGCGGGCCTGACCGACTTCCAGACGCTGTCCAGCAGCGAATCCACCCTTTTGAACGCGCGCAACAGCCTGGCTGGCGCGCGGTCGGACGAAATCCTTGCCCTCGCCCAGCTCTACAATGCGCTGGGCGGCGGCTGGCAGAGCATGGAAAGTCGCCCCGAATGAGCAATGACACCACCACCGATCCGGCGCTGGACGCATTTCTGGGGGCAAAGCCTGCCAAGCCATGGCGCAAATGGGCGGTGCGCGGCGCGATCGGCGTCGGGCTGCTGCTGCTCGTCCTGCTCGTCAGCCGTTGTTTCGCGGACGAGGATCAGCCCAATTATGCGACCCGCGAGGTCCGCAAGGGCGACCTGACGGTCAGCGTATCGGCCACCGGTAATTTGAAGCCCGTCAATCAGGTCGATGTCGGGTCCGAACAGTCGGGCAAGATCACCGCCGTCTATGTCGATGTGAACGACCGCGTGGTGAAGGGCCAGCGGCTGGCCGAACTCGACACAAGGCGGCTGGTCGACACGGTGAACCAGAACCGCGCGCAGGTCTCCGCCTCGCAGGCGCAGGTCGCACAGGCACAGGCGCAGGTTGCGCTCGCCAAGGCGACGCTCGACCGGCAGCTTAACGTGTTCCAACTGTCTGGCGGCAAGGTGCCTGCCAAGACCGAGATCGATTCGGCCCGCGCCAATTATGAAGGCGCGGTTGCCACGCTGCGGTCGGCGCAGGCGCAGGTAGACGTGTCCCGCGCGCAGCTGTCATCGGCCCAGACCAACCTGACGATCGCGCAGATCGTGTCGCCCGTGAACGGCGTCGTCCTGTCGCGCGATATCGAGCCGGGCCAGACCGTCGCGGCATCGCTCAACGCCCCGGTCCTCTTCACCCTGGCCGAAGATCTGACCCAGATGGAGGTCGAGGTCTCGGTGGACGAGGCCGATGTCGGACAGGTCAAGGAAGGCCAGAGCGCCACCTTCGCCGTCGACGCCTTCCCCGGCCGCAGCTTCCCGGCCAGGGTCACGCGGGTCAATGTCGGCTCTAACAGCGCCAGCACATCCTCTTCTTCCACGACCAGCACCACCAGCAGCTCGTCCGGCACCGTGGTCGCCTATACCGCCGTGCTGACCGTCAATAATGGTGATGAAACCCTGCGCCCCGGCATGACCGCGACGGCGGACATCGTGACCCAGGAATTGCGCGACGTGCTGCTCGTCCCCAACGCCGCGCTGCGTTTCAAGCCCAGCGCGGGTGCGGCCCAAGGTGGCGGCATCACCAGCACGCTGATGCCCCGCCGCCGTGGCAATCGCGCCGCCCGCGAAGTCAGCTTTGGCGCGGGCAGCAGCCAGACCGTCTATGTCGTGGGGGAAGACGGCAAGCCCAAGGCGATCCAGGTCGTCGTCGGCGCCAGCGACGGATCGCGCACGGTCATCACCGGCGGCGACCTGAAGCCGGGAATGCGGGTCATCACCGGGCAATTGGCGGCGGGCCAGGAGCCGCCAGCCGAGGATCAGACCCGCAATGGCGCAGACCAGCGCGCCCCGCGCAAGAACAGCGCGCCGCGCAACCCGGCGACCGACGGCACGCCCGCAACCGTGGGGAAGCTTGGCAATTCGGGTGACGCCCCGCCCCAAACTGCTCCTGTGACGGCCAAGCCCTGACCGCCATGAGTGCCGACCCCATCATAACCCTGCGCGGCGTCACCAAAGTCTATGGCAGCGGCGCGACTGAATTTCAGGCCTTGAAGGGCATTGACCTCGACATTGCGCAGGGCGATTTCGTCGCGGTGATGGGGCCGTCCGGCTCCGGCAAATCGACCACGATGAACATTCTTGGCTGCCTCGACGTGCCGTCGGCAGGCGAGTTCCTCTTCAAGGGGCATCATGTCGAAACGCTGGACCGCGACCAGCGCGCGCTGCTGCGCCGTCGTTATCTGGGCTTCGTGTTCCAAGGCTTCAATCTGCTGTCGCGCACCAGCGCGCTGGAGAATGTCGAGCTGCCCCTGCTCTATCGCGGCGAGGACAAGCAGACCCGTTATGACATGGGCATGGCAGCGCTCGACAAGGTGGGCCTTAAACAATGGTGGGACCATACCCCCGCCGAACTGTCCGGCGGCCAGCAACAGCGCGTCGCCATCGCCCGCGCCATCGTCACCAGCCCGGACGTGCTGCTGGCCGACGAACCGACCGGCAACCTCGATTCGGAACGCTCGATCGAGATCATGGAATTGCTGACCGACCTCAACAGGAATAGCGGCATCACCGTGCTGATGGTGACCCACGAACCCGACATGGCGGCGTTCGCGCGGACGATCGTGCATTTTCGCGACGGGCTGGTCGAGCGGATCGAAAAGGGGCTGGCGGGGTGAAGGATATGCAAGCGCAAACCTTCTCCCCTTGGGGGAGAAGGATACGGAGCCTTGGTGAGCGAAGCGAACTTAGGCCCAGTTGGAAGAGGGGAACGCGCCCCATCGACGGCGCGCGTCCCCCGCTCCAAGCTATGCTAGCCAGCAAGCTGGCAAGCGCCGCTATCCTCTCCCCCAAGGGGCGAGGAGACTTAAGATGCTAGGCACCACCATCATCCTCGCCTTCCGGGCGATCAACCGGCACAAGCTGCGCAGTTTCCTGACGACGCTGGGTATCATCATCGGCGTCGCGGCTGTCGTCACCATGGTCACGCTGGGCAATGGTGCCACCGCAGCGGTGCGCGAACAGATCAGCTCGCTGGGGGCCAATGTGCTGCAATTGCGCCCCGGTCAGGGCTTTGGCCGTGGCGGCGGGGGGCCGCGTCCGCCCGATTTCAAACCGGCGGACCTGACCGCGATCGAAAACCAGCTGACCGGCGTGCGCGCCGTCGCGCCCATGGCCCAGTCTACCGGCACCGCCATTTACGAAGGCAATAACTGGTCAACCACCGTCTATGGCACCACCGCCGCCTATTTCGAGGTGCAAAGCTGGAAGGTGACCAGCGGCCGGCTGTTCATGCCCGAAGAGGAAGAGGCCGGTCGCCCGGTCTGCATCATCGGCAATACGGTGCGCACAAACCTGTTTCAGGGCGGCGACCCGATCGGCCAGCGGATGCGGATCAAGGGCGTATCCTGTCAGGTGATCGGCGCGCTGGCGACGCGCGGCCAGGGCGGCTTTGGCGATCAGGACGATGTCGTCGTCATGCCGATCAAATTCGTCCAGCGCCGCTTCACCGGCAATCGCGATATCAGCCAGATCATGATTGCGGTGGACGACGCCTATGACACGTCGACCGTGCAGCAAAGCCTGGAAGAGCTGATGCGCGAACGCCGGCAGATCAAAGCCGGGGGCGAAGATAATTTCAACGTGTTCGATACCAAGCAGATCAGCGACACGCTGACCGGCACCACCACCATCCTGACCCAGATCGTCGGTGCGGTCGCGGCCATATCCCTGCTGGTTGGCGGCATCGGCATCATGAATATCATGCTGGTGTCGGTGACAGAACGCACGCGCGAGATCGGCATACGCCTCGCCATCGGCGCGGTCGCGGGCGAAGTGTTGATGCAATTTCTGGTCGAGGCGATCGTGCTGTCCTGCCTGGGCGGGGTGATCGGCCTGCTGATCGCCCTCGTCGCCTCCTGGGCCATAGCCCCGCTGATGCAGGTGCCTTTCATCTTCGACCTGAAGGTCAATCTGATCGCCTTCGTCTTTTCCGCCGTCATCGGTGTCGTGTTCGGCTATTTCCCCGCCCGCCGCGCCGCCGCGCTCAACCCCATCGACGCGCTGCGCCACGAATAATATGAAGGCGTGATGATTGTAATTCATCTCCCCTCTCCCCCGACCCCTTCCTTGCGGGGAGGGGTCGGGGGAGAGGGGAGCGAGGCATTGCACATGACTTTTCGTTATCCCTCCAACGTCATGCTGAACTCGTTTCAGCATCCATCATGCCCCAAAAGCCGCGGTTTGAGACGAGAAATGGATCCTGAGCCGCTAGGCCAGCGCAGCTAAATAAATTCAGGATGACGATCAGGGAGGGGACAGTTTCATATGCGATGGCCCTGCCTGCAAGGGGAGGATGATCTTTACCCGGCAACCCGCTTTCCTGAACAGCCATTCATCTTAAATCTCAATCTGTTACAATTTCTGACACTCTTTGTCCTTTCCCGACACATGGCTGCGACAAGCACCGCCTATCTCTGTTCTCGACGCCGCAGAGGGCGCCCGAAACACGGCAAAGGAGCAAGACATGTTCAAGAAAATCCTCATGGCGCTGGCCACCACGACCCTGGTCGCCAGCCCGATCATCAGCAGCCAGGCGCAGGCACAAGGCTATGGCCAACAGCACCGTCAGGAACAGACCCGCACGGTCGTCAAGCAGAAGCCAAACGGCCGCACTGTGGTCAAGCAAAAGACCGTCGTTCGCAAGGATGTGCGCAACAACCGCTATGCCGCGTCGAACCACCGCTGGGCCAAGGGCCAGCGTTTCGACCGTCGCCAGGCGACCAACTATCGGGTCATCAACAATTATCGCGGCTATCGCCTGAACGCCCCGCCGCGCGGCTATCAGTGGGTCCAGTCGGGTAATGACGCGGTGCTAATCGCCATCACCAGCGGCATCATCGGCGCAGTCATCGGCGGCGCGATCCGTTAAAACCATCCCATCTGCATGATGCCCCAGGGAACTCTCCTCCCCTGGGGCATTTTTGCGTGTCCGTGCGTCTGATACAGGTTAAATACCCGATATTAAGGGATTGTCCTGCAAAAGTCCCAAGCCGGGGGGCGCATCGGGAACGACCATGTCACTGCATCAGATCATGTATATCAGCTCCGTCACCGGGACGGTCACGCCACAGGAGTGCGCCGCGATCGCGCGCGCGTCCGCGATCAGCAATCGCCGCGACGACGTCACTGGCCTGCTGCTGTTCAACTCCCGCCGCTTCCTCCAGGTGCTGGAAGGGCCAAGGGAGGCGGTCGAGCGCATCTTTGCCCGCATCCATGGCGACAGCCGCCATCGCGCCGTGGTCAAACTGCGCGAGGGTGCGATCGACCGCCGCGAATTCGGCCAATGGGCAATGGCCTATGACGATCCGCTCCGCCCGTCCGACAATCTGAAGGATGTGGTCGCTGCCTTGCTGGCCAGCGCCGGTCCGTCGACCCGCGCCCATTTCATGGGATCGGCGGAGTTGCACCGCCCCGCGGCCTGATCCGCGCTACACCAGCCCGGTCAGATAATAGACCGCGATCACGATGAACACCGTCACCGTCTTGATCAAAGTCAGCGCGAAAATATCTTTATAGGCCTGCCGATGGGTCAGGCCGGTCACCGCCAACAGGGTGATGACCGCGCCATTATGCGGCAGGCTGTCCATGCCGCCCGACGCCATCGATGCGACCCGGTGCAGCACCTCGCGCGATATGCCCGCCGCGTCGCCCGCCGCGATGAACTGGTCCGCCATCGCCGCCAGCGCGATCGACAGGCCGCCGGACGCCGACCCGGTGATCCCGGCCAGCGATGTGACGGTAATCGCTTCATTGACCAGCGGATCGGGTATCGCGCGCAGCGCTTCCTTGACGATCAGGAAGCCGGGCAACGCCGCGATCACTGCGCCAAAACCATATTCGACCGCCGTGTTCATGCCCGCCAGCAACGCGCCGCCAACCGCCGCCTTCGATCCTTCGGCAAAGCGTTTCGCCACGGTCCGGTATGCGAACGCCAATATCGTCGCGATGCCCAGCAGCAGCGCGCCCTCAACCGCCCACAGCGCCGACACCTGCGCCACCTTGACCTCGACCGGCTCGGCCATGCCGACCAGCGACAGAGTGACGACATCGCCGCTCACCCAGCGCGGGATCGCCATCGTCAGCAGCAGATTGCCCACGCCCACCACCAGCAAGGGCAACAGCGCGACCAGCGGATGCACCTTTGCCGCATCATCCACAGGCTCCGGCTCGTTCACCAGCGCTTCCGGCGCGCCATAACCCTCTCCCGCCGCCATCATCGCGCGCCGCCGCCAGCCCAGATAGGCCAGCCCCATCGCCGCAATACAGGCGGAGCCGATCAGCCCCAGTACCGGCGCGGCCCAGGCGGTGGTGCCGAAAAAGCTGGTCGGTATGATATTCTGGATCTGCGGCGTGCCAGGCAGCGCGTCCATGGTGAAAGTGATCGCCCCCAGCCCGATCGTCGCTGGCACCAGCCGTTTGGGAATGTCGGCACGGCGGAACATCTCGGCGGCGAAGGGATAGACGGCGAACACCGCAACGAACACCGACACCCCGCCATAGGTCAGCAGCGCGGTGACCGCCATGATCGCCGGGATTGCCCGCCCTGCGCCCACAATGCCGATCACCGCCGTCACGATCGCGCGGGAAAAGCCGGAAATCTCGACCAGTTTGCCGAACAAAGCACCCAGCAGGAACACGGGGAAATAGAGTTTGAGGAAGCTGCCGACCTTTTCCATGAACAGCCCGGAAAAAGCGGCCGGAACAGCGGCAGGATCAGTCAGCAACACCGCCAGCATCGCCAGCAACGGCGCCATGATGATGACGCTCATGCCCCGATAGGCGGCGATCATCAGCAGGATCAGGGATAGTGCTGCAATGCCGACTGCCATTTTTCATTCTCTCCGCGCCCGCACACCCACCCCGTTCGTCCTGAGTAGCAGCTGAGCTTGTCGAAGTGGCGTATCGAAGGATAGGAGCCAAGCCAACCCTTCGATACGAGGCTTCGACTTTACCTTTGGTGAAGTTTATCCTGAGCGCCTGCCGCAGGCGGGCAGTCGAAGGGCTCAGCCTCTACTCAGGGCGAACGGATGGTGTTTGTTGCCCACCACCCTTGCCTTTCCCCCGCCTTTCCCCCATAGGCGCGCCTTCGCATCGGGCCAGAGGTGACTCGGCACGCCTGCGGAGCATGGTAGACGACAGCCGGAGGGGCGTTCCACATGGGGTGGGCGTCAGCAATCGGCCAACAGAGAAGGTATAATCATGGCTCTTTACGAGCATGTGTTCCTTGCGCGCCAGGATCTGGCACAGGCGCAGGTGGACGCCCTGGCGGAAAACGCCACCAAGATCGTGGAAGAAAACAACGGCAAGGTGACCAAGGTCGAGACCTGGGGCCTGCGTTCGCTCGCCTACAAGATCGCCAAGAACCGCAAGGCGCACTATGTGATGCTGAACATCGACGCCCCCGGCGGCGTGATCGCGGAACTGGAGCGCCAGACCCAGATCAACGAGGACATCATCCGCTACATGACCGTCAAGGTCGATGAGCTGGAAGCTGGCCAGTCGGTCATGATGCGCAAGCAGGACCGCCCCGACCGTGGCGATCGCGGCCCCCGTGGTGACCGCGGCGATCGTGGTCCGCGCGAAGATCGCGGCGACCGTGGTGATCGTGGCCCGCGCCGCGACGAAATCGCTGGCGAATAAGGAGACATAGATCATGGCACGCCCATTTTTCCGCCGCCGCAAGAGCTGCCCCTTCGCCGCCAAGGATGCGCCGAAGATCGATTATAAGGATGTCCGTCTGCTTCAGGGCTTCGTGTCCGAACGCGGCAAGATCGTCCCCAGCCGCATCACCGCCGTTTCTGCCAAGAAGCAGCGCGAACTGTCGCAGGCGATCAAGCGCGCCCGTCATCTGGGCCTGCTGCCCTACATCGTGAAGTAAGGGAGTAAGCCCCATGGAAATCATTCTGCTCGAACGTATCGAGAAGCTCGGCGCCATTGGCGACATCGTGACCGTCAAGGACGGCTACGCCCGTAACTTCCTGCTGCCGAACAAGAAGGCGCTGCGCTCCAACAACGCCAATAAAAAGGTGTTCGAGGCCAATCGCGCCAAGATCGAGGCCGACAACGCCGCTCGCCGTTCGGATGCCGAAGCGGCCGCCGACAGCGTCAATGGCACGCAGATCGTCCTGATCCGCCAGTCGTCCAACGCTGGTGCGCTCTATGGTTCGGTCGCGGTTCGCGACATCATCGAAGCGCTGCAGGCGCAGGGCGTCACCATCGTCACCAAGGCGATGGTCGTTCTGGAACGCCCGATCAAGACGCTCGGCGTGTTCGACGTCAAGGTCGCGCTGCACCCCGAAGTCGCCGTCACCATCAAGGTGAACGTGGCTCGCTCGCCTGAAGAGGCCGAACTGCAAAGCCAGGGCGTCGACGTCATGGCCGACCTGTTCGAAAAGGACGAAGCCGGCTTCACCGAAGACTATGATCCCAACGCAGAACCCGGCGATCTCGCCGCGTTCACCGAAGAAGCCCCGGCCGAAGAGGCCTGAGCTTTTCCGTCAGGACCAAACAGAAAAGCCGCCCCGCAACGGGCGGCTTTTTTGTTGGGGCATGTCCGTCGCAGACCGGATATTGGCGCTATGACCGAAGTCCATCCTCCCCTTGTAGGGGCGGGAAATTGCATATGACTTTTCGTTATCCCCCAACGTCATCCTGAATTTATTTCAGGATCCATCGTACCCCAAAAACCGTGGCTGGAGACGAGAAATGGATGCTGAAACAAGTTCAGCATGACGATGAAGGAGGGGCTGTCCATATACGATTCCCCTTGCCTTGCAGGGAGGACTTTTGATGCCGGATTTACAGCCGCCCTACTCCGCCTCTTCAATCTCCGCGCCCGGCCCGTTCTTCAGCACGGATTCGATCGCATTTTTCGCGCCCGCCTTGCTGCTATAGCCTTCGGTCCAGAAAATCGTTTCGCTATTATATTTGAACTTGGCGACAAACTCGCCGGCCTTGTTCTTCTCGATCACGAACTTGTGCGCCATCTCATGCCTCCAGACTCGTTACATCAGCGAAACCGGGTCGGAGAATAAGCAGCAGCAGCGATCCCCGCAACGCTTTCCGGCAGCGCCTCGCCCCGCACCAGAGCAGCCGCCAGCAGCGCGGCGGCGGGGGCGGTCTGGATGCCGAAACCGCCCTGCCCGGCAAACCAGAAGAAGCCCGGTGCGTCAGGATCGAACCCGTACACCGGCGCACGATCCGGCGCGAAGCTGCGCAAACCGGCCCACTTATGCTCGACCCTCGCGATCGGCCAGTCGACCGCTTCCTCGAACCGCGCAATCGCTTCCGCCACCGCCAATTCTTCGGGCGCAGCGTCGCACGGGGGGGATGGCGCCTCGTCATGCGGGGTCAGCCAGATGCGGCCCTGCCCCTCCGGCTTGAAATAGAATTGCCCGGCCAGGTCCATGATCAACGGCAGGTCGGCCGACGGCATGGACGGCACGCGCAATTGCACAACCGTGCGCCGCAGCGGCGTCATGCCGATCGGTGCAACGCCACAGGCGCGCGCGACATCGTCCGCCCATGCCCCCGCAGCATTGACCAGCACAGCGCACGCGATGCCCCCGACCGGCGTCTCGACCCGCCAGCCGCCGCCCTCTGCCCGCGCGGCGCTCAACTGTGTCGCCAGCCGCACCTCGCCGCCGCGCCGCCGGAATTGGCGCAGATAGGCCTGATGCAGTGCCGCCACGTCGATGTCCTGACAGCTCGCCTCCATGACGCCAATGGTCCAGTCCGGCCGCAACCCCGGCACCAGTGCGGCGGGATCGACCGGCTCCAGCACCACCTTGCCCGCAAATTCCGCCATCAGCGCATCGCGATGCCCCTCATCCCCCGCCCGGCCGATATGCAGCGTGCCGCGCGGCGACAGGAAACTGCCGTCATGAAAATCGGGGTCCGGCGCGCTCAGCAACGGCCCTGAAGCGGTGGTCAAAGGCTGCACCACAGCGCCGCCATAGCTTTCCTCCCAGAAAGCCACGGAGCGTCCGGTGGCGTGATAGCCAGCGCGATCCTCCATTTCCAGCAACACGACCCGCGCATCGGCCGCCAGCTCCGCGCCCAGGCTGGCCCCAGCAATGCCGCCCCCGACGATAACAATATCAGCGTGGCTCACGCCGCCACCTCATCCAGAAAAGTGTCGATCCGGGCGAGCGCATCCAGCCGGACAGGATCCAGTTCGCGCAATATCTCATGCGCAGCCTCCTGCCCGTAAATATGCAATCGTGCGCCCGGAATCCGCGCGGCGACACGGCGGATTGCGGGGGTGGACACCAGCTGGTCCGCGCCGGTCGCCAATATCAGCAACGGCACGGCGATGCGCGCCAGTGCATCATCCTGCGCCAAGGCCCGCGTCGATTCCAGCGCCTGACTGACCCAGGTCCAGCTTGGCGGTCCCAGCGCGATGTCCCGGCTATGATCACGCCACCATAGTTCGTCGGCATAGCGATCCGGGTCGTGAGTCAGCCGCTTCTGCCGCATCCGCCGCTGCCGTTCCGACCCTTCCTTCTGCGTCCAGGCCTGCCGTTCGCCCCGGCCCAGACACAGCATCGCGCGCGCCAGCACCACCGCAAACCAGCGCGGCAGGGGCGCGCTATGCACGTCCAGCATCGGCGCGACCGTCACGGCGGCGTCCGGCGACGGCATCCCTTCGGCCAGCGCGCGCAGCAGCAAATGCCCGCCCATGCTGTGCGCCACCATCACATAGGGTCCGCTCCCTTCCGCGCGCCAGTCCGCCGCCAGCGCGTTAAGGTCCGCAATCCAGTCGGCAAAATCCCCGATATGCCCGGTCATCGGATCATCGGTCAGCCGCCCCGACCCGCCCTGCCCGCGCCAGTCGAACGTCGTGACCGCCCATCCGCGCTCGGCCCAATGATGGATCACCTCCAGATATTTTTCGATCATGTCGCCGCGCCCGCCCAGCACCAGCATCCGGCCGCGCGTCCCGTCGCCCAGTTGATAGCGCCGAATTTGCGAGCCGTCGGGTGCCGTCCAATAGTCCAGCCGCCCACCCATCGGCCAGGCGCGGCGGTCGAACAGCGGTGCGTTGAAAAGCGGCGAATCCATGCGGGTCATGGTTACGGTTTGGTAAGCCATGGCAACGCTTTTCTGCGCCTTTCCGGGCCTGTTTGAAAAAGTTTGAAAGTCATGGCTTCTTTGCCTCCCATTTGAGCATCGCCGCCTTGCCCAGCTTTTTCTGCGATCGGCCCTTGGCATAATGCTCGATCATCCGGAGCGACTGGCCGCTGATAGCAGCCGTTTCGGCAATACTGCACTCCGATTCGAGAAGCATGATGACCGCGTTCTTGCGCAGGCCATGCGGCACAACGTCGATGCCAAGTTCAGAGCAGACGGCTTGGATGGCCAGCCTGATACGATTGTTCTTTCCTTCGCCAGGCGCGCCGGGGATGATGGTTGAGAGGCTGCGTGGATGCCGCGCCAACTCCTTCGCCAGATCCGCATGGATCGGAATCGTCAACACCTTGCCGGTCTTGCGCTGGGTCACGACGATCGATCCGTCCTGAATGTCACGCCACTTCATGGCTGCCACATCGCCGATTCGCTGTGCCGTGAAATAGAGCAGGTGGACAGACAGGCGGACCAGTTCATCCTTGGAGGCCAGCGCCGCCTGTAGCGCCTCATCTGGCCAAGGCTCATGCTCCCCGGTATCCATCGGAGCGATGTCGGCAAACGGATCATTGGTGACATGCCCCCGGCGTCTCGCCCATGCATAAGCCGCTCCGCCCGCGCGCTGCACCATATTGGCAGCGCCGGGACGATCAGCCATCTTATCGAGCAGCAGGACGATATCCTTGCGCTCGACCAGTTGCGCCGGTGCGGTGCCGAGCTGATCCGAAAGAACGCCTTGATACAGGCGATAGAGGCGCTGCGTCGATGTCGCCGTTTTGGCGAACTTGTCGCTCGCCTGATACAGGTCGATCATCTTGGCCAGCGTCAATTGCTGGGTCAGGTTCGCGCGCCGGGACCTGTGGCCAAGCATGGCGGCATAGGTGGCATGGAACGAACGGTCAGTCGGGGCGGGCAGTCTGCTCCACACCTTTTTGCCAGCGTCATCGGTCTGGCCGGTATCGAAATAATAGTAGAAGCGGCCCTTCGCCTTGGTCCGCTTCACATATTTGATGATCTTATCCATTGCCATACAGCTTCGTGTCCTTGCGCCAGTCATCGCTGGCAGCCTCACCGGTCAGGCGCTCCAGATGCGCATCGATCTGCGCACGACTCCAGCGCGGGCCATTGCCAAGCACGACAGGCGGCGGCAAGCGGCCAGCGTTGATTTCACGCTCCAGATCGGCGGCGGACAGTTCGAGGTAGGCGCATACGGACGCCCTCTTGAGCATCCGGGGCCATTGTGGAACGTGAACCCCCATCACCACCCCTCCCCAACAGCAGCGCCGATCATGGCGCGGTAAATCTGGCCCCCATCACCGCCGAACGCTTCGCATTGTTGCCCCGCCTCGATCATTTCCGGCGTCGCGGTTTTGAGGGCGGATAGGACGGCGCGGGCCAAATCTGCGGACACAGATCGGATATGCTTCCAACCGCCGCCGTCAGCCCAAAGCTCTATTTTCTCCAAGCCGCCAAGCTCCAAGGCATTCTCAATCTCTGCCGCAATCTCTTCAAGCTTCGTCATCCCTGCGGCTCCTTGTGCTGGAGGGCGGCGGTAGTGACGTATCCAGCCTTGCGAAGTTGCTCACGTTCCGGCTTTCCGTCATATGATCCGCGCATCTCACCGCCATGGAAATACCGGAACCATTCCTTGATAGCGGCGTCAGCAACCCCCAAAGCCTCCCGAAGCCGCGCGATCTCGTCGGCTGCTTGGGTGTTTGCTCGGAGAAGGCGATAAACATCTGGAAGATTCGGAAGGGCGTGATTGCTCTCGATCCCGAACTTCTCAGCCTGCTTGATAGCGCAGGGGCCGCAACGAGCCGTATCGCCGTATTCCCAACATGCGCCGGGCGTCGGGCAAATCCCTTCTACATCATCGCGCCAGAGTAGGCGTTGCGGGTCGGACAAGGTGCGACGTTCGCGATCAGCCAAATCACACCCACGATCATCCTCCATCGTTGAGGCGATGGCGCGGAGGGCGGCGGCGGTTAGGGCTAGGGCTGGTGTAGCAGCGTCAGAAAAAAGACCGGGGCCGTCATGAAGGTAGCAAGCAGCCACAGCACTTCCATCCCCTTTATCCGAAAAACCGCACGACGCGCCTTTTGGAACCAACGTCATCGCGGCGTCTAGGGATGCGGTGTAGGCGGGCGCATCCCGAAGGCTGACACCACTAAAGCCGACCACCTCATAGTTTCCCGGCCTCGCACCGTGCGAGATCATCACCTTTCGGGCGCGCGTAACGTCGCGAGCATCATCTAAGTGATCCCATCCGCCGTAAAACAGGGCGATTGCAATCTCAGCATCAATCTCCCGATCTGGCCCCTCCAGCTTTTCGCAGCGATCAGCCAGCCCCAAAATCTCACCCTTGTTCATGGTCGTTGTCCCTTCGATCACACGGCACCACGCGCGCTAAGTCCGAACGGCAATCCTCACACCCGCACTCATCGCCCTGCGCCTGCACGGGCTTGCGCGGGCGGAGCGGGATGATGATGGCGGTCATGGGATCGGCTTCCATGCTTCGGGTTGTGCGCTAGGCAGGCCGTTGGCATTGCTCGACCAGCAAGCCCCATCGCTCCAGCATTTTGGGTAATCTTGCCCCACCGCCTGCCATTGGTCGCACGGCACTTCATCCTCGCTGAGCGAGGCGCGCCTGCGCAGGATGGCCCGGAAAGCCTTTGTCCGACCCTCGACGCGGACAAATACCTCCTGATCGTAAGTCGCAGTCTCGATCGGCTGCCATTCACTCCCAGACATGCCCACCTCCCTTGCCAAAAGCCCGCACAGTGGTAGCCGTGCCGACCCGTTGACGAACGCGCCGGTCAGGCAGGACGATAGGCTGAGCCTTGTCGCTGCGGACGTGCAGCGCGTTCCAGCAGGCGCGGTCGCGGGTCATGATGCTGTCTCGACCAAGAGCGGGGCCGGTCTGTCGCTGATCTCAACCCCATAGACTGCCATGCCAATCAATTCGAGCATGTCAGGTGGAGCAAGAAGCGCGCCCACAACGCGACTGCCGATCGCAGACGTGTCCCCTCCCAGCTTGTGGAGCATGTCGAAAAGCCTGACGGTATCAACCTCAAACGTCACGGTTCTGGTTGTCATCGAATTTCCGGCCCCGTTTATTAGACTGACAGGCCGTCCCTGTGGAATTTCTCCCCGACCTATCCGCCTTGCAGCGCCGCCCGGTCGGGGGTGTGGCGGGGGTTAGGCTGGTGGCTTGTCAACTTGGGCATGGAACGCCGCGAAATACGCGCGCTCTGCTCGGCTCTCCGTTATTGCAGCCAATATGTCCTCTTCCGCAAAGGCCGCGATCACCTCTTTCAGAGATGTAGTGAGCGTGTGCGTGGGTAGATTTTCGCTGAAATATGGCTTGCCGCCAGCGACGCGATAATCGTTCAGATAGACGCACCGCTTGCCGACAATAGAAACCTCCACCAGCTTCTCACCAACAGGGCTTGCAGGCTTGCTGGAAAACAGAAGGTTCGGGTCTGCCTTGACGGCAGCCTTGGTCGGCACACTCACGACACGCCCTCCCCAACCTTCGCCCGCTTCTCCGCCCGATACTCCCGGTCGGCCTTCTTGCGGTCGCGCCACTTTTGGGCGTCGGGGCGGAGGGTGGCGAGTTCGGCGGCAACGCGCTGATGGCCTTTGCGCGATTCCTCGTAGGCCATTTCGGCGGTGCGAACATCGGCACGCAGGCCAGCGACCTCTCTGCCCAACCGGCGATTTTCGCTGGTCATGCTTTCGGCCATCGCTGTCTTGTTTGCCTTCGCGACCTCGATCTGTCGCCGCAATTCAGCCACCACCGCCTCATGCGCCCGCACCGTCATCAGTCCTAAAAACGACATGGCAATTCCTCCTTATGCTGCTGTGATAGGTTGCGGATCAAAACGGGACTTCATCGTCTAGATCGTTGTCGAAATTGGATTGTGAGGTGGCCGTGTTGGTCCGCGCGCCAGACTGACCGCCGCCCCATGTGTCATCCGACTGGCGGGATTGGTTGCTGGAGCGCTGGCTGTCGCTTGGTGGGCCGTCCAGCATCGTCAGCACAGCGCCAGGCCCGCTCAGCACAACCTCGGTCGAGTAGCGGTCATTGCCGCTCTGGTCCTGCCATTTACGGGTGCGGAGTTGGCCTTCGAGATAGACCTTGCTGCCCTTGCGCAGGAACCGTTCGGCGACGCCGGCCAAGCCTTCCGACTGGATCGAAACGCTGTGCCATTCGGTGCGCTCCTTCTTCTCGCCGGTCGTGCGATCCTTCCAGCTTTCGGACGTGGCGACGCGCAGGTTGCAGATTTTGCCGCCGTTCTGGAAGGATTTGACCTCCGGGTCCGCGCCGAGATTGCCGACCAGAATGCATTTGTTGACTGACCCGCTCATGCCTTGCCGCCCAGCTCAGTCTTGCGAACCCCGGCGTGAACATGCAGTTCATCGCCATCCTCTTCGCTCAGTTCCTTGCAAAGCTCGTCCAGCTTGGCGTTGACGTCGATGACGGTTTCGCAGGCGTCGATGATCGTCATCGCCTGTTCCAGCGTCAGGATTTCGCCCATGTCGCTGTCGGCGCGGCCTTCAAGGACTTCGCCGGTGGTCTGGTCGTGATCGCTGCCCTGAATTTGATGCTCCAGCGCGTCCAGTCGAGAAACCGGCTGCGCGGTAACAGCCTGCACCGCTTCCCCGTCATAGCGGACGCTTAGCGTCTCATCGCGGGCGAACACTTCTTCAAGGTCGGTGGACATGGGCAGCCACTTGGACAGGCGGCGGAACACGGTTTTCCGCGCCATTTCGCCCCACCACTGGACCCATGGGCCATACTGATTATCCTTGGACTTGCTGACCGCACGGACCTTCTCAATGTCCTCCAGGCTCATCACTTCGATGTAGCGCGACCCATCGGCCAGAACCGCGACCGCATAAGCGCCGATCGCCTTCCCGCGCGGCTTGTCGAGCGGCGGCGGGACATGCTTGATTTCATCGTCAAAGCCGTAGTTGATCGAGAACTCATCATGTTCGTGAACGACGCGGGCGCTGACCTTGGACACATCACCGGACTGGCGAACCTTCTTGAGCAGCCCTGCCATCATAGGCATGGCCTGAACCTTCGCGTCCCATCCGCCGCTCTTGTTCTTCGTCTTGAAGATCACCAGCGCGGCCTCTCGACCATCGGGCAGCAAGCCATCCTGCGCCAAACGGACGATCGCGCCGAAAAGGCTCTTGCGGTCGGCGTCGGCCAGCTCAGGCGTGTTCTGGATCGCCGTCATGGCGACGCGGCTGAACTTCTCGACCGTGACATGGGCGGGCAGCGCTGCCCGAAACTCAGGGGCCAGCGTCATGATGTTCTGCCGGATCACTTCGACCGGGCTGGCGCGGCGTTCAGCCAATTGGGTAGCCATTATGCTTTCTCCGTGATGTTGAATCGCCGGTAGGATTTCCGGCCTTTGATGATGTCGCCAATCATGTCGGCGGTGATTTCGCGATCGGGTGTCGCCTTCACGGTCGGGCATTTGACTGTCATGCCGTCCAGAAGCGCCGTTCCAGCGTCTCCCAGCTTCTCCATGATCTCGGCCTGTGCTGCGTCCGCCTGCGCCTTGCCCTGCTTCTCCAGAGCCTTGCCGGTCAGCCATCGTGCTGCCGCGTCCTGCGCCAGATTGTTGGTGCGAAGGTCGATCACGTCATCCGTGGCGTTCGGGTAAAGCGCGTTGATCGTGCCGCCATCCCGGCTGTAATCCGGCCTTGGCGGCTTCCCGGCCACGATGGACTGCCAGAAGGCCGCGACCCGGCTTTCCACATCGGCAAAGATCACGGGCCGGAACTGATATTCGAACCGGCGCAATTCGTTGCCGCCAACCAGAACGATCACGTCGCCCCATTCGCAGCCTGCCAGCCCGGCATAGGTCATCACCTGCAAAAGGTAATTCGTCGGCGGTTCGTCGCCCCATCCCTTCGCGACCAGCCAGTCAGCCGTCTTGACCTCAAGGATGCCACGCCCGCGACGGGGGCACATGGCGATCTGGTCTGGATGCCCGCCAAGGCCTTTGCCATTGTCCAGCCGCTTGGGCGTCTCCAGCTTCTGATAGCCGTAGCGTTCACAGGCCGCGTCGATGATGACCGGCTCCAGGCGGACTCCCCATTCAATTCTCTCGTTGCCGCCAAATTCAGGCGACGCGACATTGCCAGCCTTGCGGTGCCACAGCTCAAACTCTGTCAGCCAAGGATGGCAGCCGAACAGCGCAGCCACTTCCGACGCGCCCACCACGGACGAACGGAAAGCGTCATCGCCATCCCCCGCCACGATCTGAGAAACCGCGTTCACAGCATCGCCCTCCAGATAATATCCGTGTCGATCCCGGCGCGGGAAAGTGCGGCCATCATGTTGGTCTTGGCAGCAACAGCCTCCGCCTCAAGACGCAGGCGCTCGTCGTTCCCGAACGAATGGTTGCGGACTGCGACTTCCGCCTCACATGCCAGGCGCATGGCCTTCACGGCTGCGTAGGACGGGCTTTCGATTGCGGTAGCCATCTTAACCTCCAACACTCGGACACAGCATCATCACTGCGTAAAAAATCACGGTCCCGGCGACGGCAAAGAGCGCCATCTGAAACGGGGTATGGGGGATGCACTCGCGCGGTTCGTCCGGGGTGCGGGGTGGGAGGATTATGCGGGTCATTTGAAGCGCCCCCGCCAGATGAAGGTGCAAATACCTGCCAACAGGAACAGGTTAAGCGCCGACCGAGCCGGTGAGAAATCGCTACCGCTATTCAAAACGACCTCGCCGCAAAGCGCCCAAATGATCGTCATGACGCACAGCGAAATCGCACCAAAGTTATAGATGAAGCGTTCCATCACTTCGCTTCCCCCGTCGCGGCGGCGATGGCTTTGCGATACTCGCTCAACCTCACCACCGCCTTGACTGACGGATATCCTTTGAACGACCAGCGCTTGGCGCGCGGCATCCATTTCGCATCCGAGCCTGTCAGCAAAAGTTGCGGATCATCGCCTTCACCTATGACTTCGACCGCATAGACCATCTGCGTTTTTGACCATCCGCCAGCCTTTCGAGCAGCGATGTCGAGCGCGTTTCCAAACGGCCCAGGAGTATGCCCCGCCATCACGCCACCACCCGCATAATCGACCGCCGATAAGCCACGCGGACCTCAGCAGCGTCGCGCGCCAGATCCACAGCTTCACAGGCGCTCGCCACGTTCGGCCCAAAACCGTTGTGACCCCATTTGCCGCAGTAGTGCTTGGCGATCGAAGGGGATGCCAGCACGGCGTCCAGATCGTTGATTGCCGCGCGCCGGATGCAGCTAAGCCGGTCAAACAGACCGTCATGTCGGCTCTGCGACAGCTTCGGCCCGCGCACCCGCAGATGACGCAGCGCCGCGTCGATGCGGGCGATGTGGCCGTTCAGCAGGTCTTGCGCGCGGATGCTGGCGCTCGCGAAATTGTGGTGCGCGGCGGTCATTGGCCGGTTGCCTTGGCGATGGCTGCCTCAAGAGCAGCCTGGCATTCCCGCGCCTCCTTCAAGACCGGAATTCCGACAAAGAAATTCAGCGCCTTTTCGGCAGCCTCAAGCAAATCAGGGCTGGCCACGATCAGGTGGGCGTTGGCAATCTGCTCAGCTACGTTCTCGTCGCCCAGATCATTTACGCACGCAATGTCCCAAACACCCTTCACCCCAAATCGAGTGCATGGCCAAGCTGGCCGGCCAATGATCCTCAGAGAGTCGCCGGGATCTGATTCAATGCTCTCCACCGACCACGGTCCCGGCGTATGCTTCAATTCGGTGGCCATGCTCACCTCCTCACAAAAACTAATCTCAGCGTCGCCCTGCCCGCGTGGAGCAGGGCAAGGGGAGGTTAGGCGGTGGTGGATTTTGCGGCTTCGGCTTCGGCCATGTGTTTCATGTCGGCCAGCGCATCGCCATTTTGCGCATAGAAGCTAGGGAACCGATCAAGCGTTGGGTCGCTGGCAAGATAGATCAATGTCGCAGCGGCGGCGGTTCCAATGCGGTCCTCAAGAGCCTTGCCCTCGTCACCCGCCAGCACAACCACCCAGCCCGCGCGGCAGTGCGTGGTCCCGCAATATCCGTTTTGGTGCCACGAACCCATGTCTAGCGCACCCTCGCCGGATGCTGCCTCGTAAACCTTTTGGTGGATGTTTTCGATTTTAGGGGCACCGCTCAGGTCGGCACCGCTCAGGACGGCATCGCGCAGGTCGGCACCGCGCAGGACGGCACCGCTCAGGTCGACACCGCTCAGGTCGGCACCGCGCAGGTCGGCACCGCTCAGGTCGGCACCGCTCAGGTCGGCATCGCGCAGGTCGGCACCGCTCAGGTCGGCACCGCTCAGGTCGGCATCGCGCAGGACGGCACCGCGCAGGTCGGCACCGCTCAGGACGGCATCGCTCTTATGCGCCCAACGAACTGCCAGCCCGATCTTTACGCCAATCGTCGCGTCAGGTGCGCAGGTAATTTCAGCCGTGAACTGGACTTTGTTCGTCCAGCGGTTGCGCACCTCAAACTGTTCCGCGTTCTCGTTCGCCATGCTCTCATCCTCCATTGCCGGGTTTGGCTGGTGTTTGTGAGAGATGTATATATACGCATGCGGATAAGTGCAAGCATCATTTTATGCGTTAGCGTATTTTTATGCGATCGGCCATTTGCCGCCGTGAGGCAGTTACCCACAGCTATTTTGAGCGCCCGCCTTGATTGTTGTTCTAGTTATGTTCCTAATCAGCAAACCGATTCGGGGGTGCTTTGATGCGACTGGTCTACCAAGCAATGTGTTTTGAGAACCCGGTCGGCCCGTGGCGTTCAGAGATGAAGAAGGCGCGGAACGACCTCATCGCGCGCGATCTCGGCACACGCGATGAACACGGGAGGTTCTTCATCATCGTGCCGGGATCAATCCGCAGCGCGATCGTCTATAATCAGGCTAGGGCGGCTTGATCCGGTCGCATGGCAATCCAGATGACGCGGCCTAAAATCTCATAGTCCCGATCAGCAACCGGGATGGGCTGGTGTTCCGGGTTGGTTGAGCATGGCACAAGACGCGCAGGCTTTTCCAGGTATTGCTTGAACGTGACTTCGCCATCCCCGTTTCGGACCACATAAAGCCAGCGTTCGTATAGGTCGCGCTCAGTGGGGTCGATGATGATGGTGGCCCCCTCCCGCGCAATCTTGTTCATGGAATCACCCACGACCTTTAAGGCATAAGCTTCCGTAGGAACGCTTGGGTCAGGCGATGGCATATAGTTGCGCGTGGTGCGGACGGCCTCACGCCAACTGCCTGCCGGGACATCGCCAAGGATCGGGATGTTGGTCGCAGGGACGGGATGCACTGCTGAAACGTCACTGCCCGCCAAAAAGCCCATGACAGTTTCGCCAACCATGTCGGCGAGTTGGGCGAGCGCTGGAGGATCGGGCATCGCACCGCTTTCCCATCTCGACACCGACGCCTGCTTGACGCCGAACCTTTTGGCAAAGTCGCCCTGCGTTTCACCGAGCGATTGCCTGATCTGGCGAATCCGAACTGAGAGGGGCTTTTCCATGTCGCCCGCGTAATACGCGAGCGCATGTTTTCCTAACTCGCGAGCGGATAAATCACTTGTGCTATTTATCCGCATGCGTATATATACGGGACATGGAACAGCACACCCCCCTCTCGCAGCGTCGGAAGGCTCTTGGCCTGTCTCAGGCGCAGCTTGCCGATATGCTTGGCCTCACTCAAGCGACGATCTCGCGCAATGAGAAAGCCGCCATCCCTGACCGCCGCTTTGTGCTGGCGCTGGAGGCTATCGAAGGTCGCGCAGCCGCTCTCCCCGCCCGCGCCCGCGAAACCGGAAGTGCGGCGGTATGAGCAAGTCCGCGCCATCCTCCCCCGACCAATTGGCGGCCCGCGACCGCACGATGCTGGCGATCATGACCAATCATGTCGGCAAGGTTTTGCCAAGCGCGCGCAATATGGCTGCCATGATGGGATGCACCAAGGCGCAGTCCGATCACGCGATGCGCCGGTTGCGCAAGTCTGGTGCGGTCGAATTGTCCGGCAATGGTCCAAGCCGCGTCTATCACATTGTCGGCATCGGCAGCACGTTGCCCGAATATCCGGGCAAGGAAGTAGCGGCCTATGTCGAGCGCGCGCCAGAGCTTGAGCCGGTGCGGGTGTTCAATTTCGCCTGCCCTCGGTGCGGCGTTCGGAATTGCCTGCGTCATAGCCCCGCCCCACTGATCACGCGCGCTGCTGCCGCGATGGTGCTGGTATGACCCTCCCCCAAATCGCCCTCCTCATCCTCGCTCTGCAACTCCCGTTCGGCTGTCTGGTCGGGCGGTGGATGGAGGGGCGGTAGGTGCGCTACATCGACGTATGCAGCGACATTTCCGCACCCACAGCCGCATGGAAGCCGCTCGGATGGCAGGCGCTTTGCTATGCCGAAATCGATGTCGCGCCCCGTGCTGTGCTGGCCCACCATTATCCCGATGTCCCGCTGGTCGGAGACTTCACCCAGATCCAAGGGACCGAATATGGACCAGTTGACCTTCTTGTCGGAGGCACCCCCTGCCAATCGTTCAGCATCGCCGGCCTTAGAGGCGGACTGGATGATGAGCGTGGCAACCTGGCGCTCGAATATCTCCGCCTTGCTGATCGCGCACGGCCCCGATGGCTGGTATGGGAGAACGTCCCCGGCGTCCTGTCGTCTGGCGGAGGACGGGACTTTGGAGCCATCCTCGGAGGGCTGGCAGAACTCGGGTATGGGTTCGCCTACCGCATTCTCGACGCTCAGCACTTCGGAGTTCCGCAGCGGCGCCGTCGCGTCTTCGTTGTCGGATATCTTGGAGACTGGCGACGTGCCGCTGCGGTTCTTTTTGAGCGCCACGGCCTGTCGGGGCATCCTGCGCCGCGCAGAGAAAAGGGGCAAAACGCTCCCACCATCCCTAGCCGCAGCACTGGAGGCGGTGGCCTTGGCACCGACTTCGACTGTGATGGAGGGCTGATCCAGCACATCGCGGACGTTGCTGGCACTCTTCCCGCTGGCGGAAACCGCACTGGCGGCGATCGCCAGCCAGGCATGGGGCAGGAAACTGCCGACACGATGCTGATAAGCGCAACGGTGTCGTCCAAGTGGGCCAAGGGGTCCGGCGGGCCGTCCGGCGGGCCGTCCGGCGATGAATGCCAAAACCTGCTCGCGGTTCCGACCGCCTACGCGATCCAAGAGCGCGCCGTCTCCGAAAACCTCGACGCTGGACCGCAGGGGAAGGGCTTTCAGGCCGATGTCGGATATACGCTGGAGGCGCGCAATAAGGTTCAGGCTGTCGCTTTCGATCTGCGGAATGGCACTGCCGACGAAACCGCGATGTCTGTTCAGGCGGGTGGCATGGGTGACGATCGCGGCCTTTGCCCGAACGCTATCCCCCACACGCTTGCGCGCTCCGCCGTCCGCCGCCTGACCCCGCGCGAGTGCGAACGCCTCCAGGGCTTCCCCGACGACTTCACGCTGGTTCCATATCGCAACCGCATGATGGCCGATGGTCCGCGCTACAAGATGCTCGGAAATTCCATGGCTGTCCCGGTGATGCGCTGGATCGGCGAGCGAATGGCCCGCGTCGATGCGCTCCAGCTTGCGGCAGAGGCAGCCTGAATGAGCGACATGGCAACACTCCAGCGGCTTGGGCAGGAATTTGAGCGGCCTCGCGCTGCGGTTGGCGGGTTTCCTTACGCCGGCCATCGCACTGTCGCTGAGATCGACGCCGCCAGCCTCACCCCCAACACCCCCATCCGCCCCGGCTCTGGCAGCGCTTCTCGCGGGGTTGGGGTGGGTGAGGATGTTTCTCTCGATCATGGAAAGCATATCTAGCCATGCCGCATCGTGAAATCTCATCTCGCAGTTGCGAAATCGCGCAGGCTGTCGAAGCTGGCCAGATGGCGATGTTTCGCCTGGCCGACCGTGACCATGGGCTGAGCCTGAAAATCATCGGGCTGGACAGCGGTATCCCACATGGGACGTTGCGTTCCTACGCTGCTGGCACCGCTATGCCGGTCTCTGCTCTGCTTAAGCTGGCCGCAGTCATCCCGGCGCACCTCATCAATCTAATGCTGGACCCCGGTGGCAAGGTGCTGGCCGACGCTGAGCCGGACGAAACTGATCTTGATGACGCGGTGATCGCGGCGCTGGAAATGACGCTCAAATGGGCGAAGGCGCGGCATCCCAATAGCCCGTCTGGCGTGGCTATCGACCACACGGAACGGCCTGCGATCGAGTTGGCTGCGGCGGCTGTTACTGGCGCTGCTGGGAAGGTGGCATCATGACACCCGCCCCCACCACGCAATCAGCGCTGGACGAGGCCGGGCGGAAGGCGAGGCGGGCAAAGCGGCTCTCTCCCAAGCAGCAGGAATTGGCCGACGCTTTTGACGACGCACTGGCGGAGACTGGCAGCGTCCGTGAAGCCGCCACGATCTGCGGCATGGCGCTGCCCGCTGCCGAGGTGCGGTTTACCCGGATGCGCAAGAAAATGGGGTGGCAGGCACAATGACCGCCAACAATTACAAGCACTGGACCTCCGACCGCGACGACCAGTTGATGGAAGGTATCGCCAGCGGACTGTCCATCGAGAACAGCGGCAAGCGTCTGGGCCTGACCAAGGGTTCCGCGATCGGGCGCTTCAACCGGCTTAAGCAGCAGATGGGGTGGCAGGCGCGATGAGTGATGTTCTCACCCTGCGCCCATACCAGACGGCATTACTCGACGGCGCGCGGCAGGCGTTCCGCGAACGCAAGCGGGCGGTCTTGCTCCAGCTCCCCACGGGCGGCGGCAAGACTATATCCGGATCACAGATGATCGCCGGGTCGAGCGCCAAGGGCAATATCTGCTGGTGGCTTGCGCATCGTCGCGAACTGATTGGCCAGACGTCAAAGACCTTTTCCGCGATGGGCATACAGCATGGCGTCATCGCAGGCGGCAATTCAACCGATCCTCATAAGCGGGTGCAGATTGGCAGCATCCAAACTGTCGCGCGTCGGCTTGAGGATCTTACCCCGCCCGATCTGATCATCTTTGACGAGTGCCATCATCTTGGCGCGGCTCAATGGCAGAAGATTTTTGACGCCTTCCCCAATGCCAAAATCATTGGCCTGACCGCCACACCATGGCGTCTGGATGGCAAGGGTTTGGGCGCATGGTTTCAGGACATGATCAACGGGCCTTCGGTCGCCGAATTGATCGAAGAGGGCAGCCTTTCGCGCTACCGGCTATTCGCCCCTACCCAGGTCGACACCAGCGCGATCAAAATGCAGGCTGGCGATTACAAGCGTGACGATCTCGCGGCGACGATGGACAAGCCCTCCATCACCGGCGACGCGGTGCAGCACTATTCCAAACTGTGCCGGGGAAAGCGCGCGGTCGCCTTCGCGGTCAATGTCGAGCACAGTCAACATATCGCAGCGCAGTTTAATGCCAACGGAATCCGCGCCGAGCATGTCGACGGCACGATGGATATTGGGAGCCGCGACGGGGCGATCCAGCGCTTCATCGCCGGCGAAACTCTGGTCCTGACAAATTGCGAATTGTTCGGAGAGGGCTTCGACGTTCCGGCGATCGAGGCCGTCATTCTGCTGCGCCCGACAAAAAGCCTTTCACTGCACCTGCAACAGGTCGGCCGCGCCCTTCGCCCTTCGCCCGGCAAGACGGAGGCAATCATCCTGGATCATGCAGGCAACAGCCTCATTCATGGCCTGCCCGATGACGATCGGGAATGGACGCTGGCCGATCGCGAGAAGCGCAGGAAGGGTGAAAGCGCCAGCGTTGCGATCAAGACCTGCATGGAGTGCTTCCATGTCTACCGCCCTGCGCCTGCCTGCCCTGCGTGCGGTCACACGGCGGAGGCGAAGGGGCGTGAGATCGAGCATGTCGACGGCGTGCTGGAAGAGGTCGACCCCGCAGTCCTGCGTGCTGCCCGCAAGCAAGAGGAACGGCGAGCGCAATCGCTGGACGACCTGATCCAGCTGGGCAAACAGCGCGGGTATAAGAACCCGACCGTCTGGGCCAGCAAATTCCATGCGGCCCGCCAGTCGGCGCGCGCCAGGTATCAGCCGGCCTATGGGAGGCAATACGGATGACGTGGTCGCCGCAGCAGGACCGCGCTATCGCGGATGTCAAAGCATGGATGGCTGACCCTAAGGGCAAACAGGTGTTTCGGCTGTTCGGCTATGCCGGAACCGGAAAGACCACGCTCGCAAAAGAGATGGCGGCGTCAGTCAAAGGCACTGTGTTGTTCGCCACCTTCACCGGCAAAGCGTCACTGGTTCTGCGGTCCAAGGGCTGCGAAGGCGCGTCCACGATTCACTCGCTGATCTACAAGGTCGAGGTCAACGAACGCACCGGCGAAGCGTCGTTCAACATCAACCGCGATAGCGACCTCGCCGACGCGAAGCTGCTGATCATAGACGAAGTGTCGATGGTTGGCGCTGAATTGGCGCGCGACCTTCTCAGCTTCGGCAAGCGCATCCTTGTGCTTGGCGACCCTGCTCAGCTTCCACCGGTGAAGGATGAAGGCTTTTTCATCAATGCCGCGCCCGACGTGATGCTTACTGAGGTTCACCGGCAGGCACGCGATAATCCGATCATTCAGATGAGTATGCAAATTCGCGAAGGCGGGCGATTGGAGCCGGGAGAATATGGTTCAAGCCGTGTTATCCGTTGCGCCAGTTTTGGGCAAGATGGGCTGCGACAAGCAGTTCTAGATTCCGATCAGTTAATCTGCGGCCTCAATCGCACACGCACCGCCTATAATCGCCGCATTCGGGCTTTGAAGGGCTTGGCTGGCGAGGCTGAACATTGGCACCCTTCAGTTGGTGATCGCCTCATCTGCCTGAAGAACAAGCGCGACCGCAGCCTGTTCAATGGGTCGATGTGGGATGCTAAGATCGTGGGCGACAAGTTCCGCTGTTTCAGCATTGAGGTCGCGTCGCTGGACGAAGACCGCGATCCGCTGACAGTCGATGTGCCTGAGGAGTTCTTCAACGGTTCCGAACACAAACTCGATTGGCGCGAGCGCAAGCAGTATGACGAGTTCACATTCGGGTGGGCGATAACATGCCACAAATCGCAGGGTAGCCAGTGGCAAGACGTGATCATCTTCGACGAAAGTGGCGCGTTCCGCGATAGCCGTGCCAACTGGCTATACACCGCCGTGACGCGCGCCGCCGAGAAAGTGACGGTGATCGTATGAACGCCGCCCACACCGATCTTGTCCGCAATATCCTTTTGGAACTCAGCCCGTTGGGTCTGTGCTGGTCAAACGATACGGTTGGCCTTGCCTATGACCGCAACGGTCGACCGTTCAAGGCTGGTCTCACCGGCTCAAGCGATATTCTCGCCTGCATCAAAGGCCGGTTCGTCGGGATCGAATGCAAGACCGGAAAGGGTAGCCTGTCGACACCACAGCGCCGATTCCGTGATGCTGTCGCCAAGGCTGGCGGCATATTCATCGAAGCGCGCTCCGTCGACCAAGTTTTCGATACCCTCAAGTCGGAGGGCTTGGTGTGAGACAGCGCGACGTCATCAACCTGGACGATCCTGGGCAGCCGTTCCGCGATTTTACCGCGGCCTTTTCGCGCGAGATAGTCGGCTCCTATGTCGACCTTGGCAACCTGAAGGAAGCCGCTGATTTCCAGCGCGACATGATCGACACGCTCGAAGTCATGGCCCCCGATGGCATCGCGAAGGACTGGCGCAAGGCTGTCCGCAGTCAGAAGCGCAACCCGGCTGGCGCGACCCAGTGGAAAGCCCGCGCGCTCAATCTGGACGCCAATGATCCGCATATGGCGATCGCGATGGCCTGCTTTGCCCCGATGAAGCGTGACGATGGATGGGCGCTGGCTGTCCCCTTGCCGCTCCCCTGCCCGATGGGGCCAAAATTTGCCGAGCCTGAGGAAATTATCTTGATCAACACAACCACAGGCGCGGCGACCACCTACAGCAGCGATGGCAACATTCTCATTCCGTCTGCATCCTATGGCCGATTCGCTGTTATGGCGGACGCAAAGGCATGGGCGCGCGAGATCGCAACCCATATCGTGGAATGGTTCTATCGCTGCGATCTTGCCAGGCGTGAGGCGAATATCGGACCGGCGTGGGGTGGCTACCCTCCGTCCGCGTTGGCGATCGGTGATATTGGCAAGATCCGCTGGCCGGACGTCGACGCAATCACCGCACGCAATGGCGTCGACGCAGCCGCACTGAAAAAGGCGATTTTCCGTCAGGCCCGGATTACCCGCGTCGAAAGCCCGATGCAGATTGCGAGGGCGGCATGATGAGCAATGTCATCGATCTGAACGCCTGGAGGCATAATCTCCAGATGGGCGACCGCGGCCCAAAGAAAAACATGACGAACCTGATGGTTCATCTGCGCAACTTGCCGGGCCTTGGCAAAGCGATCCGCCTCAACATGATGACTGGCGTGGTCGAATGGCGCGGGCAGCCGGTCAGCGATACCGACTATGTCGACATTCAGATGATCGTGGAGCAGGCGAATTATCAGCCCGCCAAGCAAGACATCCCGATCGCGGTCCAACGCCTCGCGGAGGACAATGGATACCATCCGGTTCGCGACTATCTAGATGGCTTGAAATGGGACCGGACACCCCGCCTTGACCGGTTCCTGCATATCCTTTTCGGCACCCCCGACACAGATTACGAGCGCACAGTCGGCGTTAAGTGGATGATCGGCGCTGTTGCCCGCGTCTATGAGCCGGGCTGTAAAATGGACAATATGCTTGTCCTTGAAGGCCCGCAGAATTTGGGCAAGTCGACCGCCCTCGCCGCGCTTTTTGGTCGACCATATTTTACTGAGATGGTCAACGAACTGCGCGACCACAAGCGGTTCATGGAGCAGATCACCGGCAAGTGGGTGGTGGAATTTGCCGAATTGTCCGCAATCCGCCGCGCGGACGTCGAGTTGGTCAAAGCGGTCATCTCCATGCAGGTCGACCGCGCCCGCCTGTCCTATGGTCGAAACCCGGTTGAAGTGCCTCGCCAGTGCGTTCTGGCGGCATCTGTGAACCCAAAGCATGACAGCGGCTATCTGACCGATCCCACCGGCAACCGGCGCTTCTGGCCTGTCCGCTGCACAAAGATCGATATGCCGCGGCTTGTAAGAAAGCGGGACCAGCTTTGGGCCGAGGCAGTCGAACGCTACCGTAATGGCGAGCAATGGTGGCTCGATGATGCCCAGGTGCAGCAGGCCGGGGATGAGCAGGCGGATCGTCTGGCAATCGACCCGTGGGCTGACTTCCTCCACGAGAAGCTTATCCCCAGCTATCGCTATACCAGCGTGGGCATTCTCACCGATCTTCTCAAGGTTCCGATCGATCGCGTCGACGGCTTCATGAAGACCAGATTGGCTGATGTTCTGGTTTCATTAGGCTGGAAAAATCAGCCACGGAAAAGGCGGGATGAAGCCGGAAAACGGGTGAGCGTCCGCGAATGGTTTTGGCCAGAATGATGCGTGTGGCCACCCACCCCCTGACTACATCACTTCGTCGCATGAAAATGCGCGTTTTTGGCAGACTACACGACGAACCGAGTGCGACTACACGCCAAAACTACACCCCTGTAGGTCAAAAAATGACAATGAAATCAGTAACTTCTATTAAAGACTACGGTGACTACACCACTTTTTATAAAAGAGGGAGTGGTTGTAAATATAGCCTATATGGAAATCAATGTGGTCAGGTGTGGTCACCTGTAGTCAGGCAGCCGTCATGAGCTCCCTCACCGACTACATCGTGTTCCTGCTCAAGACTCGGCCGTTGCGCGTCGACGCATCCCGTGAGGCTGTCCGTCTGAGCATCCGACCTGATTGGGCAAAGCACTATTTCGAGGTTTTGAGACATGACTGACGCTCAGCTTGGGGTGCGGGATTTTTGGGAGGTGGGGTGAGATGCCAGTAGCGGGCGACACGGTAGGCTACCGACCAAAGCCCAACGACTTCCGGGATAGTTACATCCGCATGGGCTTCGGCGATGAACTGCGGGAGCATTACCGGACCAACTACCGCGCGCTGCGTCGCTGGGTCGATGAAGAAGGATATCAGGAATTGCACGATGCCAGGCGGGATTATCTCAAGGCCACGAAATGGCCGAACGGTGCGCCGGGCAATCGCAAGCGGCGGTATGTGATGGGGCAGACTTTGGTGAGCAAGCGGAAGGTAGAGATATGACCCCGAAACAGCAGCGCTTTGTCGAGGAATATCTGATCGACCTGAACGCGACTCAGGCGGCGATACGGGCGGGGTATAGCGCGGATACGGCCCATTCGATCGGGCATGAGAACCTTAGCAAACCTGAAATTGCCGATGCGATAGTTGATGCCAAGGCCAAACGGTCGCAGCAGACGGGCATAGACGCCGCGTGGCTGCTGAAACGCCTTGCCGATGAGGTTGTGGCCGACCTGAACGATTTATACGCTGAGGATGGCCGTGTGAGGCCCGTGAAGGAATGGCCCTTGATTTGGCGGCAGGGTTTGGTCGCTGGCATCGACGTCGAGACGCTCGGCGAAGGCGCTGGCCATGTGACGAAGATCAAGATCAGCGACAGGATCAAGCGCCTCGAACTGATCGGCAAGCATATCGATGTGCAGGCCTTCAAGGAAAAGATCGAGCATAGCGGCGCGATGACGCTCAACGTGACGGAAGAGGATGCAGGGCTGTGACAGTCTATGTCGATGATGTTCGGCACCGGTTCGGGAACATGGTGATGTGCCACTTGTGGGCCGATACCGTCGAGGAACTGCTCGCCATGGTTGATACGATTGGCGTGCAGCGCAAGTGGATACAAGGACACCCGACACTTTCCTTCGGGAAGCACCGCAATGCGTCATGGGTTCACTTCGACATCGCGCTGAGCAAGAAGGCGCTGGCGATCGCGGCAGGGGCCATTCTAACCGACCGTTACGGACCAGTCGAGCATACCGCCCGACTTGACGCTGCGTCCGAAACCCCCGCGCGTGCTGAGCGTGGGCGTCGTATGCTGGACAATGTCGAAAAGTGCCGAGCGATGCGCGCCGCGTGAAGTGACCGCCCGCCTAACCCCACGCCAGCGCGAAGCCAACCGCCTCTTAGCCTCCCCGGCCCGCAATATCATGCTGCGCGGCGGGTCGCGTTCTGGCAAAACATTCCTGCTCTGCCGTGCCATCGTCCAGCGCGCGATCAACGCGCCAGCATCGCGACATGCGATCTTCCGCTTCCGGTTCAATCACGCAAAAACCAGCATATGGGCGGATACGCTGCCAAAGGTGCTGAAACTATGCTTCCCGACCCTGCGGTATCGACCTGACAAGACGGATTTCTACATTGAGCTGCCCAACGGGTCGCAAATCTGGATTGCTGGCCTGGACGACAAGGAGCGTGTCGAGAAGATCCTTGGTGCCGAATATGCGACCCTGTATTTCAACGAAAGCAGCCAAATCCCGTGGGGCAGCATCGAAACGGCGATGTCCCGTCTGGCGCAGAAATGCCCGCTCGATCCAGTGATAGCACAGGCGACAGGCCGCGAATATCTATCGCTCAAAGCCTATTTCGACTGCAACCCGCCAAGCAAACTGCATTGGTCGTTCGTGTTGTTCCGCTCGAAGATGAAGCCCGGCACCAAGGAGGCGTTGAGCGATCCCGACAATTACGTTGAGATGAAGATCAACCCCGATGACAATCGGGACAATCTGCCGGAAGAGTATTTCGAGGTGCTGGACGGCATGTCGGCTGCCAAGCGCCTGCGGTTCAAGGAAGGCGAATGGGCTAGCGAGGTCAACGGCGCGCTCTGGGCGCTGGAGGATCGAAAGGGCGATGACGGGTCGGTCATCCCCGGCATAGATCGCTTCCGCGCCTCGCTGGCATGGGTCAAGGAAAAGCCGGTGGTGCGCTACAATGGCGCGGATATCGGGTTGCGTCGCATCGTGGTCGCGGTCGATCCATCCGGCACCAAGGGCGACGGCGGCGGCGATGACATCGGCATCGTGGTCGCGGCCTTGGGCGTTGATGGCCGGGCCTATGTGCTACAGGACGCGACGTGCCAGCTTTCGCCGGAAGGATGGGGCCGGCGCGCGGTGGACATGTATCACCGGTGGGAGGCTGATCGGATCGTCGGTGAAAAGAATTTCGGCGGCGATATGGTGCGCTTCACGGTATCAACGGCGGACAAAAAGGCGGCCTACAAGGACGTGAACGCGACGCGGGGCAAGGTGGTTCGGGCTGAGCCTATCTCCGCCCTGTATGAGCAGGGCAAGGTCAGTCATTGCGACAATTTCCCCGATCTGGAGGATCAGATGTGCAACATGACCGCTGGGGGGTATGTGGGCGAAAACTCGCCTGACCGGGCCGATGCGCTGGTATGGGCGCTTACCGAACTGATGTTGGGCAAGCCGACCCACTCCACCGCCGCCCTCCTGGCCTGAGGGTTATAAACCACCACCCATCCCCGCCCTACCCTCGCACCCATGGCGTGGATCACCGACAGTCTCAGAGGCGCGATCGATCTTGCATCGCGCCTGAACCCGTTCAACCGCGGCGAATCCGCCTCTGGTCTGGGCGGCATCTTCACGCACCAGCTTGCGATTGCGGCCTACATGTCGTCGGGCATGATGCGGAAGGTCATCGCCATTCCGGCAGAGGATCGGGTGAGCGAATGGCGCGACTGGCAGGCAGATGCGGACCATATCGCAGCGATCGAGGCGGAGGAGGAGCGCCTGAACCTCGTCGCCAAGGTGCAGGAAGCGGAAACCCTGCGCGGCATAGGCGGCGGCGCGATCATCATCATCACCGCCGGCGACCATGCCAGCCCGTTAACGCCAGCGATGGTCGCAAAAGGCGGCATCGTCGCGCTCAATGTCGTGTCGCGCTGGCAGATCACCGGCAAGGACTGGATCACCGACCTCGCATCGCCGCGTTATGGCGAGCCGCAGATGTGGGATATGAGCGGCGGCGAGGGGCAGCAAAAGGCCATCCATCCAAGCCGGGTCATCTGCTTTCGCGGCCCACGCCTTCCCGCTGGCCACGCCGTATCGCCACAGGAAGCGTTTTGGGGCGATTCACGGCTGCTGCGGGTCTATAACGAGGTTGCGCGGTCGGATGAGACGCAGGCTTGGTTTGCCTCACTGGTGCGCAAGGCCAAGCTGCTGCGCATTGGCATCCCTGACTTGATCGACCTTGACCCGGAACAGCTCAACGCCCGTGTCGCCCTGATCGCGACTGGCGAGAACAGCCTGAACGCGACCGTCTATCGATCCTCCGCCAGCGCCGATGTGCAGGGCGAGAAGATCGACGACTATCAGATCAACTGGACCGGCATCCCGGCGATGATGGACGCCTTTGACCAGCGCGTTGCGGCCGTAGCGGATATCCCGTTCACGCGCCTGATGGGCCGATCTCCAGCGGGCATGAACGCGACCGGTGCCTATGACGATCTCAATTGGGTCAAGGCCGTCACCAAATCGCAGAAGCTGGAAACCCGGCCATGCCTTGCGCAGCTTGATCCGTTCCTGTTGCGATCGGCGGGCGTCGATGCGACCAAGGTAACATGGGCGTTCGCGCCGCTGTCCGTGCCGACCGAGAAGGAGCAGGCGGACACGTTCAAGGTGATGATGGAGGCGGTGGAGAAGGTCCAGAACACCGGCGCTATCCCTGAACAGGCTTTCGCCGAATCGTTCCAGAACTTGCTTGTCGAGCGCGAGGTTATGCCTGGCCTTGAGCAGGCTTTGGCGAAAATCCCGGAAGCGGAGAGATTCGGCCTGTCGCCGGATAACGATGGAGGCGATGATGATCCATCTGCGATTCAAGCTGTGGGGGGAGGTGATCCTGAACGTCTAGCCGGCGGCGGCGGGGCTTTGGAGCGTCCCGCCCGCCGTGCTGCGAATGACGCATGGATGATGGAGGATTGGGCAGCCAAGCCGCTCTATGTCCGTCGCGACGTCATCAACCGCGCCGATATTGTGAAATGGGCCGAATCGCAGGGCTTTACCGACATCGCGCCGGACCTGCATGTCACGATCACCTATAGCCGGACTCCGGTTGACTGGATGGCCATGGGCGAATCCTGGCGCGGTAAGCTGGAGATTGAGGAGGGAGGGCCACGTCTGGTCGAAGCGCTTGGCCCCGATGGAAAATACAAGGCGCTGCTGTTCACCGCCTATGAGCTGATCAGCCGCAATCAGGAAATGCGCGACAAGGGCGCTTCGTTCGACTGGCCGGAATATCAGCCTCACATATCCATTCAGGTGGGTGGCGATGTCGATCTGGCCAAGGTTGAGCCCTACACCGGCAAGATAGTGTTGGGACCGGAGATTTTCGAAGAGATCAGGCCGTGACCCGCTCTGTTTCGGAGCAGGCATATATCGACCGGACCGAGCGCGAGCGACGTGAGAAGTTTGCTCGCCTCCACTCGAACGGGTGCCCTCCCGGCTTTGAGGCCGAATGGGAATCGAGCGCGAAGTTTAGGATGAAAATACTCGATAGGCAGCGCTAATGCGCTACGACCTGGCCACCCTAGCCCGCCGCCAACGCAACATCCGGCGATCCTCAATAGTCCTGCGCGATATAGTCCCGCCGTCAACGCTCGCGACTGACCTATTCCGCGCCTGCTATCTCCCCGTCATCACCGCATGGACCGACGCGCTACCCCGCATCGAAGTCGCATATGCCCGCAGCCTATCCGAGATCACCCAGGACAGCCCGGCGGACGTGCGCGCGGAAATCGACGGCGCGGCTTCTGCGATTGACCGGCTTGTGCTGTTGCTTTCGCCGGGTTTGCGGGATTGGGTGCTGCGTGTCGAGCAATGGCAGCGTGGCAAGTGGCGTGGCGCGGTTTTGAGCGCAACTGGCGTTGACTTGCAAACGATGCTTGGCGCGGGTGACATGCGTGCGCCGATCGAGACGGCGATCGAGTGGAATGCCGCGCTAATCAAGGACGTGTCGGCGCAGGCTCAACAGCGGATCAGCAATGCCGTATTCGATGGCTTGCGCAACCGGACGCCAGCGCGTGAGGTGGCGAAGTCGATCCGCGAGGCGGCGGATATGGGGCGCGCGCGGGCTGTGCGGATTGCGAGCGATCAGCTCACCAAAATCACGTCATCGCTGGCCGAAGAACGGCGGCGTGAAGCGGGCATCGATGAATATAAATGGGTTTGGAGCAGGAAGAAGCATGGCCGAGCGGAGCATATTGCTCGCGATGGGAAGGAGTTCAGTGACGCGAACCCACCACCTGAGCAACCCGGCCAACTTCCCTATTGCGGGTGTCGCTCTCGTGCTATTATCCGCTTCGATTGATCTTTCAGATATGCTATACAAAACGGGCCGGAAACGCTGCGTCAACAGCGCCCGACCCTGACCACGAACGCAAGGAATCTGCGCCATGGCTAGAAAGCCAATAATTGATATTTTAGGCGGCGTCATCCATTTTGGGCGTCTTACATTCATCGGTGAAGCAGAGCCGCACAAGTGGCGTCATCGCGAGTATAGACGCGCCTTATGCAGATGCGATTGCGGCACCCTCCGATCCGTCCAACCCCCAAAACTTGTGTCTGGCCAGACGTTCAGTTGCGGATGCATGGCCGCTGAGAAGGCATCGAAGCGGCTTAAAACCCATGGCATGACCGGAACGCCGGAATATGTCTCTTGGCAGTCGATGAAAAACCGGTGCTATCGCGAGCAGGACATATCCTATCCAAATTATGGCGGGCGCGGCATAAGTGTCTGTGACCGATGGATAGGCAGCTTCGAAGCATTCTATGCTGACATGGGGCCACGGCCTGATGGCATGACGCTGGACCGGATTGAAGTAGATCGCAATTACGAGCCTGCAAATTGTCGCTGGGCTACGCCTCTTGAGCAGGCTGATAATACCCGAGTGGCCCGCAAGCTGCTGATCGGTCGCGAGCGCATCAACCTTTCGGAGGCGTCGCGCCGGTCTGGACTAACAAGGTCAGCGCTCAGCGGGCGGATGGCGCGAGGCATGCAGGCCGACGTTGCCATGCGGCTCCCACGCGACAAGACTCAGGGCGCCCGTTCAAAGAACAACAATCGCCATGTGGTCTACGGGGGGAAGCAGATGCTTCTTTGCGAAGTGTCTGACGCAACTAACATTGAGGGCAGCCATATCAGGTATCACCTTAAGCAAGGCCGCACGGTGGAAGAAGGCCCACCCACGCAACTTCTGAGGGTTATAAACCCACCCCCTCGCCCCGCCTATCGTGCGGGCCATGCTGTTCGCAGACCAACTCACACTTGATGCACCGCGCCGCGTAAATGGCGGCTTCCTTGCCGTTCGTGCCAAGGCCGCGCGCACCGGCGTCTACCAGTATGCTGGCGCGGAAGTTGACCCGCAGAATAAGCACGGGCTGCGCGATACCGCGATTGTCCATGTTCTGCGCGACCAAAGCACCGTCTTTGACCCGAAGGCTGTCCATAGCTTCATCGGCAAGCCGATCACCGACGATCATCCTGCAAGCGCCGTAACCGCCGACAACTGGCGCGACCACGCGCGCGGGACGGTCATGGGCGCAAAGTGGGAGGAGGGTGGTTATCTCGCCTTCGATCTGCTGCTGACCGACGCCGAGGCGATCCGCAAGGTGGATGCTGGCAAGCGCGAATTGTCCAACGGCTATAGCGCCGAACTCGAATTCGGCGACTTCACCGCAGCCGATGGCACCAAGTGCCAGGCCCGCCAAACCTCCATCGTCGGCAACCATGTCGCCCTTGTCGATCGGGGCCGCGCTGGTTCCGAATGCGCGATCAAGGACGGGTTTGCCGTCTGCGATGCCCTCCCCTCCAACATCCTCGATTCCCTCACACAGGAGAAGCCCGTGCCTAAAATCATGACGGTTGACGGGTATTCCGTCGATGTGGCTAACGCCGAAATTGCTGAAAAGACCATCACCACCCTGATCGCCGCGCGTGACGCTGCGACCGGCAAAGTCACCGGACTGGAAGCGAAAGCGGTGGCCGACGCCGCCACGATCGTCGCCAAGGACGCGGAGATCACCAAGCTGACCGCCGACCTGGCAGCTGCCAAGCCGACACTCCAGCAGCTTCGCGACGCGGGCAAGCAGTTCGCCGTCATCGAAGGCAAGGCCAAGGCGATGGGCGTGACCGTCACCGACGCGATGGACGAAAACGCCATCATGAAGGCGGTTGTCGATAAGGCGATGGGCGAGAAGGCGAAGGATTACACCGCCGACCATATCGCCATCGCGTTCGAGGCGCTGACCAAGGATGCGAAGGTTGATCAGGTGGTGCATCCGCTCGGTTCGCCCGCTGTGACGCATGACTCAGCCTGCGCCGAAGCTGCTTTCGCCGACACCCAGCGCAAGGCCAGTGAAGCGCGCCGGAACGCCTGGAAAACCCCCGCCACCTCGGTCGCAGCGTAAGGAGCCGCCATCATGGCCATCACCATTCAGAGCACCTATTCCGAAAGCTACGTCAAGGGCTATGCGGGCATGATCGCCAATGGCGAAACGTCCCACCGGATCAGCCGCACCGTTGAGCCGTCTGGCGGCGCTGCATTCGGTGCGCCGCTTTATCGCGGGTCCGACGATCATGGCTGCACCACGACCGTTGGCACGCTGGCGACGTTCCTGGGCTGGGCGATCGCGGACGTCGGCATTGTCCCCGTGACCGTTTCCGGCGCGGTTGACACCTACCCGCAATATTCGACGGCGGGCATCCTCACCAGCGGCGCGATCTATGTCCCGGTCAAGGGAACGGTCGCCGATGGCGCTGCCATCACGGTTGGGACAGGTGGCGGTGCCGCAGACCTTATCGGCTCGACGGCAGCCGACGCCACTCACATCGCGACCGGATGGATCGCAGACGAAACCGTGACGGACGGCATCTGCCGCATCGTCAAGCGCTAAGGGGGATCGAGTAAATGACCCAGAATTTCACCGACGCCCAGAGCGCTATCGGCTTTGCCCGTCCCGCCCTGTATCGCACTTACTCCACCGTCATGGAGGAGAAATACCCCGCGTTCGATTACGCCACCTACATCCCCGTCAATGAAGATGGCGATATGTGGGATGTCGGCACCATCGTCACGTCCATGACCGGCCCGATCGGCAAGGCGGAATATCTGTCGGCCAAGGCGTTCGACATCCCGAATGTGAGCCATCAGCAGGCGCAGGGGACCAGCAACTTCTATCTGGCCGGTGCCGGGTTTGAAGTGACCTTGCAGGAAGTCAACCGCGCCGCGAAGATGGGCATTGACCTGCCGACCAAGGGCGCATCCGACGCGCGCAAGGTCATGGAGAAATTCGCCTATGACCGCGCCATGGCTGGCTCGACCGAGAAGAACTTCAAGGGGCTGACCAACTTCGCCACCGTCCCTACCGCATCGGCGCCAACCGGAACTTGGGCCACCGCAACACCTGACCAGATGGTGGGCGACGTGGACGCCGCGCTGGTCGATGTCTACACCAACACCAAGGAAACCGAACTGGCGGATACGGTCCTCCTGCCGACTTCGGCCTTTCTGGTCGCGAACCGCAAGCAGATCACCGGCACGGCCATGACCGTTCTGCAATATCTGATGGCGAACAACGCCTATACGGCGATCACCAAGCAGCCGCTCAACATCATGCCGAGCCGCGAATTGGAAACTGCCGGCGCATCGTCCACGCGGCGCATTGTCGCCTATGCCCGCAACCCCGGTGTGCTGGAATTCTTCCTGCCCGGTTCGCCGACCTTCATGCCCCCGCATCCGATTTCGTCGCTGGCCTATCGGGTCGATGGCATCATGAATGTCGGCCAGCTCGAAATCTACCACCCCAAGGCGGTCAGCTACCGGGATGGGATCTGAGCCATGAAGAAATTCACCAACTATGCGCCCGGCCTGCGCGGCATCAACACCGATGCAGGCACGGTCTGGATTGAGCCGGGCCAGACGATCGAACTTGATGCAAAGTCGGTCGTTGGCGACCTCCCCGACCTGGGCAAGCCGCCCGTGACCGAGGATGACGCCGCCGAACTCGACGCGCTCAAGGCCTCGGTGGCCGACCTCACCAAACAGGTCGAGAGCCTGACCGGTGAGCGCGACACCTTGGCTAAACAGGTCGAGAGCCTGACTGCGCCAAAGAAGTAACAGCCTCTCCGGGGGAGAACGGGCCGCCTCGCTTCATAGTGCGGCGGCCCTTTTTGTAAGGACAAAACATGGCCGACAAATGGACAACGCAGCGATCGGATCTGGCGATAACCCTTGGCTCCTCCGCGATCGAACACACGCCCGCCGACGCCGACTTGCCGATCAACGTCAAGGCGGTCCTGTTCGCGGGCGATGGCACGATCAGCTATAAGAACGCGACGGGCAGCGCGATCACGGGCTTCCCTGTCATTAGCGGCCAGTTGCTCCCCTTCGTCCCGGCTCGCATCACCGCGATGACCGGGCCGACCAAGTGCTTCCTTATCCAGTGAGCTACACCCGCCTCCCCCTGGCCGACTTCAAGGCAAAATATGTCGCCTTCACCACGTTGACCGAGCCGCCCTATGCCGCATGGGCAACGGACGCGGAGGCGGACATCACAGACCGCTATGGCAGCTATCAGCAGCGCGCGACCGAGTTGATGACGGCGCACTATCTGGCGCTCCAGACGATCGGCATGGGGGCGGTTGCTGGCGTGATCGCGACCGGGGCGACCAGCTTCAAGAGCGCCACGTTCAGCGCCACCATTTCCGACAGCGTGGTTGCGGCGCGCGCCAAGGGCGATCTCGCGTCAACGCCATACGGCCAGCAACTCGCGGCGATCGAGCGGCGCTTGTTTGGCGGGCCGTATTTGGTTGGGTGCGTCGCCTAATGGATATGGCATCCGCCTTCGCTGACATCGGCCTGGCCTTCTCCGCTGTGTTTGGTGGGCCGTTCCATGACGCGCAGATCATCCGGCAGGGCGTGATCGACTATGACGATGGTGGAAGCATCATCCCCGGTTCAGGCTCGCCCACGCTGCGCCCATGCAAGGCCCAGGTTGACGCCGCGACGGAAGCTATGCGTGCGCAGGAAGGGTTCGCCGAGAAGGATCGGCGTATCGTAGTCCTCGCCGCCACGCTGGAGGGCAATGTCAAGACATCCGACAAGATCGAGATACTGAATGGGCCGGCTGAATTTGTCGGCGTCTGGTCGATCGAGTTTGTTGGGATGGATACGGCGGCGGCCGGATGGGAACTTAGGGGGCGGAAAGCGTAATGGCGCGGTCTCGCATGATCGGGGGCAAGGCCCATGTGGCCCGCCTGCGTAAGCTCGCGGGGCCAGATATGACGCGCTATGTCGGTAAAGCATTGTTCGCGGCGGGTGAGATGATCCAGGTGGAGGCTCAGATTGGGATCACCACCGGCGCGGTATCAGGCAAAGGGCATGTGCCATCAGCGCCGGGCCAATACCCAAACCAAGACACCGGCGTTCTCGGCAACAATATCGAGACGATTCAAAAGGAGCGGCTGTTGGTCGAGGTCAGCAGCAATGCGCCTTATAGCGCCGCGCTGGAATTTGGCACGTCACGCATGTCTGCCCGGCCCTTCATGTCCACCGCCCGCGACGCCAAGCGCAGAGAAGCGGAGGATCTGGTAAAACAGGCCGTCTCTGCCGCTGTTCGCCGCTCCAGATCGAAGGACTGACCATGGCAGGCGATCTTTTGCGCGAGACGGAGCGCGCGACCATCATCACCCTGAAAGCCAATACCGCCCTGCTGGCAATCGTGGCGAAGGCGTCGATCGAGCCGGTTGACGAATCACCTGCATGGCCGTTCACCCGCCTCGACGGAACGCAGGCTATCCCGCGCGGACGGGGCTGCACCAAGCGATCGGACGTGACGTTCATGGTCCATTCGTTCGCCAAGCCGCGGCTTGGAGTGAACGGACAGATGATCGAAACCGCCCGCGACCATTGCGGCCGCATCAACAACGCCGTGATCGAGGCGCTGCACAATCATCGCTACACCGTCGCCGGGGTCACCTATAAGCTTGCCGTGCGGTCATCGCGGCTGATGCAGGACGGTGCCGAGCGCGATGCCTATCACGGGATCGCAAATGTGATAGCGCAAGCCCAGCGTGGCTGATATGCCAGCGGGATGGAAATCCCTCTAGCCGAGCGCATGTTGAGCGCATTCCTTGCCCAGATGATTCGGGCCGAGGCCATCGACCCCGACGATATCGCGGAAGCTGCTGAGCGTTTGGATAAATCTGGCGACGATGAGGCCGCCCACGCCATGCGCTGCATCATCGTGGAAGCATCGGCCCCGGACGAGTCCGACTGGCAGGCCGAGCAGCGCCGCAATCGGTTCCGCGTGGTCGATGGCCCTGAGGGTTATAAACCAGACGAGTGACGCGCCCTAGTCTCCGGCAAACGATGCTGGAGATATTGCCGTGAGCTTTCCAACCGAAGCCGATTTTGCGCTGATCAAGATTCAGACTGCCACCGGTCCAGACGTGTTCACGCAGCTTTGCGGGATCGAAAGCGTGTCGATCAATCGCAGCGCCAACATGACCGAGCGCTATCGCCGGGACTGCGCGAAGCCGGGTCGTCCAGGGCAGCGCAAATTGCGCGCAACCGGCAATAGCTGGCAGATTTCTGGAAGCGGCGTGCAGAATATCGACATGGAAGCGACCTATGCCGGGGCGCTTGGTGTCCTCAAAAATTACACGGTCGAACTCTACCGCGATGACGACACTGACGCTGGCGAACTGCTTGGCACCTACGAAGGCACGGCGATGCTCACCACGCAAAACCAAACCTCCGACCAGAACGCGGAAGGCTCGACGCTCGAAATCACGCTGGAAGGCCAGGACGTTCTTGAATGGACCGTCGCGCCCTAATGTCCGACACGGCGGTTGAACTCGACTTCGCGGGCGGCAGGTATCGTTTTTGGCTGCCCCTGCCGCAGGTCATCGCGGTCGAGCGCGGCCCGTCCGCCCACAAGCATGAAGGCTACCCCCGCTCGATTTTTGCCATGTATGACGCGATCAGTGGCGGCTTGGGGATATCCGACGATGGGCCTGTCTATTTAGGGGGTGCCAGCGCATTGGTAGGGGATCTCCGCCACATCATCCTGCAAGGCCTGATCGGCGGCAATTCCGGCTTGGTCGATGGTGAACAGGTCGATATCGGCCCACAGGTCGCCGCGCAGCTGGTCAATGACAATGTGTTTCCCGCGCGCCCGCTAATCGAGGCGATGCACCTTGCCTGGGCGATCCTCAACGCCGCAATCAATGGCATCAACCTAAAAAAAAAGCCGGTAACTCCCGCCGCGCGAAAGCCCCGGAAGCGCTCTCCAAAGGCAAGCTGATCTCGAATTGCGGCGGCATGGGGCTGGATTGGGAGCGGCTATCCCTGTCGGGTTATTTCGAGGCCATGGAGGCGCATAACGAAGCAGCCGGGGGCGATGGCAAGTCCAAGGGCGTGCAGGACGTGGAGCGGTTGCGGCGGTTTATGGACGCGCATCGGGGTTAGTCGATCCTACTCATCGCAGCGCCAAGCGATTCCGCGCCGCCATGGTTGAGCCAATATCCCGCCATGAAGATCGCCAGAATGATAAGAACCATGCGCGCTATCGAGCGCCGCCCCGATTCTTTGCGCCCTTTCTCCATTTCTGCGCCGTCAAAGATGGTCTGGCATCGCGGGCATTTGGTAGCGCGCGTGTCGATCAATTCCCGGCAGGCATAGCAGGTTTTCATGTAACCTCCCTGAGGGTTATAATCCGCCCTCGCGGTCCCCCGTAGCATGACCCCATGCCTGAAATCGACCCCGTAATCCTCCAGCTTCGCGCGGACGTGGCGAGTTACAATGCGACGATGCAGCAGACGGCGCGGCGGGTCGATGCCAGTCTGAAACTGCAAGAGGGGTCGATTGTCCGGCTGGAAAACCGGATGACCACCGGATTCGAGCGGGTCGGCGGGGCTGCGACACGCGCGCAGATGTTGGTCGGATCGTCAATGAACGCGATCAAGGGTGCGTTGGCGGGTGTATCCGCCGTGGCTCTGGCGCGGTCGTTCCTGAGTATATCCGACGAAGCTAAAAAGCTGGATGCCACCCTCAAGCTGGCGACCAGCGGTTTCGGATCATTTGGCCAGGCGCAACAGGATGTACGCCGGATTGCCGACGATACGCGGTCAGGGCTTTCTGAAACCGCCTCGCTTTATGCTAATTTCGTGCGTGGCGCGAAGGAGTTGGGCGGGTCTCAGGCGGAGGCGGCACGCGCGACGGAAACCTTCTCGAAAACACTAAAGATCAGCGGGGCCGATGCAAACCAGGCCGCCTCGGCGACACTCCAGTTCGGACAGGCGTTGGCGTCCGGCGCGTTGCGGGGCGACGAACTGAACAGCATCCTTGAAGCGTCGCCACGCCTTGCGCGACTGCTGGCCGAAGCCATGGGGCAGCCGATCGGACAGATTAAGAAGCTGGGCGAGGAAGGCAAGCTCACGTCCGACAAGCTGCTGGCGGCGCTGACGAATCAGAAATTTACGGCCGGGATCGATTCGGAGTTTCGTGAACTGCCGGTCACCTTCGACGACGCCATGACGAAGGTCTACAATGCGGCTGTCGTCACCTTTGGCGCATTCGATCGCGGGGGCGAGTTTTCGACTGCGTTGGCAAATTTCGTCAGCGATGGGTCTGATGGCTTTGCTGACCTTGAGACCCGCGCCGAGCAATTCGGCATTGAGGTTCGGTCCACCTTGGCGGGGCTTGGGGATGTCTTTGACCCGCTGCTGGAGGCGGGTGCTTCGGCGTTCGACGCGCTAGGCCTTAAAGCGTTCGACCTCCAAGGATTCATTCGCCAGACCCTCCGCGAATTTGATGGAATAGCCAATTATTTGGCCGATACACCCGGTGGGCGTTTGGTCGGCGCTAAGGGCAGCAACGCCCTTGGCCGTTACGACGCTGGAAAGAAGGCGGACCAGAGCCGCAGGCAAGGGGAGGCAGCAGAGCGCCGTTTCCGCAGCATGACCGGCGGCTACGATGTGATGGGCAATCCCTTGCCTGGCACGCCCAGCGCGGGCCGTGGCCCTGCGCCAAAGCCGGTTGCCTCATCGGGCGGCAAGAAGAAAACCGCCGCTGCGCCAAAGTCTAAGCTGAATCCGGAAGCTTTCGCGCGCGAGGAGGCCTCGCTCAACGATCAAATCCTGCGTCTCAAAGCGGTGGAACTGACCAACGCCGATGAAAAGGCAAAGGTCGAACTGTCGCGCATCGAGGCCGCCAAATCTGCAGCGGTCAAAGAAGTGGCCTCCGACGAACGCTATACTGCCGAGCAGCGCGCCAAGGTCATCGCCTTGACCGAAACTGTCGCGGCGCTGGAAGCGGCCAAGGTCATCCACGAACGTGATGTGCAGGCAACAAGGGATGCGCTGGACGTCAAACTCTCAGGCCTGCGCAATGACGAGGATCTGTTGCGCGCCCAAGCCGACCTCACCACCAACCGCCGTGACCGCCGCGACATCGAGCTGCGCCTGCTCGATCTCGCCTATGAGCAGGAGCGCGCGGAACTGGAAGCAATCAAGGCCAGCGAAACCGCCACGGACGCGCAGAAGAAGATCGCGCAGGCCCGCCTTGATGTTTTGGGGCAATTGCAAACGGCAGGCAAAGAGACCGTCGAGCGCGACAACGAATCACCCCTCGCCCGCTATTCCCGCGAACTGAACGACACCGACATCCGCGACAAGGTCGAGGAATATGCGGTCGATGAGCTGCGGCATGTGCAGGACGGCATACGCGATGCATTGACCAAAAAGCTTGGCATTAAAGACCCGTTCTTGGCTGGCCTGCTCGACCTGTTCATTCAACAGGTCATCATGAAGCCGATCGCCAATGCGTTCGCGGGTGCGTCGGGCGGCGGCGGTGGCGGCTTCTTTGGCTCCCTGCTTTCCGGCCTCACTGGATTCATCGGCGGAGGGGGCGGCGGTGGTGGTGGCTTCAACATGCCAGGCATCATCACCGGCTTTGGCAGCGGCACGTTCGATATGAGCGGTAAAAAGATTCCCGGCTTTGCCAAAGGCACGAAATCGGCCCCCGGTGGCTTGGCTTGGGTCGGGGAGGATGGGCCTGAACTCGTCGATCTGCCGAGAGGTTCGCGGGTAATCCCGAACAACGAGCTGGCCGCCCGCTCAATGGTAGGCGCGACCGCGACGCCAGCGGTCAGGCAAACCATCGTGCAGCAGTCGTTCACCCTGGACAATCGCCATGGGATTACGACGCCCGAATTGCTGGAGGATGTGAACAGGATCGCGCGTCAAGAAGCCGCGCGCGCTGGCAGTGCATCCTATCAGCAGGCGATGAAGGACGCGCCCAAGGCAGTCAGCCGCGCTCAACGGTTCAGGACGAAATAAATGGCGGCTCACCGGGTTTCCGTCCTGTTCCATCTTGCCTGTGACCCGCCAGTATTTATCTGGAGCGGGTTCGGCGACCTGCCAACCACGCCGGATGATCTATATCCTTCTGGCGCGTCGTGGCGCGGCGCTGGCGAGCTAGTGTCCGTGCCTGCGCTCAAGCAGCTTATCAATGGCGAGGCGGATCGCATCGAAGTCCGGTTTTCGGGCGTATCCCCCGCGCTGGTTAACTTGGCTCATGAAGATAGGGCTAGCGTCAAAGGGGCAGCGGCTCGCATTGGCCTGCTCGAATTTGACGATGCCTGGCAGCAGGACGGCCCGATCAAGTGGCACTGGACCGGCGCTGGCGGTGTCATCATCACAGAATCGACGGATAATGATGGCGATCGCCAATGGTCCGTCTCACTGTCCATGGCAAGCGGCGACACCATGTTGTCGAACCCAAAGGTCGCCTATTTTACGGCGGCCGATCAGGCAAAGATAAGCCCGACTGATCGCTTTTGCGATTTCGTTGCGGGGATCAGCGCGGGCACTACGCGCAGGTTCGGCCCCACATGAGCGATCTTGGTGATTATCTACTCGCCGGTTCGCGAACGCCCTGGAAAGACGGCGAACATGACTGCACCGCATGGCCCGCCCGATGGGTCGGCATTCCATTGCCTCGCGACTATTCGACGCACGGACGTCCGCTTTCTGAGGCATGGGGCGCATGGATCGCTGACCGTCTCGAACTGGTGATGGAGCCGAAGGCGGGGGACATCGGCGTGGTGCATGTCATCACGCCAGAAGGCGAAGGGGAAATCGGCGGAATTTACACTGGCGAGAAATGGGCGTTGTTGACAGCCAAAGGCCTAGCATTTGTCCGCCTGCCCGCTGACAATGTAATCGCGGTGTGGCGGCGTGGGTAAGTTTGTCGGAGCGATCGTGGGTGTCGCCATGATCGGCGTCGGCATCTTGACCGGCAACCCAGCGTTAATCGCATCGGGCGCGGGCATGGTTGCGACCACGGCGGTAACGCTGCTTTTCGGCCCGTCGATGCCAAAGCCGGACGCCGCCCAGACGCAGAAGAAAGAGCCGCGCCCGGTTCGGACAAGAGGCGTCGGCACCCGTCGCGTTTACGCAAAGGCGATGTTTTGGGACACCAACGCCAACGGCGCGACTGTCGATGTGCTGGCGTTCCTATGGGGCCGCTCCCACGCCATGCGTCAAGCATATCTGAATGACGACAAGGTGACCATCACCGGTGGTGTAGTACAGCAGCTTGCCGATGGAGCATACGACACTGGTAAGGTGCTGGCTGGGTTCAACCTGGGCCTCCCAACAGAAGCCGCTTTCCCCGCCGTCATGTCTGCGCTCCCCGGCATCTGGACGTCCGATCACAGGGGTGACGGGATCACTTCGGGCTACCTGATCAAGCAGCCCGTGAAGGCCAAAAAGTATCTTGAAACCTACCCTCAGGCGGACAACACCATCCTGTCCGCCGTTTTCGACATGGCCTATCTATTTGATCCTCGCGATCCGACTATGGACGCATATGATCCAGATACTTGGGTGAAGGCCGAACCCCTTCTGGACAATCCCGTCCTTGCCCTGCTCTGGTATCTGATCACCGATCGCGGCGTGGATTACGATACTCAAATCCTGCCGGTGTTGTCATACTGGATAGACGCGGCAGACCATTGTGATGAGCCTGTGGCGCTGAAAGGCGGCGGAACCGAGCGTCGATATCGCATCGCCTTGCTGTACGATCTTACGTCCGAGCCTGCGCAGGTGATCGGGGAAATTCTCAAGACGTTTGATGGCTGGTATTCTGAGGACGAACTCGGCCGGTACATTGTCTATTCGGGGCGCTACTACACGCCGACCGTGACCGTCGGACCCGGCCAGATTGTCAATGCACGGCACCAGGGATTTGTGGAGGATGAGGATTTCATCAACCAGATCACCATCACTTATTTGTCAGCCGAGCATGATTATAACGAACCAGATGCGACGCCGTGGACCGACGAGGACGATATAGCGGCGCGCGGTAAGACCAATAGTACAGGCTTGTCTCCGCAATCCCCCAGCCATTCGCAAAACCGGCGTCTGGCAAAGCGGTTCATGGCGCGCCAAAATGCCCCGGATCGCGGGACAATCACGACCAATTACGATGGAATGAGCGTGATCGGCCAGCGCTATATCATGCTCAACCATGTCGAGGTCGGCACCACCTTCTACAGCGGACCTGCTGAGATCGTTACTTCTCCCGAAAAGGACATGCAGCAGCTTGGCGTAACTTTTGATTGGGTCGCGGTCTCCCCCAACATTGACGAATGGAACCCGGCGACTGAGGAGGGTGAGCCTGCGCCAGTCGAGGGACGCATAGCCCCCGCCCCTCTCGACACGCCCACGATCTCCACCGCCGCCGCAGAACTCGGTGACGGCGGCTCAACGGCCCGCGTTCGCATTACTGTGGACGGCTTCGACCGGGAGGACATCACCTGGTATGCGCGCTGGAGGATCACGTCCGACACGACATGGAACGAGCAGGAATATAGCGATATCGACCCCGGCCCGTCCGCGGTCCTTTTGACCAGCCTTGTGCCGCTCGACGTCGCGATTGATGTAGAGGTCGCCTATGGCGTAGGCGATGGCCGCGTGTCGCCCTGGTCGGCGCTCGAATCGGTCAGCACTTCCACGGCTGGCCTTGCCCCATCCCCGCCGACCAGTGTGTCTGGCACGGGTGGGACGCTGGAGGCAGATATCTCGTGGACCAACCCGCCCAGCACGAACCTTGCCTATAGCCGGGTCTATCGCAACAGCGCGAACAGCTATTCCGGCTCCACGCTGGTCAGCGGCGATCTAGGCTCTGCACCGGGTGCGGCACAGTCCTTCCATGACGAACCTGCGGCCGGGGCTTGGTATTATTTCGTGCGAGGCTTCAACGCTGCCGGGACCGGATCGACGCCTGTCGGGACGGGCTTGGTAACGGTGGTTTGACGCACTGAGGGTTATAAACCGAAGCGTCCTGCGTCCTTAGGCTGCGGGTCATGAAAGTATTCCCGACCTGCTTGTTCGCGCCCAACGGCACCGAGGCCGACATTGAGCGGCGCACGATCAGCGGCGGGGTAGCCCTGAATGGCGATGAGACAATCATTGCGACCGATGGCGGCGGGCGCGTGTTTCTCGAAATGTCCGACTTTTACTTGGACGATGTGCCTGTAGCACTCGCCTGGTCGGCTATTTCTGCGTGGATGGATGGCGGGGTTCGTCCGGTCATCGTCCCGTTCTGCGACGCGCGCCACCAGCCAATCTATGATCTGGACGGCGTGCCGCATAGCGACGGCACCACTTTCAGCGATGAAACCGAGTATGACACAGCATCCTGCAATGCTGAATTGTCAGAGAACGCAGCCTTGCGTGCGACGACCATCCATGTCGCACTTTCAAGCATGGGCCGCGCGCTTTTGGGCGGCGAATGGTTGAGCATCGATCATCCAGCCATGCGATGGCGGGCATACAGGATCGCTGAAATTATATCGCAGGATGATGAATCGGCCATCCTGTCGATTCGCCCGCCGCTGCGCGAGGCGGCGCTGTCCGGCACCCCCATAGATTTTGATGATCCGCGCTGCGTCATGCGGTTGTCGGGCGACATGCGCGCACCCCGTTCGATGGGATATGCGGAGGGGTCCGCGCTCCGATTTGTTGAAGATTTCACGGGGAGTTACAGCTGATGGGCGCTGTTCAGGACGCAATCAATCTAGCCTTCCGCGATTTCGTCACGGACGGCGTCCCCGCGTCGGGCGCACATGAGCCGCGCAAGGTGGAAATCCGATTGATCGGCTCCGTGATCGAGCAACTCCTCTCAGTTTCCGGCATTGCTGACACGATCTACCCAACGACCGCCGCAGGCATTGCCGCGACGGTGGATGAAGAGCTTTTCCTTGTCGCAGGCTCAGGCGATGAATTTGCCACGCTGTATCTCAATGATGGCGGCACTGCGGTCGATCAGGGGCTTAGCTTGCCAAGCAGCGCTGCGATCGACGCAATCCAGCAATTGGCAACCGAATCCGAACAAGGCCAAATGTCCGCCACCGACAAGGCCAAGCTGAACAGCCTGGACGCGGCTGAGATCAACGATGCGATGGAATATACCGCCCCGTTGTCGGACCTCGCTGGCGATGAATATGCAGAAGCCATCCTGCCGCCCGAAAGCAATATGATCCGCGCCTATGGCGACAGTGCGGGCCGACTGGTCGCGGGCGTTCGTCTCGACGGCACGTTCAAATCGCTGACGCAGCAACCCGTCGCTCCGTTGGCCGACATCGTGATCCCCGGCGACAGTTTCGTTCAAGGGGTCGGCAGTCAATTTCAGTGGTTCCAGTGGCTCAACACCTTCCTGACCGCTGCTGGCGCGCCGCGAACGATCCGTCCGCAGGGTGCCGGATCGCAGGATGCCTCGCAAATCGCAGCACGCATGGGCGCGCGAACCTTTTTCGTCACCGTGACCGGCAATCAGGTTCCGGCCAGCGGCTCGGTCGCGATCACCAACATGACGCCCGCAGCCCTGACCAGCACGTCGCCGCAATCGATCTACGGCCAGATACAGGGCGTGTATGGCATGTTCGTCCGCGATGGCGGCGGCACCCTCAGTTTTATCCGCGAGACGCCGGGGTCTGTCGTCGCCTGCCCGCCCAACTCGGTCGCGCAGATGGACAACAGCTTCTGGCGCAAGGCGACACTCATCACCGCCGTGGGCCGCAACACTACCAATTTCGACCTCTCGACCATCCGGCAAGAAGTGGACGCGATCCACGCCATGCAGTCGTCGCAGATGCGCAATGCCTTGGTGCTGGGCTTCACGAACGGCAGTCAGGTCGCACCTAACCCCGCCTATCCAACTGGCAATGTCAGCACCGGCTACCCTGACGAAAGCGAGGGCAGCGCGCGCTACATCGCCATGCGCGAGGCGATTGACGATCTCGCCTTTACCTATGGCGACCGCTTCATCGACCTGCACCGCTATCTGGTCGATCATGGCAAGCGCGACGCCACCATTCTGGCCGCGCAAGGATATTTCACGCCCTTCGGCCTGAACTGGACGACTCACGCGGCAAGCTATGCGACGCAGGACGCGGCGGACATCGCCGATGACATCGTGCCTTCGTCGCTGCGGATCGATGGCCTGCACCTCCACACCTTCGGACACGCGGTCACGGCCTTCATCATCTTTCGCCGCCTTCGCGCATTGGGGATTTGACGCATGGGAACCCTCTATAAATCTGATGCGTCGCTGATTGGTGACGCGGCTTCGATCGCAGCCTCCAGCTTCGTGGACGAAATGCTGTCGCCCGGCAGCCTTGTCCTGCTGGACATGGCGCACAGCACGCTTCCGAGTGCGGAGGTGACGCGCGTCCCGGTCCAGGGCGAGGCACTGACCTTCACGAACATCGCGGCGGCTCAGGCAGCCGTCCTTACCGGCGCAGACCCTTCGACGCTACATTGTCCGATCGTATCCAACTTTTTCGCCGCAGACATGGCCTTTGAGCGGACAACCAAGGGCGGCCTGCACGGTGCCTGTTCGCGGTCAGGGATGAGCGCGGGTCGCAATGTCGCTATCAAGATGGCGGACCCGATCAAGACCTATATTCTCGCCAACCCGACGCACCGATATTTCGTGGCGCTGGAGGGTTTGGTTACGCGCAAGGCGCTGTATTCGAGCAGCAATACTCTGCCGTTCAACGCCATCGCCAATGCCAGCGGATCGACTGTCAACTTCCTGCAATTCATGACGGCGGGCGATAATAGCGGGACCGAGCTTGGCGTGAACAACGGCGCGGAGCTTGGCCAGAGCAATTATCAGGAAACGGGCGGCGGCGTCATCCTGCCCGGCCCGAACACTGAGGCGCAGACGTTCTATCGGGATAGCGGCTCGTTCCGCTGGCAGAATAGTGTGCCTGTCGGGATCGCCAATCTGGAGGCTTTGCTGGCCGTCTGGGGTGCCTATGGGGCATGGGCGACCGTTGCCGTCAACAAGGCTGCATCGTGGGTGCTGTACCGGGCCTATGTTGAGGATTTGACCGTATCTGGTCGATCCTATGAAGATGCCAGCGACTTGGCCCTGTCCATCTGGAAACGGAACACGAGCGTCGGAGGTCGCTGGCATGGCGACACCTACACCGCCGCTGCGACGCTGAAAGCGTGACATGAGCGATGAGCCAACCACCGCGCAATGGCTGCTGGGAAGTGGCGGTCTAGTCGCGATCGGCGCTGGCCTGAAATGGCTGCTGGAATGGTGGAGCAAGCGCGACGAGCGGCGTCAGGAACGCGAGGCGCGGCGGAACGGGGAAGAGTCGAAAAAGGTGCAGGAACTCAACGTCAGGATGGACCTGCTCGAAGATAAGATTGGTCGCCTCACCATCGCTGTCAATATCCTGATCGCCAAGGAATTTCGGCAGGAACCAAGCAGTCCTGAGTTGCAGCAGGTTCGGGCGATCCTGGGCGACGCCTTCCCGCTCCATCTGCATGTGCCTTCTGACATGTCGGCAAAGCTAGGGGAAATTTGATGGACATAGTACACCTGCAGAAAGCGCTTGGCGTGGTAGCGGACGGGGTGGCGGGGCAAAACACGTTCCGCGCCCTCTTCTCGCGCTTCGGTGCCGACGCGACGAAAGCCCGCGCGCTCGCCATTGCGGCCAATGTCCATTTTCCGGCGTTCGGGATCATGGATAGCCCGCTGCGTCTGGCGCATTTCATGGCGCAGCTTGTCCATGAAAGCGGATCATTCCGCTACATGGAGGAGATTGCCAGCGGCGCTGCCTATGAGGGGCGCAAGGACTTGGGCAATGTGGTTGCGGGCGATGGTGTTCGTTACAAGGGTCGTGGCCCGATCCAGCTAACCGGGCGGGCGAATTATGCGCGTTTCGGCAAGATGGCGGGCATCGATTTCGAGGAATACCCCGCGATCGTCGCCAACCCGTCCATCGGCCTGCATGTCGCTCTGCTGTTCTGGCGAGACAAAAACCTGAACGCGCTGGCCGACAATGACGATATTGTTGGCATCACCAAGCGGATCAATGGCGGATCGAATGGCCTGGCTGATCGCAAGGCGCATTACGCCAAGGCCAAGGCGATGCTGTCATGACCGCCCGCATCCCGCACCTACGCCTTGTCGTCCTGTTCTGCGGCGTCGCGATCGTCGCCTATGCTGGTTTTTCCGTCTGGGTCGTCGCGATCTCCAAGGACGCGGCCATGATCGGCGATGTCATCGGCACATGGAAGTCCTTCGCGGTGGCAGCGTTTTCGTTCTGGGTCGGCTCCTCCAGCGGCGGGAAAGCCGCGCCGGAATCGCCCATGCCCGTCAAGGTCGATCAGCCGGCCAATGACCCTATCCCGGTGGAGCAGAAGCTGTGAACTTAGCCGCACCAGCACCCTTTGCGCGGCCTGCCTCCCTGCGCGTGACGGTCATACCAGCTCGGCGGCGCGGGCTTTGCCTTTGGCTTGAACAGTCGAGCGGCTCGTGGGCGGCGACGAATTGGCATGGGGAACAATAACATGAACTGCGAAGCCTGTGAAATAGTTATACTGAGCCGCGAAACCGCCATTAAGATCATGGCGATCGGCGTCATGCTGAAAGATGGGGACATCGCAATAAGCGGAGACGATGCTGCTCTAGCTGAAGCGGAGTTGCGCGACGTTAGCGAGGATATCGCGCTTCAAATTTCAGGCTACCCGCTATGATCCTCTCCCGCCTCCAGCAGGCCGCGATCATCGGGGCGGGCGTGCTGATCGCCATCCTGACGATCTTCGCCACCATCCAGACATTCCGCCTGTCCGCCACACAGGGCGCGCTACAGGCAGAAAAGTCCGGTCGCCGCGCAGACGCCACCAACTATGCCCGCGCGCAGGCTGAGGCCACCGCAGTCGCCCTGTCCGCCAAGATGAAGAAGGAAGCCGAATATGCCGCCCATGCTGAACAAGCCGACGCGCGCGCTGATGATCTTGGCCAGCGCTATCATGCTGCCGTCCTGCGCTACCAAGCCGCTCAACGTTCGGGCCGCGCAACCGATTTGCCCGGCACCACCGAAAGCGCCCAAAGCGCTGACGGACCCGGTGGAAGTGCCGTCATTCCTCTCGGCAATATCCTGATTCCTGAGGCGGATGCCTTTGTGTGTGCCGCTAACACGGGGCGATTGCAGGCGGCGCGGGATTGGGCTTTGGCACTGGAGACCGCGCAATGATCGGCCTTGGATTAAGCCTTAGCCTCGGCGCGCGCAGCGGTGGCGGTGGTGCGCCTGCGCCGGTCAAGTCCTGGCAGATCGTTGGTCAGTATAACGACATCGCGCAGTCACAGCAGGGGACGAACGCCAGTTCGGTTCGCGCTCTCACCGTGTCCAAGGCCAAGCTGGCCGCAACTGATGTCACCGCCCTGCGCGTGTTTGGGCAGGGTTACTATGTCGGAGGCACAGGCGGCGGTGAGATAGCCATCGGCAATGACGTCCCATCGCGCATTGCAATCCTGAACGGGGCGATTTTGCTGGGCATATCCCCCGCGCCCGTTTCCGTGGTGAACGGTGCCGCCTTGACGCAGTTGGCCGAATTTACCGGTCTGTCGCTGGACGCCGGGACAACGCTTGATCTCCAGAAAGAGCGCGTCCTTACCGCTGGCCAGTTCTCGACACAGACGACGCCCTATGCATCCGGGACGCTGCCTACCGGCGTGGGGCGTAAGGCGGACGATGGGACGGCTCCAAGCGTCCTTGGAACGTCTGGGCCATCCGGGATCGTGGCTGGCTCTTTGGAGGGTGACATATTGGTCGCCTATGGCGTGCATCCGGTCCACACCTATACGGTCATCGGTCACAGCATCGCCTACAACAATACCGACGCGGCGCTTGGTGACGGTGGCCTTATCGGCGCAGGCGGTCGAACGGTGGAGGGCGGCGGCATGTTCCGGCGCGGCTTCCGTGCTGCGGCTGTCGCAACCGGGGTCGAGACGCCCTTGCGCATGATGGCCAAACCATCGAGCCAAATGGCGACATTTATAGCCGATGGCGTGAGGCGTTCGGAAAGTCTGGACCTGACCAGCACAACCGTCCTGTTTCTGGAAACCAACGATCTCGATAGCAGTGCTGGCAACAAGACTGCTGCACAGGTGGCTGGATATTATGCGACCAAGGCGGCTGAAATTCGTGCCGCTTGGGCGTTGGAAAACCCTGGCCTTCCGTGTTTTGTTTTTGCCTGCACACCACTCCCGCGCAATGCGGATGGCGGCACCCCGACGACGACGCAGCAGCGTATTGCCGACTTTGATGCACTGGTCCGCGCTGGCATTGCCGGGATCGACGGCTATTGGGATTTGAACAGCCTGTTTTCCGTGCCGGGCACGCCATGGAAGATCGCAGACACGGCCATGTTCAACGCTGATCTTCTGCACCTATCCCCAGCGGGCCACATCGTGGGAGGTGCCTACATATCGAACATGATCCAGCAGCCGACGCCCTGGATACCGACATGACCCCCGCCGCCATCAACCGCGCCCTGGCATCCCTAAAACCCGGCGACACCTACACCCTCCCCGATGGTGACATAATCGGCAACATCACCCTCCCGCGCGGGCTGTCCGGCTCCAAGGGCAAATTCATCACGATCCGCGGTGGCAAGGACACCCGCATCATCGCGACGGACAACAGTAAGGCCGCGATCGGGGGCGGCGGCGTCAAATGGCTGCGGATTGAGGGTTTTACGACTGTAGGCGGCCTGAACGGCGTTCAGATCAGCCAAAACGGCAACGAATACGACCCGGCAAAGATGATCGAGCAGATATATTTCGTGCGGCTAACAGCCATCGACCCGATAGATGACGGCATTAAGGCCAACGGCGGCAGTAACATTCACGCCCACAGCTGCACGGTGCGCGGCGGCCGCGATCATGGCATAGACTTCCTGGGAATCGATAACGGCAGCATCCGGCTATGCGATATATCCGGCAATCCGATTGCCCTCACCACCAAGGGCGGCTGCCGTCGCATCGCTATCCTGCGCAACACGATCCGAGATTGCCGCGATGGGCTGCACATAGGCGAACGCACCGGCGCGCAATGGCAGGCACCATGGACCCGATACAGCGCTGAGAGCGTCGACGTGCGGGGCAATGACATATCGGTCACCGGCAACCCTGTCGTGGCGTCTCAGGCGCTTGGGGTCGACCCGGCGCGGGTCATGCGGGACAATGTGCTGTCCACCACCAAGCGGGCGCGGGGGCAGATGGCTCCGCTGGTGGAGGTTAATGGGTGACGCGGCCTCGATTAGGCTTTGGCAGTCGCGCCAATGGAGGCTAGATATTCCATGCCAAGCGAATCCCAATCGAAAGTATCCTGAAATGCTCCACAGACGTGATCGCGGCTTGTGAATGGCTGACCTGGCGGCGGCGTGTAACTTGCCCACGATATTCCAAGGCTTTTGAGCACCTGTTCGCCGGAGACAGGCGGAGCGGAAAGACATTCTCCCACATCACCTTGGTCGCTATTCCAATGATCGCAACCGGCGCAGCATCGGCCATTACGCCAAAAGAACTCATCGCAGCGCTTTTGATACCAGCGCTCGAACTCATTGCGGCTGCGTTCCTTCATTACCTCGATGGACGCCTGTCTACGCCGCTCTATCTCGGCCAAAGGAAGATCGCTAAACATTCACCCCTCCCCCGCGCCAAAGTCGCCGCGCTCGATTGCGTCGGCAAGACCAGATTTCAACTCGATCATGCTTTCCCATTCCGCCGTCTGCGCTATGGTTAGCAGGCGGCGGCGGTGCATACGGGACAAATCCTGGCGGGTCTTTCCGGCGTCGTCGCGCAACCACGCCACAATAGCCGCCCTCTCGCCCACGATCTCCGCAATAGCCCTGACAGTCTCCCCCGTCACGCGGCCACCGCATATCGGGTCGGCGGCTAGGAGGGCGGTGATTTGGTCGGCGATGGTCATGGGGTGATCCACGCGACTGGAGAAAACGCCGCCCATGCCGCCGGAACCATAAACCACACCAGCTTGCAGGTGACATGGATCGCCTGATCCTGATTGAAGGTCAGCTTCCCGCGACACTTGGCATCGTCGGTAATCCAGTGGATCAGCGCCTCGGCAAAGAACAACCACCAAATCCCGGTGATGAAGGCCACGAACGCGCCGTGAATGACGACGTGCGCGCCAAGGGCCTGCTGCCATGGGACGCCAGGAATTGGTGCCGTGCGGTTTTTGGCTTTGCTCAGAAAGTCGCCTTGGAGCGGGTAGTCTGCCAACGCGTGACCGGCGAGAAGCGCGATGAGTATCAAATGTGGGTCGTTAATCATTTTCCATCCCCCTTCGCCAGCGTCTCAATCTCGCTCATGATTTCTCTCCTGGCGCAGGCGCGAGTACCGGGTGACTGCGCCGCTTCCGCTGCGCACAATTCCATGATCGCATTGCGTCGAGCGCCGCCTTCGCCGCGATGCACGATTCGTCGACGCCAAACCGCGCTTGCCCGCTAGGGTAACGGCATTTTGCGCGGATATGGCCTGCGACGAAATGGACCATTTCCGGGGCCTCGCTCATGATGTTTGGCCTTTCAGGTTGCGGAGATGCTTCACGAAATCGAGTAGCGCGTCTTTTTCGTCGTCGTCCAAAAGTCCCGGCAGGACGCCGCTCGCTATATGCTTCGACAGGCGTTCATTCTCGGCTTTGAGTTGTGCCATGTCCTTAGCGCACCGCTCGATCGTGGCGGCTTCGATCTCGGCGCGGTCATGTCTCAGGCGTTCGATGGTGTCGATCAGGCGGCCCAGCGAGTTATAATTGATATGGGCCATGTCGTGCCCCCTGCTTGACCGCACATCCTGCCTAAGACGCTCCAGCCCTTCCGCGTCATCAATATAATCAGGGTAGTATTTCAGGCGCTCGAACGGTTTTGCCCGCTGCGACACGATAGCATCCTGCGTCGGTTGGTCAGTCATGGGGTGGGTTCCAATCTAGGATTGCGCTGCTGTAAGGCAACATAAGCGGGTGTTTGGGGTGGCCGCATTTAGCCACCGGTCCGATGGAAAGCGGGTCAAGTCCTGAGCCGCGCGCAAGATTGGCAACATCAATCCACCGGCTGCGGACCATCCTCGGCTGCTTTGTGACCGGCCCCCATGCGAACACCGCCTGGTCACACTCTGCAAAAATGTTGATTAGGTGATCGTCATTTTCAGGGCCGACAGGATCGCAGGCCTTTGCTAGCTCCCGAACGTCTGTAGCGCGGTAGGCAAACAGATTGCCGACAATGATATGGCCCCATTGGTTGCGTTCACCGAACCCGCGCAGCTTGCGAATTGTCGCGTCGTCTTGCGTGGCGTCCGCCGTCGATGGGTTGACCATGATGACCGCCGTAACCATCGCATGGGGCGACACGTAACGGTCCAGGCGGTAGCGGTAGGTGCCGCAATCTGAGATGATAGCCTCCCCCGTCATGCGGATGGTCCTTTGAGGGCGGCGAGGGCGCGTTCAGCTTCCAAGGCCCGATCCATCTGGCTCTCGGCAGTCTTGTAGGCATCCCGCGCCTCGTCCTGCCATGTGACGCGCCACATAGGCACATTGCAGTTAGGGCAACTATCCGGCTCCTCATTTGCGAAGGCACCCGCAGGCGTCAGTGTCGTCTTCATCAGTCGGAAGTCACACTTTGCGCACCGCAGGACGCCGGGACAGTAGATCAGCCCTTGCATCCGCTTGAACTCGCTGGCCAACGCTTGCGCGTCGTCGGCGTCCATGAGGCATCCGGCAGCGCCTTCGTCGTATTGAGCGATGAAGTTGCCGATCATTACATCCGCCTCCCGCAAAGCCTCCCCGCCCGCCACAGGATCGACGGGCGCGGGGTGCGGTGGGTGGGCGTAGAGGGGTGTTTCGATGCAAAAGGCCGTCGCGTTTTCCCAATCCCTATCCTTCGCCGGGGCCTTCCGCTTTGCTGCAAATTCCCACGTAAGCCAAGTATGGCAGTCGCGCGGGTTGAAAGCGATCATTACGATAGCTTCGTCGGGCAACCATTCCGGCTTTAGTCCGCCAATGTTAGGTATGGGACCAAGCCAAGTAACCTCCCCAGCCGCAGGATCAAGCCCGCCGCCATTCCCGATGGTGTCATGCGGGAAAACCTCGTCGCCCACTTCGGCGGTCGGGTCGAAGCCTAGTTCGTCGCTGGCTGGGGTGGCGAGGGCTTCGATCACATGCGTCCGCCATGCCGCCTTGCAAGCATCGCGATCAACGCCCCAGAGGTTCTCGCCGCAACTGCAACAAAGGACATGATTGCCGCATGGCTGCATCCATTCCCCGGTGGGATAATGCGCGGCCAACGCCTCCCGCAGCGCCTCAGTGTCTTTGGTCATGTCAGTGGTCCTTTGGGGGTGGCGGCATCCAGAACGCGGTCAATTGCCTCTAAGCGGCGGTGTCGGCTGTCGTCGTTCATTGGATATCGCAGATCGTTCTTATACTGGTGGGCCAGCACAAGAAGCGCAGGCGCGTTCACAAGGAGCGACAGAAAATCATCGTTCCACACGCTCGCGATCAAGTCGCTGTCGGGGGCATCATTGCGGTCGCCAGTGCGAAGAGTGATAAAGCCCTTCTCGTCGGTATCAGCGCGGAAATTTGAGACATACTCAGTCGTCATCGTCGCAATCCTCATTCAGATCATGGGCGACCGCGCCGGTTCCGCCGCAGCGAGGGCAGTCGATGGTTTCAAAGCCGATGCCAGCGGGGCCGCTTTCCATCTCACCGGTTTCAATGCGCCCCTCGCCTCGGCAGAGCGGGCAATCTATGTCGATGATCATGGGCAGCACCGTAGCGATCCGCCGCACATGTTTTCGTGAGCATCGGGATCATAGTCAGCGATCTCGCCACGCCATTCAGTCCACGCCCCACACGATCGGCACTCAAATTCGATGACGCCGTTTTCTTCGCGCAGGCCGTCCGGAAGTTCGTCGCTGATCCAGATGCCGATGGAGTTATCCTCACTCATAGCGCCGTCACCTTGGTTATGAGCTTGCGCGCCGCCGCTGCTTCAATGGAATTGTGCATTCCGGTGCTGCGGACGAGCGCCTCAAGATCGCGCAGGGCTTCGAGCAAATCGGGCACAGTTTGCTCGACAGGTTGGCGCTTAGCGATCTCGCGCCAAATAAAGCCCTGCTGCTCATCGTCGGCGCGGATGAAATACTTCACCGGATTCTGCACGAAGTCAGTTTGCTGCCCATGGGTCAATTCAGGAAGCTGGTAGGCATCGATGTTGTGCAGGCTACGAAGCATATTGGTGAACTGCCGCTGGCCCAATGGTGCCGATGCAGGTAGATGAATATCAGTCATGGCGAACCTCCATTCGCTGTGCAGGGCCGGGAGCTGTTGACGCAGCTTTCCGGCCCGTTTGGTTTTGCGCGCCAACCCTAAGATATTGATTCAAATAGGGCTGGTTTTGTCCGTCGATTTGGCCGGAGCCACGCGAAACCGCCTTTCTTAGTAAAGGTTTGGTAAGCCATCGGGTCTAGGGTCAAATCCCATGATGGGCGAATATTTCAGGGTGGCGCTGCTATGCGCCCTTGGCGCGCTGCTGATCGCGGCGGCGATCACCGATTTGCGTGCGCGGATCATCTCCAACCGGCTCAATCTGGCGGTCGCGGCCCTCGCCCCGCTCTGGTGGCTGGCCAATGGCTATGCGCTGTGGCCCGACATGGCGGTGCAACTGCTGGTCGGCGCAGCAATCTTCACCCTGTTTGCTGCGCTGTTTGCGCTGGGCATGATGGGCGGCGGCGACGTCAAGCTGCTGACCGCGCTCGCGCTGTGGTTTCCATGGCAGGCTGTGTTGTCGCTGGTCGTGCTGATGGCGCTGCTGGGCGGCGTGGTCACGCTGGTCACGGTCATCCACCACCGCATGACCCGGCGGCTGGGGCAGCCGGAAATCCCCTATGGCGTGGCGATTTCACTCGCGGCGCTGTGGCTGCTGCCGTGGCCAACGATATCTTAACCAATTTACGTGATGAGTGAAGCACTGGGGGCAGTGCACCCACTACAGGGAGGCGAATTTCGTCATGGATGCCAAGAAAATCGTGCTGCTGGTTGGAGCGCTTATCATAGCGGTCACTACAGCCTTGCTTGCGCGCAGCATGTTAAGCTCATCCAGCGCACCGCAGGTCAATGCCGCGTCGATGCCGACGGAAGCCGACCAGCCCCATGTGCTGGTCGCGACCAAGGCTCTGCCGGTCGGCACCATCCTGGACGCGGAAAGCTTCCGCTTCCAGCCCTGGCCCAAGGATCTGATCGAACAGGCCTATTATCTTAAGGGTCAGGCTGACCCGATCAAATTGGCAGGCAGCGTCGTACGCACCGCCATCTCGGCCGGACAGCCGCTGACCCAGGGTGGCCTGGTCAAGCCCGGCGATCGCGGCTTCCTGGCGGCGGCGCTCGGCGCTGGTATGCGGGCGGTCACCGTCCCTGTCTCGGCGCAAAGCTCGGTCGCAGGCTTCGTCTTTCCGGGCGACCGCATCGACCTGGTCCTGACGCAAAGCGTGGCGGGCGGCGGCGATGGCGAGGCGCTCAAAGTCTCCGAAACCATCCTGCGCAACCTGCGCGTCCTTGCCACCGACCAGCGCATGGATGCGATGGGCGCGGACGGCAAGCCCGAAGTGCGCACTTATTCCAACGTCACCATCGAAGTGACGCCCAAGATCGCGGAAAAGATCGCGGTTGCCCAGACCATCGGCTCGCTGTCGATGTCGCTGCGGTCGATCGCAGATACCGCGTCCGATCTTGACGCCGCCATTGCCGGTGCTGACGTCGATCTGCCCGATGGCGCCAGCCCGAACGCGGAAAAGGCGATCATCGCCAAGATCGCGTCGCGCCCGGTCGATCGCGGCTCCACCTATTCAACCGGTGCGGACGTGTCGCGCTACCAGCGCAGCTCGGTCCCGGCCAAGGCCGAAAACCAGGGCGGCCAGATGGCTGGCACTGGTGCCCAGATAACTGCGCCGGTTGCCGTCAGAGGCCCGGTCATCCGCGTGGCCCGCGGCACCAGCGTGACCGAAGTTCCGGTCGGGGGGAAGTAAGATGAAGTCGATATTCCACTTGTCCGGGCGCAAGGTCGCCGGACCCGCGATCGCACTCGGCTTGGCCGTTGCCATGGCCGCAGTCCCCGGAACGGCACTCAATGCCGCTCCGTCCAGCGCGCAGGATAATGCGATATTGATGTCGGTCGGCGGCAGCCGCGTGGTCAATCTGTCGGACAGGATGTCCGACGTGGTGATCGGCAACCCCGAAGTGGTCGACGTCCATGTCCGCTCGCAGAACCAGCTCTACCTGATCGCCAAGAAGGCGGGCGAAACCACCGTGTTCGCTACCGCGCCCAATGGCAAAGTGCTGTTTTCCGGCACGGTGCGCGTCGGCAACAACCTGACCAGCATCGACGACATGCTCCGCCTGGCGATGCCCGGCGCGAACATTGCGGTCAACAAGATGAATGGCATGGTCCTGCTGACCGGCACTATCCAGGCACCCGAAGATGCCGCCGAAGCCGAACGGCTGACGCAGGCCTTCGTCGGCAAGGAAACCACCGTGGTCAGCCGCCTGCGCATGGCGACGCCCTTGCAGGTGATGCTCCAGGTCAAGATTTCCGAAGTCAGCAAGGATGTCGGCCACAAGATTGGTACAAATTTCAGCAGTCGGGATCCTGGTGGCCAGAACAATATCGCCGGCGGTATCGGCGGCGGCACGCGCAATTTCGTTGATTTCAACGATCAAGGCGGCGGAACTTTCAATTTCCCGATCGACGGCAGCTACAGCCTGAGCGGTGTAGCCCGTCTGTTCGGCCTGGACATTGCCGGCGCACTGGACCTGGCCGAATCGAGCGGCCTTGCCACCACGCTGGCACAGCCCAACCTGACCGCCCTGTCGGGCGAAACCGCCAGCTTCCTGGCAGGCGGCGAATATCCCTACACGATCAGCAATGGCACGCAGGGCAACAGCATCGAATTCAAGCAATATGGCGTGCAGCTGGCCTTCACGCCGACCGTGCTGGCCGATGGCCGCATTTCGCTGCGGGTCCGCCCGACCGTGTCCAGTCTTGATTTCACGCTGAACGCCAACGTCCCTGCGCTCAAGAGCCGCACTGCCGAAACCACGGTGGAGCTGGGTTCGGGTCAGGCCTTCATGATTGCGGGCCTGCTCAACAATGAAACCAGCAACGGCATCAACAAGGTGCCGGGAATCGGCAACCTGCCGATCCTGGGCAGCCTGTTCAAGTCGCGCCAGTTCCAGCGCAGCGAAAGCGAGCTGGTCATCGTCGTCACCCCCTATCTGGTGAAGCCGATGAACGCATCGGACGTGCGCCTGCCGACCGACGGTTTCCGCAACGCCAATGTCGGCCAGGGGCTCCTGCTTCAGCAGGGCAATGACGGGATCAGCGGCAAGCGCGGCGAAATGCCGCATCGCGCCCCCGGATCACCCACGCCGGTCACCCCCGGCCCGCAGGCGTCCGCCGCTGTGCCGGTCGCCACGCCAGGCGCCAAGTCGGGCAAGCCCGGCAAAGCCGCCCCCGGCTTCAGCTTCTGACGGAAGGACGAAAGACATGACCTATCTGTCCGCCAAGACCCTCACGGCACTCGCCATATTGGCGCTGCCACTCGCTGGCTGCGTAACCGACAGCCCCAACCGCAGCGTCGAATCGGTGCATCAGCCAGTCGTCAGCTACGCCGCCTACACGTTCGACGTGCAGGCCAGCGGCGACTCGCTGTCCGCCTATGAGGCAGGCCGCCTCAACGACTGGTTCGCTTCCATTGGCCTTGGCTATGGTGATCAGGTCGCAATCGTCACCGACGCGGGCTATTACAGCCCCGGCTTGCGCGACGGCATCGCCGATGTCGTCGCCCGCCACGGCCTGCTGGTCGCAGAGGACAGTTCGGCTGCCGCTGGCGACGCGCCGCAGGGCAGCGTCCGCCTGATCGTGCGCCGCGCCACCGCCAGCGTGCCGGGCTGCCCCGACTGGAGCAGCAAGCAGGAAGCCGACATGAACCTGGGCACATCGTCCAATTTCGGCTGCGGCACCAACAGCAATCTGGCCGCGATGGTCGCCAATCCTGAAGATCTCGTCCGGGGTCAGGGTACTGACAGCAATCTGCGCACGGCCACGTCGAACCGCGCCATTTCCACCTATCGGGACAAGCCGCCGACCGGCGCTGGCGAACTCAAGCAAATGACAGCAGGAGGCCAGTGATATGAACGCACCCTGGAAACCGGGCCATAACGGCCCGCGGGATCCCTTTCACGCCTTCGTCTGCGACGATCATAGCTATGATCTGGTCCGGTCGGTCTGTTCCGAACTGGGCTGGGCACCGGAAAAGGTGAACAAGGGCGGGATGCGCAATGCGGTCCAGAGCCTGTCGATCACCGCGTCCCCGCAAATCCTGTTCGTCGACATGTCCGAAAGCGGTGATCCGCTCAACGACATTAACAGCCTGGCCGAAGTGTGCGAGCCCGGCACGGTCGTCATCGCGGCGGGCCAGGTCAATGACGTGCGCCTCTATCGCGATCTGGTTGCCAGCGGCATTCAGGATTATCTGCTCAAGCCATTTGGTGCGGACCAGTTGCGCGACGCTCTTGCCAATGCGCAGGCCGTGTTCATGGCCCCGCGCGACGCCGCGCCCGAACGTCCGCACATGACCGTCGCGGTCATCGGCACGCGCGGCGGCGTGGGCGCGTCCAGCATCGCCACTTCGCTGGCATGGATGCTCTCGGAAAAGAAGAAGCGCCCGACCGCCTTGCTCGACCTCGACGTGCATTTCGGCACCAATGCGCTGGCGATGGATCTGGAACCGGGTCGTGGCCTGACCGACGCGATCGACAATCCCAGCCGGATCGATGGCCTGTTCATCGAACGCGCCATGGTGCGGGCGAGCGACACGCTGGCGATCCTGTCGGCCGAAGCGCCGATCAGCCAGCCGATGCTGACCGATGGCGGCGCCTTCTACCAGCTGCTGGAAGAATTCCGGCAGGTGTTTGAATGCAGCGTCGTCGATCTGCCGCGCAACATGCTGATCCAGCATCCGCATCTGATGACCGACGCTCATGTGACTTTGGTCGTGACCGAACTGACGCTGGCGGCCGCGCGCGACACCATCCGCATCCTGTCCTGGCTCAAGAGCAATGCGCCGCAATCGCGCGTGCTGGTGGTCGCCAACCGCGTCCATCCCGGCTCGCCCGAAATCAGCCGCAAGGATTTCGAGACGTCGATCGAACGTAAGGTCGATGTCCTCATCCCGTTCGACCTGCGCATCGGCGCACAGGCTGCAAAGCTCGGCAAAACGCTGGCGGAAACTGCCAAGGGCAGCAAGGTTGGTGCAGCCTGCACCGCCCTGCTCGATCAGGTGATGGGCGCGAGCGAAGCGGACAACGCTCAGGCTGGCACCGCGGCATCGCGCAAAAAAGGCGACTCCCTGCTCGGCAAGATCGGCGATTTCCGCAACATGATGCCGTCGCGTCGCAAGGCCAAGATAGCCGCACTGGAAGATTGACCGCGCACGCCGCCTGACCGGGCGGTGGCGTTGACTGGGGAACGGGCGAACAGATGGACGGCAATTTCATCCTGATAACGGTGCTGGTGGCGACTCTGCTGGGTCTGGTCGTCATAGCCTTTGCCGGTCCTTCGCCGGAAAAGGCGCGCAAGCGCCGGGTTGCGATGATCCGTGGCCGTCACAGCGAATCGGCCGAAGCCCTGCTCGAAGCGCGGATGCGCAAGGTGATTTCCAACCGCGCGACCGGTGTCGAAGCCAAGATGCTGGTGTCGCTCATCCCCAACCCGGAAAATCTGACCAAGCGGATCAGGATGACCGGCAAGAAATGGACGCTCAGCCAATATATGACCGCCAGCGCGGGCATATTCCTGGTGCTGTCGGCATTGCTGATGGTGCGCGGCTTCCCCTTCCTGATGGCCATCATGGTGGGTCTGGCCGCCGGTCTGATTCTGCCGCACTGGTGGGTCAGCCGCCTGATCAAGCAACGGATCAACCGCTTCAACGCCAAATTCCCCGACGCGCTCGAACTGCTGACGCGCGGCCTGCGCTCCGGCCTGCCCATCGCCGAAACGCTGGGCATCGTGTCGAGTGAAATTCCAGGACCAGTGGGTGAGGAATTCAAGCTGATCACCGAACGGATCAAGATCGGCAGGACGATGGAGCAGGCGCTTCAGGAAACTGCCGATCGCCTCGGCACGCCCGAATTCCAGTTCTTCGTCATTACCCTGGCGATCCAGCGGGAAACCGGCGGCAACCTGGCCGAAACTCTGTCGAACCTGGCCACCGTGCTGCGCCAGCGTGCGCAGATGAAGCTCAAGATCCGCGCCATGTCGTCGGAATCAAAGGCATCCGCCTACATCATCGGCTGCCTGCCCTTCCTCGTGTTCTTCATGATCTGCTACATCAACTTCAACTATATGAGTCCCTTCTTCACGCCCGATCCGGCGGGCATTTTCGGGCTTTCGCTGATGCAGGTGATCGGCATCGGGGGTATGTGCTGGATGGGCATCGGCGCCTTCATCATGGCCCAGATGGTCAATTTTGAAATCTGATCGGGGATAAGAGACATGGACGCCCCTACCCCTGCCGGCACGCTTTTCGGCATGACCGCCACCGATTTCGGCACGCTGCTCGCGGCCCTCGCGACGCTCGCCATGCTGTTCGCCCTCTATGCGATCATGACCGTGCGCGATCCGATGGCCAAGCGGGTCAAGGCGCTCAACGACCGGCGCGAACAGTTGAAGGCGGGCATCACCGCCTCCACCGCCAAGCGCCGTGCCAAGCTGGTCCAGCGCAACCAGACGACCGATCATATGCGGTCTTTCCTGTCGAGCCTGAAAGTCCTGCAGGACGATCAGCTCAAGGACGCACAGATCCGCCTGGCGCAGGCCGGTATCCGGTCCAAGGATATGGCGGTTGCCGTCATCTTTGGCCGTATGATCATGCCGATCGTCATTGGCGGTGCTGCCGCCTTGCTGCTCTATGGTGTTGGCATTCAGCCCGAATGGGGTCCGGTCAAACGCTTCTTCGCCTTCGCGGTCGCGCTGCTGCTCTCCTATAAGGCGCCCGACATCTATATCGACAATAAGGTGCAGAAGCGCTCCGCCGAGATCCGCAAGGGGCTGCCCGACGCGCTCGACCTGCTCGTCATCTGCGCCGAAGCGGGCCTGACCGTAGACGCTGCCTTCAACCGGGTCGCGCGCGAACTCGGCAAGGCCTATCCCGAACTGGGCGACGAATTTCAGCTGACGGCGATTGAACTCAGCTTCCTCACCGAACGGCGCATGGCGTTTGAAAATCTCGCCACCCGCGTCAAGCTGGACGCGGTCAAGGGCGTGGTGACCACCATGATCCAGACCGAAAAATACGGCACCCCGCTTGCGTCGGCGCTGCGCGTGCTGTCGGCCGAGTTCCGCCATGAACGCATGATGCGCGCCGAAGAAAAGGCCGCCCGCCTGCCCGCAATCATGACCGTGCCGCTGATTCTCTTCATCCTGCCGACACTGTTCGTCGTCATCCTGGGTCCGGCGGCCTGCTCGATCAGCACGGCCTTCTGAAAATTTCAGCGCATCACGGCCCACCGCCGTAGCGTTCTGACCCAATACGCCCGCTTCCGCCCAAAAAGGCGGTGGCGGGCGTTGTCATTTGCGGCTTATCCTTCCGCAAAAGACACGGAGAAACGGATCGCATGAAAGCTGCAAGCCTTACCCTCGCCGCCCTGACCGCAACCATCGCCCTGCCCGCTCATGCCGCACAACCGGTCACCGGTCGCTGGGCCACGGTCGATGCCAAGGCGATCGTTCAGATCGCCCCCTGCGGCAAAAGCCTGTGTGGTAAAATCGAAAAGATACTCAAACCCACGCCGGGCCGCCCCCATACCGACATTGAAAATGCCGACCCGGCGCTGCGTTCCCGCCCGTTGCTGGGCCTGCCCCTGCTGACTGGCTTTTCTGACGCGGGTAACCTCTGGAAGGGGACGATCTACGACCCGGAAAGCGGCAAGAGCTACACGTCCAAAATCAGCCGCAACCCCAACGGCACCCTGAAAGTGCAAGGCTGCATCGCCTTCTTCTGCAAGACCCAGACATGGACGGCGGTGCGGTAGGATCGTTACATCAGCCGCATCCCGGTCGCACCAACTGAACCGGAACCGGCAACCAATTGCCCCGGCGACATTCACGCCATCCCGCGAAGCTGCTACGCAGCGGCAAAATGTAAAGCGGGGAGAGGTCGATGTTCAGTTTTTCTTACGATCCTGACGAGAATCTATTACGTCTGGTCCAGCAGGGCTATTGGTCGCTGGCCGATTTTCGCGCCTTTGAATCGGAATTTCTCAAATTGCATACGGCTATCCGCAAGGTGAACGACAATTACCGCGTTTTTGCCGATTGCCGCGATTTTCCTGTTCAATCCTCCGAAATCAGCGAAGTATTCGGCCAATCCTTCGTAACGATGATGCAAGAAAATAGGGGGCGCTACGCCATTGTCGTTGGTTCGATATTGAACAAGCTGCAAGCCAAGCGCGCATTGCCCCCACAGCCCCATGTTGAGACCTTTAGCGATCCCGACGAAGCCATGGCCTGGCTGTTCGAGGATGGCAGCCTGCCCGCCTGAATTCCGTTTGCTCACCCCAGGATGAAATCGACCCCGGCCTTGGCATGGATCGACGTGCAGTCGTAAATCGGCAGCACATTGGCCTTCACGTCGACGATCAGTTCCAGTTCGGTGCAGGCCAGCACCACCGCCTGCACATCCTGCTTGGCGATGTCGGTCATTTCCGACTTCATGAAGCGTTCGGATTCGCGGCTGATCTTGCCCACGGTCAGTTCGTCATAAACGATGCGGTCGATCCGGTCGGCCAGTTCCATGTCGGCTGGCAGCAGTGACACGCCATGCGCCACCAGCCGCTGGCGATAGAATTTCTCGGTCATCACATTGCGCGTGCCGATCAATGCGGCTTTCTCGACGCCGTCGGCCTGCATCTTCTTGCCGACCCGCTCGGCGATATGGAGAATTGGCACGTCCACCGCGCCCTGTACCCGGTCATAGACGCGGTGCATCGAATTGGCGCAGATCAGCAGCGCCCCTGCGCCTGCCGTCTCCAGCCGCCGCGCCGCCTCGATCAAAACGCCTGCTGCGTTGTCCCACTCCTCATCGGTGGTGCAGGCCGCAACAGTCGCAAAATCCAGGCTCTCGATCAGCAGCGGCGCGCTATGCTGCCCGCCACGCGCGCGATGCACCGCTTGGTTGATGATCTCATAATAGCGGGCAGTAGACGTCCAGCTGAGACCGCCGATCAGACCAAGTTTGTGCATGATATCCCCAGGAACCAAAAAAACCGTTCGGGCTGAGCCTGTCGAAGCCCCGCCCTTCCCTCTTTAAGGAAGAACGGCCCTTCGACAAGCTCAGGGCGAACGGAATTTGAGTAAGGCACCCCTTCTTTTAGTGCGCCAGCCCCTTGACGATTTCCTCGACCATCTTCTTGGCGTCGGCCAACAGCATCATGGTGTTGTCCATATAGAACACCTCATTGTCGACACCGGCATAGCCGGCCCCGCCCATGGAGCGCTTCACGAACAGCACCGACTTGGCGTTGGCCACGTCCAGAATCGGCATCCCGTAAATGGGCGACGATTTGTCGGTCTTGGCCGCCGGGTTGGTCACGTCGTTCGCGCCGATGACGAAAGCGACGTCCGCCTGACTGAACTCGCTGTTGATATCCTCCAGCTCGAACACCTCGTCATAGGACACGTTCGCTTCGGCCAGCAGCACGTTCATATGGCCCGGCATACGACCCGCCACGGGGTGGATCGCATATTTGACCTTCACCCCTTCCTTCTTGAGCAGGTCGCCCATCTCGCGCAGCGCGTGCTGCGCCTGGCTCACCGCCATACCGTAACCCGGCACGATGATGACGCTGTCGGCCTGCTTCATCAGGAAGGCGGCGTCCTCGGCCGATCCGCGCTTGTAGGCGCGGTCGATCACCGGCCCGCCAGCCCCAGCCGGTCCCGCATCGGCACCAAAGCCGCCCGCGATCACGCTGATGAAGCTGCGGTTCATCGCCTTGCACATGATGTAGGACAGGATCGCACCCGACGACCCCACCAGCGCGCCGGTGATGATCATCGCGCTGTTGCCCAGCGTAAAGCCCATCGCGGCGGCGGCCCACCCCGAATAGCTGTTGAGCATCGACACCACGACCGGCATGTCCGCCCCGCCGATCGGGATGATCAGCAGGAAACCGATGATGAAGCTCAGCGCCGTCACGGTCCAGAATACCCACGGGCTTTGGTCGGTCACGAAATAGCCGATCAGCCCCAGGATCGCGGCCAGCGTACCCAGATTGATCAGGTGACGCCCCGGCAGCATGATCGGCTTGCCCGACATATTGCCGTTGAGTTTCAGGAAGGCGATGATCGAGCCGGAGAAGGTGATCGCGCCGATCGCCACGCCCAGCCCCATTTCGATGCGGCTGGCATTGTGGATCTCGCCGGTCGCGGCATCCAATATGCCGAACGCGCCGGGGTTGAGATAGGCTGCCGCGCCCACCAGCACCGCTGCCATGCCAACGAGTGAGTGGAACGCCGCCACCAACTGCGGCATGTCCGTCATCGCGATCCGCCGCGCGATGATGAAGCCGATGCCGCCGCCGATGACGATAGCGCCGATGATTTCGGGCAGGCTCACCACATCATGGGTGTAGAGCGTGGTTCCCACGGCGATCGCCATGCCGATCATGCCCATGCGGTTGCCACGACGGCTGGTCGCCGGGCTGGAAAGCCCGCGCAGCGCCAGGATGAACAGGACGCCCGCGGCCAGATAGGCCAGGCTCACGCCCCATGGGATCTGTGCGATCTCATGCATCACTTGCGCTCCTTCTTCTTGTACATCGCCAGCATCCGCTCAGTGACCGCAAAGCCGCCGAAGATGTTGACCGATGCAAAGACGACCGCCAGCAAGCCCAGATATTTGGCCGCAGCGCTCCCCGCTTCCGCCGACGCAACCAGCGCGCCCACGATGATGACCGACGAAATGGCGTTGGTAACCGCCATCAACGGCGTGTGGAGCGCCGGCGTAACCGACCACACCACATAATAGCCGACAAAACATGCCAGCACGAAAACCGACAGGATGGAAATAAAGTCCATCGTCTTGACTCCCCGTTCGTCCCGATTTGGCTGCGGGACGTTGGCCTGGACGCGCGCCGCGCGAACAGGCGATTCCCCTAACCGAGCAGCCGCTCGTTCACGACCTTGCCGCCCTGTGTCAGGCGGATGGCGTTGCCGATTTCCTCGTCCAGCACCGGCGCACCCTTTTCCTTGTCCCAGAAGGCGGACAGGAAATTGAACAGGTTGCGCGAGAACAGGGCCGATGTGTCGGTGGCGAGCCGCGATGGCACGTTGCGATGGCCGACAATCTTGACGCCGTGGCGCACGACCACTTCGCCCGCCACTGCGCCCTCCACATTGCCGCCCTGTTCGACCGCCAGATCGACGATCACGCTACCCGGCTTCATCGACGCGATCTGCGCGTCGGTGATCAGGAGCGGCGCGGGCCGTCCCGGAATCAGCGCGGTGGTGATGACGATGTCCTGCTTGGCGATGTGCGACGATATGAGTTCAGCCTGTGCTGCCTTATATTCGTCCGACATTTCGGTGGCATAACCGCCAGAACCCTCACCCTCGATGCCCGCGACCTTCTCGACGAAGATTGCCTTGGCACCCAGCGATTCGATCTGCTCCTTGGTGGCCGCCCGCACGTCGGTCGCGCTGACCTGTGCGCCCAGACGGCGCGCGGTGGCGATCGCCTGGAGCCCCGCCACGCCCACACCCATGATGAAGGCGCGCGCGGCCGAAACCGTGCCCGCCGCCGTCATCATCATCGGGAAGGCCTTGCCATATTCGCCAGCGGCATCCAGAACCGCCTTATAGCCCGACAGGTTCGATTGGGACGAGAGGATATCCATCGATTGCGCGCGGGTGATGCGCGGCATGAACTCCATCGCCAGCGCTTCATAGCCCGCCGCCGCATAGGCATCGACGCGCGCGCGTTCCCCGAACGGATTGAGGCCCGCCACGATCCACGCGCCTGGATTGGCCCCCGCTATGCTGGCGACGTCCGGCCCCTGCACGCCCAGGACGATGTCCGCGCCAGCAACCGTCGCAGCGCGATCGGCCACACTGGCCCCGGCAGCGGCATAATCAGCATCAGCGACCGACGCCGTAAGCCCGGCCCCCGCCTCGACCGACACCTGCGCGCCCAGGCCGATAAATTTCTTCACCGTCTCCGGCGTAGCGGCAACACGGGCTTCACCCGCGGCCTGCTCCTTCAAAACTGCAATCTTCATTATTATGGCATCCCCTCCTGTTTGCGCGTCCCGGTTTAGCCGGAGATCAGCAGCACCACGAGGGCGGCCACCGCGATCGACGCGATCGTTCCCCACTTCATCACGCCAATGAAACCGGCATAGGTTTCGGTCGCACTCTTGATATTTCCGTCTGACGCCATGTCCGGTCCCCTTCTGTGGCGGTTGCGGCGAACCTCTTATCCTGTCGCGCCCCCCCCCTCAACCCGTAGCGCCACAAGAAAATCTTTCGCGGTTAAGCCCGCCTTTACCCCCCGTCCTTACCATAGGTCGCCTGTTGTTATTGAGGGGTATAAATGGCGCGCGACGGCATACCGATGCTGATGCTGATCGACGACGAACCGGCGCAAAGGCGGCTGGTTTCGGCGCTGGCGGCGCGCGCCGGGTGGCGGACGATCTTTGCGGGCGACGGCGAAACCGCCATTGCGACGCTTGGCACACAGGACGGGATGCAGCTTGATGCGATCATCCTGGACCAGTGGAGTCCCGATTACGAGCCCGCTGGCCTGATCCGCGAGATTCGCGAACGTCGCCCTGCACTGCCCATCCTGATTCTCACCGCTCATAATAATGTCGCGGTTGCCGTAGAGGCGATGCGCGCTGGCGCGACCGATTATCTGTCCAAGCCGATTGCGCCCGAACGGCTGCTCGCCGCGCTCAATGCGACGATCAGCGAGGGTGCCGCCCATGGCGAACTGCGCCCGCTCACCGAAAAAATCACTGCGCCCTTGTCCTTCGAGGATGTGGTCGGCTCCGCCCCGCAATTCCGCGCCGCCCTCGCCATAGCGGCCAAGGCCGCCCGCGCCCGCGTGCCGGTGCTGATTGAGGGCGAAAGCGGGGTCGGCAAGGATGTGATCGCCCGCGCCATCCACGCCGCCTCCCCTCGCCACAAACAGGCGATGGTCACGGTCAATTGCGGCGCGATCCCAGCCAATCTGGTCGAATCCGAACTGTTCGGCCATGAACGCGGCGCCTTCACCGGCGCGTTCGACCGCCATGTCGGCAAATTCGCCAGCGCCGACACCGGCACCATCTTCCTCGATGAAGTCAGCGAAATGCCGCTCGATGCGCAGGTCAAATTGCTCCGCGTGTTGCAGGATGGCGAAATGCAGCCGATCGGCGCGCGCCGCCCGATCCATGTCGACGTCCGCGTCATCGCCGCCACCAACAAGCGCCTGATCGAGGAAATAGAGGCCGGCCGCTTCCGCGAGGATCTGTATTACCGCCTCAACGTCGTCCAGCTGACCATCCCGCCCTTGCGCGAACGGATGGGGGATATTCCCGCGCTCTGCCGCCACCTTCTCGCCCGCATTGCGACCCAACCCGGCCTGCGTGGCCTGGGCCTCACCGACGATGCGCTGGCGCTGCTGATGCAGCATGGCTGGCCGGGCAATGTCCGCCAGCTGCAAAACGCCCTCTTCCGCGCCGCCGTGCTGTGCGATGGCGACGCGCTGACGCCGCAGGATTTCCCGCAGATCGCAGCGCAGATCCGCGCGGGCGACCCGATCGACCGCCTGACCATCCGCCCGCGCGCCGCCAGCCAGCCGCACCGCGACGGCGCGGGCATCACTCTATTCGAAGGCGACGGCCACGTCCGCCAGCTGGCCGAGATTGAAGCCGACGTCATCCGCCTCGCCATCGGCCATTATCGCGGTCGCATGACCGAAGTCGCCCGCCGCCTGGGCATCGGCCGATCCACCCTCTACCGCAAACTCGCCGAACTGGGCATCGACAGCGCGGCCTGAAACGGCCCCCCGTCGCTCGACCGTTGTATTCTCATGCTGCCTATGCTTTGGATCGGCGCATGAAAAACGTCGCCCTCATCGCCTGCCTACCCGTCCTGCTCCTTGCCGCCTGCGGTCGCACCGAACCGGTGGCCGACATGCCAAGTCAGGAAGAACTGGCCGCCGCTGCCAATGCAGCTGCTGCCAGCGCGCTGGCCACGCAACAGGCGGCCGAGGATGCCGAGCCGCGCAACTACGTCAATCTGGAACGCGGTTTTTCGGTCAGCTTTCCCGAAGGCTGGATGAAAAATGCGCAAGGCAGCACCCCCGACGGCGCCATCTATGAAGATAAGGGCGCAGGCGCGGACGTGCGCGTATTCTGGCAAAAGAATGACAATGACGAAACCCTTCAGCAGATCGTCGAAGCAGTCAGCAGCGGGGCCGAAGGGGTCGATGGCGATTATATCGGCGACAATGAATATCGCGGCACTGCCAATGATGGAGAAGGCAATAATGTCGCGGTCCGCCTGCTCAAACAGCCCGACGGATCGATCGTGACCGCCACCTTCGTCTATCCCGAAATGCTGAGCGAGCAATATCAGCCGATCGTCGACAAGACCCTCGCCAGCCTGCGCGTTTTTGCGCCCAAGGGCGAAACGGCGGCGGCTCCGGCGGAAGCGGGCAACGGCGCTGCGGCCAAGCCGGTCTCGCCTTAAAACCAAAATCGATCCCTCCCTGTCAGGCGAGGGAATTGCATATGACTTGTCGTCATCCCTTCAACGTCATCCTGAACTTGTTTCAGGATCCATCGTGCCCCAAAAGCCGCCGCTCGTGACGAGAAATGGATGCTGAGCCGAAGGCCAGCGCAGCTAAACAAGTTCAGCATGACGAAGTAGAATGATGTGCGTTTCATATGCGATAGCCCTGCCTCCAAAGGCAGGATGCGCAAGGAGACCTCCAGTTTTGATTGGATTGGCGCTATTATTGCTCATTCCAGGCTAAACCGCGCTCAACCCCGCATCGGCCAGCCCGCGCCACAGATGCAGCGCCTGCACGCTTTCGCGCACATCATGCACCCGCACCATCTGCGCGCCCTGCTCCGCCGCGCGGAAGGCGAGCGCGATCGATCCGCCCAGCCGGTCCGACGCGGGCGCTTCGTTCGACAGCGCACCAATCAGCCGTTTGCGGCTGCCCGCAAACAGCACAGCCACGCCCAGCCCCTGGAAGGTCGCCAGGCGGTTCACCAGCGCCAGATTGTCGGCCAGACCCTTGCCGAAACCCAGCCCCGGATCGACCATGATCTTCTCACGCGCGATACCGGCGGCAAGGCAAGCCGCGACCCGCACCTCCAAATGGTCGAACACATCGGCGACCACATCGCCATAGCCGCCCGGATTGTCATGCGGGTCATCGCCCGCCGATGGCGCATGCATCAGGATGACGGGGCAGCCCGCCGCCGCGACCACTTCCATGGCGCGCGGATCATGCTGGAGGGCGCTCACATCATTGACGACATTTGCCCCCGCGCGCAGCGCCGCCTCCATGACCGCCGCCTTGCGCGTGTCGATCGACACCGGCACGCCCGCCGCCGCCAGCCGCTCGATCACCGGCACGACACGGGCAATCTCGTCGCCCTCCCATAATTTCTCCGCGCGCGGCCGGGTGGACTCACCCCCCACATCGACCAGCGCCGCCCCCGCCGCCGCCATCGCGAAACCCGCGTCCGCCGCCGCCTGCGGATCGCCGACATGCTTGCCGCCATCGGAGAAGCTGTCGGGCGTGATGTTCAATATCGCCATGACCTGCGGCCCGTCGAACCGGATCGTCCGCTCCCCCAGCACCAACGGCGCGCGCTGCGCCGAGATGTTGGCGGCCAACGATCGCGCCCGCTGCGCCAGCGGTTCAGGCAGGCCCGCCACCGCCGCATCAAATTCCGCCACCGGAACCGTCACCCGCGCCACCCGGACGCGCCCGCGCAGCGCGGTCAGTTCATAGCCCTGAAACCACAACAACCCATTCCCCATCCGCGCTGCCGCACCATCGGGAAGGCCGAAGGGCGACGGCACGAACCAGACAGGGCGGAGATACAGCCGGGCGTCGGCGGGGATGGTGGGGAGTGCGACCATAAAATCTCCGTTCGGGCTGAGCTTGTCGAAGCCCTGTTCTTCTTGGAAGAAAAGTACGCCCCTTCGACAGGCTCAGGGCGAACGGATGTAGCGTTTTAAGGCTCGTTCGCCAGCAAATAGGTCTGCCGCAACGTGTCGATCGGCTGCAACTTGCCGTCAATCTCGACATGCCAGAAGGTCCAGCCATTGCAGCTCGGCGCGCCCTGCAAGGTCGCTCCCATCTTGTGGATCGACCCGGTGTCCGCCCCCACCGCCAGCGATCCGTCCGCCCGCACCTCCGCGCTCCAGCGGCGCTTGACGTCGCTCAGCTTCGTACCGGGCGCGATATAGCCGGTCTCGACCAGCGTGCCGAACGCCACCTTGGGCTGTTGCCGCGCGGTCTGCATGATGGTGAGCGAGGATTCATCGAGCGGCAGCGCCGCCTCGATCCGCTCCAGAGCCACCTCGATATAGGCGTCCTCACGCTCGATGCCGATCCATTTGCGCCCCAGCCGCTTGGCCACAGCGCCCGTGGTGCCGGTGCCGAAAAAGGGATCAAGCACCACGTCGCCCGGCTTGGTGCAGGACAGCATCACCCGGTAGAGCAGCGATTCCGGCTTTTGCGTCGGATGCGCCTTGGTCCCGTTGCGCTTCAACCGCTCCTGCCCGCCGCAGATCGGCAGCACCCAGTCGGACCGCATCTGCAACTCATCGTTCAGCGTTTTCATCGCCTTGTAATTGAACGTATATTTGGCGTCCTCACCTTGGCTGGCCCAGATCAAAGTCTCATGCGCATTGGTAAAGCGCGTGCCCTTGAAATTGGGCATCGGGTTGGCCTTGCGCCAGATGATGTCGTTGAGGATCCAGAACCCCTCATCCTGCAACGCGGTGCCGACGCGGAAGATGTTGTGATAGCTGCCGATCACCCAGATCGTGCCGTTGGGCTTCAATATGCGACGCGCCTGCGCCAGCCACGCTTTGGTGAAGCGGTCATAGGCACCCAGCGTGTCGAACTTGTCCCAGTCATTATCGACCGCATCCACCCGCCCGCCTTCGGGCCGGAACAGGTCGCCGCCCAGTTGCAGATTATAGGGCGGATCGGCAAAGATCATGTCGATGCAGCCATCGGGCAGCTTGGCCATTTCGGCGATGCAGTCGCCGCGCAGCAGGCGATCTGCCTCGATCGTGACTGGCGCGAGAGCAACCGCCTTCTTCCGCCGCGGCGCGACCCGTTCCATGACACCCATAATGCAACCCCCGTTCGATCTGAGGCCCAGCGATGAGTCCTTGGCAGACTCCCGTCAAGATCAGCAGCCTAGCGTTAACCTTTCTTAAAATGGTTAACATGGGGCGGAACGAAGGGGGTAGCCACTATATGTTGAGTCGCGTCGCCCAAGCGGGACTCAATATCGGCCAGTGTGACGCAAAAGACTCAGCCCATCGCCCGCCAGACTTTTTTTGGTTAACGGGACAAGGACGGGGAAAAGCGGCCGCTGGCTTGACCATATCATAACCATATGGTTATGCCGCCATGATGACCAACAGCCCCAATGCCCCCGCCACGATCGACGCCCAGTTCAAGGCGCTGTCGGACGGCACCCGCCGCGCCCTGCTCGAATATCTGGTGCGCGAGGGCGAACAGAGCGTCCACGCGCTGACCACCATTTCCGGCGTATCGCAACCCATGGTGTCGCGCCACATGGCCAAGCTCAAGCGCGCCGCGCTCGTGACCGCCCGCCGCACCGGCCGCGAAACCTGGTATAGCGCCCGCGCGAAGGGGCTGGCCCCGGTGGTGCAGTGGATGGCCATCTATGGCGCGCTCTGGTCGCAACGCTTCACCGCGCTGGAGGGGATCGGCGAATGATGCGACAGCGTCATGATGGCGCGGAACGCAGGTCGGTGAGGCGCGTTTGCCCGTGATGGAACATCGCTCGCTCATCGAACGCCTCGCCCGACACCTCGCCACCACCCCTGACGACTGGCCCGCCCGTGTCGAGGATGCCGCCAGCATCCTGGCGATCCTGAAGCAACCCGACAGCGCCATGCTGGCCGCCGGCGACGCAGCCGCGTGGGAAGCGATGATAGACGCCGCGCTGCGCGAACGCTGGACGGTGACGTCCCCCGCCGCCGCCGATCAGCCATCCGCCGGGGCCGACGAGGAAGGCGAAATCCGCCTGTCCCCCGACGCCGTGGGCAACAACCACGCCGACTGGGTCCATCTGCAAGCGCCACAGGAGACATCGCCATGAAGGGGCTTCTCAAACTCGCCATCGTCACCGGCCTCGGCGCGTTCGCGATCAAGGGATGGCGCGACTGGATGGGCACCGCCCAACCCCTTGACGATCGCGGCCCGGTCGGCTCGTCCGGCATCGTCCGCGACGCCGGACCGCAGGAGGGGGTGGCGGCAAAGGATTGGGACATGGTCGACGAACAATCCGACGAATCCTTCCCCGCCAGCGACCCGCCGGGTAATTATTGAGCGGGGGCTAAATCCTCCTCTTTTGAGGATCGCTGCAAAATTCATCATCCACAGATTCTTACGTCATCCCCGCGAAGGCGGGGATCCATCTCCTGACGTAAAATCAGGACGATAAGGTGGGAGATGGATTCCCGCCTGCGCGGGAATGACGATATACTCTGGGAACATATCCGCACTGCACAACGATCCCCTACTAGGCGATGATAACTCGTACACACCCTTCCTTGCCCCCGCCCCGCCCGCCCCCTATTGAGGCGGCAAGACGGGCGGCCGATGGCCCACCTTAAACTGGGGAATCTCATTCTATGCCTTCGGGTTTGATCGCGCTGCTCGATGATGTGGCGGGTATTGTTAAATTGACCGCGACCTCGCTGGACGATGTCGCCGCCGCCGCTGGCAAGGCCGGGACGAAGGCAGCGGGCGTGGTCATCGACGATGCCGCCGTCACCCCGCGCTATGTCATGGGCCTGACCCCCGACCGCGAACTGCCGATCATCTGGAAGATCGCCAAGGGATCGCTCCGCAACAAGCTGCTGTTCCTGCTGCCCGCCGCGCTGCTGATCAGCGCGCTGGCCCCCTGGCTGCTGCCCCCGCTCCTCATGCTGGGCGGCGCGTTCCTCTGTTACGAAGCGGCGGAAAAGCTGCTGGAGGCGATCCAGGGCGGCCATGATGTCGCGCAGGAGGCACTCGAAACGCACAGCTCGGCCGATCTGGAAAACCAGAAAGTATCCAGCGCGATCCGCACCGACTTCATCCTGTCGGGGGAGATCATGGCGATTTCGCTCGGCACGGTCGCGGCCGAACCGATCTGGGAACAGGCCATCATCCTGGTGGTCGTCGCCTTCCTGATCACCGCAGGCGTCTACGGCGTCGTCGGTTTCATCGTGAAGATGGACGATATCGGCCTGCATCTGGCCGCCCGCACCTCCGCCGCCACCCGCGTGATCGGGCGCGGCATGGTGAAGGCGATGCCCGTCATCATGAGCGTTTTAGCGGTCGTCGGCACCGCGGCGATGCTGTGGGTCGGCGGTGGCCTGATCGTCCATGGCCTGCACGAATTCCACTGGGATGCCATCCCCGGCACGATCCACCACGCCGCACAGGCCGCCGCCAGCGCCCTGCCCGCCATCGGCCCGCTGGTCGACTGGACCGTCAACGCCATCGGCGGCGCGATCGTCGGTCTGGTCGTCGGCGGCCTGATCGTCGCCGCACTGCACCTGTTCAAAAAGCATTGAGCCATATGCCCCGGCAAACCACCTAAAATCCGTTCGGGCTGAGCCTGTCGAAGCCTTGTCCTTCTTCTGAGGAAGGACGCCCCTTCGATAGGCTCAGAGCCTGCCCCCGGCTCGATCGGGGGATGAACGGCCAGAGTTTCGAGACTAGCAACGTGACCCACCCCGGCCCCTCCCCCTGGCGTATCGAAGCCACCGCCCTTGTCGCCCTCGCGCTGCCGATGATCGCGGGCAATATCGCCTGGTCGGCGATCGCCGCGACCGATCTGCTGCTGCTTGGCCGTCTCGGCGCAGGATCGGTCGCAGCGGGCGCGCTCGGCATCAACCTGTTCCATGCGCTGCTGCTGTTCGGCATGGGGCTGGTCACCGCCGCCTCGCCGCTGATCGCCAGCGAGCGGGGCCGCCGCCGCCATTCGGTGCGCGACGTCCGCCGCACCGTTCACCAGACGCTGCGCGCCGCCACGCTGTTCGTCATCCCCGCCTGGGCCATATTGTGGCAGAGCGAGGCGATCCTGCTCGCCATGGGGCAGGACGCGGATCTCGCCCATGGCGCAGGCCGGCTGATGCGCGGCCTGCAATGGGCGCTGTTGCCGTTCCTCGGCTTCACCACCCTGCGCACCTTCATCGCCGCGCTGGAACGACCGATCTGGGGCCTGCTCATCATGCTCGCCGCTATCCCGTTCAATGTCCTGGCGGGATGGGCGCTCATCTTTGGCCATCTGGGCTTCCCGCCGCTCGGCCTGTTCGGCGCGGGGCTCGCCAGCACCGCCTCCTCCTGCTTCCTCTTCTTCGGGCTGCTTACCGTCATCCTGATCGACCGCCGTTTCCGCCGCTACGCGCTGGTCGGCCGCTTCTGGACGCGCGATCGCGAACGCCACCGGCAGGTCTGGGCGCTGGGCCTTCCCATCGCCATCACGCTGGGCTTTGAAACCACCGTGTTCAACGCCTCGGCGCTGCTGATGGGCCTCATCGACCGCGATTCGCTCGCCGCCCATGCCGTCGCGATCCAGATCGCCGCCCTGGTGTTCATGGTCCCCATGGGCATCGGCCAGGCCGCCACGATCCGCGTGGGCCTGGCCTATGGCCGCCATGATCGCGCGGGCGTGGGTCGCGCAGGCTGGCTGGCCTTGTTGATCGGCACAGGCTTTGCCTGCTGCGCCGCCCTCGCGCTCATCCTCCTGCCGCGCACGCTCGTTTCGGCCTTCTTGGACCTCAACAATCCCGCCAATGCGCGCACTGTCCAGCTCGCTGTCAGCTTCCTCGCCGTCGCGGCATTATTCCAGCTGGTCGACGCCGCGCAGGCCGTCGGCGCAGGCGTGCTGCGCGGGGTGCAGGATACCAGAGTGCCGATGATCTTCGCGATGATCGGCTATTGGCTCGTTGGCATTGGCGTCGGCACGATCCTGGCCTTTCCGCTGCGGATGGCGGGGCTGGGCATCTGGCTGGGCCTGGCCGCAGGCCTGGGGTCGGTCGCCGTGCTGCTGGTCACCCGCTGGTCCTTGCGCGAACGACTGGGGCTGGTGCGCGGCTGACAGGATTGCGCCGCCCGGAAATGGTGCAGCGCACAAAGCAATTGATCGAATCGCCCAAATCGGTCAGATGTTGATCACTATGCAAGCCCCGACCGAGATTTTTGAAGCGATCGCGCTCCAGAAGTGCCTGATGGTGACCTATAACAAGATGGTCGTCACCCTGGCCCCGCACATCCTCTACACGCGCCATGATGAGTTGTTCATCGACGCCGTGACCGTGGACCGCGACGGCAAGCCGCCGCGCGAGCTGAAACTCGGCACCTTCAAGCTGGTGGGCCTGTCCGACCTTAAGGTATTGGACCAGCCGTTCGAGGCGATGCACGGCCTCTACGACCAGAATGACGACAAATATCGCAACGTCACCCTGTTCGCCGTCGCGCCGGAGAGCGCCACCGCCTGATGGGCGGAAGCCTACTCAAAACCTCCGTTCGTTTCGAGCGAAGTCGAGAAACGTTGCGCGCAGGTTTCTCGACTTCGCTCGAAACGAACGGGCTGGGGCGTTTCCCCCCTCACTTCTTCAACCGATAGCCCGTCCTGAACATCCAGCCGATAATCCCCAGGCAGACCGCCAGCATCCCCGCGACGAAGATCAGGCTGAACTCGATCGCCACATCGCCCTTGCCAAAAAAGGTCCAGCGGAAGCCCGAAATCAGATAGACGATCGGGTTGAACAAGGTGATCGTGCGCCACGGTTCCCCCAGCATCTGCACGGAATAGAAGGCGCCGCCCAGAAACGTCATCGGCATGATCAGCAGCATCGGGATCACCTGCAACTGCTCGAAACTCTGCGCCCAGATGCCCAGAATGAAGCCGAACAGGCAGAAGCTGATCGCGATCAGGATCATGAATCCCGCCATCGCGAACGGGTGCGCCACCGGCACATCGACGAACAGATGCGCGGTCACGAAGATGATCGTGCCGATGATCAGCGACTTGGTCGCCGCCGCGCCCACATAGGCGATGATCGTCTCGGTCGCGGACACCGGGGCGGACAGCAATTCATAGATGGTGCCGGTGAATTTGGGCATGTAGATGCCGAAACTGGCGTTGAAGATGCTTTCGGTGAACATCGCCATCATGATCAGCCCCGGCACGATGAAGGCGGCATAGGGGATGCCGTCCACCTCCGTCATCCGCGACCCAATCGCCCCGCCGAACACCACGAAATACAGCGTCGTCGTGATCACCGGCACCAGCAGCCCGGTCAGCAATGTACGCCGGAAGCGATGCAGCTCGAAACTGTAGATGGCGGCAATGGCGCGCAGGTTGGACAGGCTCATGCCGCTTTCTCCTGATGCACCAGACTCACGAAAATATCCTCCAGGCTGCTCTGCGCCGTATTCAGATCCTTGTAGCCGATACCCAGATCGCCCAGTCGCCGCAGCAGCGACGACACACCGGTCCGCTCCGCCTGGGTATCGAAAATATATTCGATCTCCTGGCCATCGCCCTTCAGCGTCACGTCCCATTCCGCCAGTTCCGCCGGCACCGCCGCCAGCCGCTCGGCCAGCACCACGGTCAGCGATTTCTTGCCCAGCTTTTTCATCAGCGCGGTTTTGTCCTCGACCAGCATCAACTCGCCCCGGTTGATCACCCCCACCCGGTCGGCCATTTCCTCGGCCTCCTCGATATAATGGGTGGTCAGGATGATGGTGACGCCGGTCTCGCGCAATTGCCCGATCAGCTTCCACATGTCGCGGCGCAACTCCACGTCCACGCCCGCGGTCGGCTCGTCCAGAAACAGCACGCGCGGCTCATGGCTTAGCGCCTTGGCGATCATCACCCGGCGCTTCATGCCGCCTGACAGTTCCAATATCTTGGCATGGCGCTTGTCCCACAGCGACAGGTCGCGCAATATTTTCTCGATATGCGCCGGGTTACGCGGCTTGCCGAACAGCCCCCGGCTGAACGTCACCGTGTCGATCACCCGCTCAAACTGGTCGGTGGACAATTCCTGCGGCACCAGCCCGATGGCGTCGCGCGCGCCGCGATAGTCGCGCACGATGTCATGCCCGGCCACCTTCACGCTGCCTCCGGTCGCCCGCGCTATGCCGCAGATGATGGAGATCATCGTCGTCTTGCCCGCGCCGTTCGGCCCCAGCAGCGCGAAAATCTCGCCTTCCTCGATGGTCAGGTCAACGCCCTTGAGCGCCTCGAACCCCGACGCATAGCGTTTGGTGAGACCCTGAATGTCTATGATGGATGCCATGGATGGCTCTGCCCCTTTTGCGTTGCGGCAAAGATAGGAAGCAGATTGCCAAACGCAACCTATTCTCCGCTTACTATTCGCCGCGCCCTATTCGCCGCGACGAGTGAAACGGAAAACCGTCGCGGGCGGAAAATTGCGCACCGTCTGCCCCACCCGCACCACGTCCAGTTCCAGCGCATCGATGACTTCACGATTGACCGGCGGGCGCATCGAATACGTAAACTGCACGAAACTGCCACCAGGCTGCAACATGCGGAAGGATTCGGACAAAATGTCGTGATGCACATGCCGGTCCATCGCCAGCAGCGGCAGGCCGCTCACCACCGTCTGGTAACTGCCCGGTTCGCCAGCCGCCGCCGTCGACACGATCTGCGCCGGGGTTTCCAGTACCGACACATGCGGAAAATGCCGCCGCAGCCCGCGCGCGAAGGCCGGGTTGATCTCCACCACTTCCAGCTTTTCGGGCGGCAGGCCAGTGCCCAATATAGCGCGGGTAAACACCCCGGTCCCCCCGCCCAGCTCCAGCACCCGGCCATCCGCCGGGTTGATCTGCGCCACCATCAGCCGCGCCAGATAGCGGCTGCTCGGCACGACCGACGCGGTCTGGCGCGGCTTCTGCACCCAGGCCGCCAGAAAATCGAGATATTCGGTGGCACGGGCGCGAAATTCCCCGCGTGGCAAAGCGATTGCCCGGCTCCGCTTGGGCTTATGCTGCATAGGCGAAATGCGACCGCTCTCTATCCATCCCGACTCCCTTAACGAGCCGGAGGCGTGCCGTCGATTGGCTTTAGCGTTTCTATTCTCTCTTGCAGCCATTGCGCCACCGCCGCGATCCGCGCCAGCTTGCGCAGGTCGCCATGCATGACCAGCCAGAAACTGCGGATGATCTCCACCTGATCGGGCATCAGCGGCACCAGAGCGGGATCACGCCGCCCGATAAAGTCCGGCAAAACGCCTATCCCTGCCCCTTCCGCGATCATCCGCTGCTGCATGATGATGCTGGTCGACCGCAATGTCGCCTCCAGCCCCGCCTCCACCTCGTCCAGATAATCCAGTTCGGGCGAGAAGATGAATTCCGGCACATAGCCGATCAACGTATGATCCTTGAGCTGCGCCGCCCGTTCGGGCCGTCCCGCCCGCGCCAGATAATCGGGCGACGCATAAAGATGCAGCCGATAATCCCCCAGCCGCCGCACCATCAGCCGCCCGCGCTGTGGCCGCGCCAGCATCACCGCCATGTCCGCCTCCCGCTTGGACGGATTGAGGAAGCCCGACGCTGTGATCAGGTCCAGCCTTATCCCCGGATGCCGCCGGTTGAAATCGCCCATCCCCGGCGCCAGCACCCAGGTGCCAAACCCCTCCGCCACCGACAACCGCACCTGCCCGGCCAGCCGATGCTCCTGCCCCTGCGCATCCTCGATCGCCGCCAGCGCCGCGCTTTCCGCCGCCTCGGCATGGCCCAGCAATTCCTGCCCCCGCGCCGTCAGCGTCCGCTCCCCCGCGCCCAGCTCGAACAGCTCGGCGTCCAGCGCCTTTTCCAGCCGCGCCAGCCGCCGGGCGATGGTGGTCGCATCGATCCCCAGCGCCCGCGCCGCCGGGGCCACCTTGCGCGCCCGCGCCACCGCCAGAAATACCCTCAGATCGTCCCAGTCGAACATCGCCGCCACCGCCTGCAAATTTGCAGCCCGCCTATGCAAGACTTCGCCATTGCTTGCAATAACGCAAGCAGCCTAGAAGGCGGCAACCAACCGAGAGGATGCCTCCCCATGCGTGAGATTTCGCACAAGCTCGCCTTCGTCCACGACACGCCCCCCACGCGCTACAGCGACGTGTTCGATCCCAATAATGGCGGGGTGCAGGCCCGCGTCGCGCTGGGCGATGCTGCCCTGCTCGACCTCGCCGTCGCCGCCGCCAAGAAGGCGCAGCCCGGCTGGGCCGCCACCAACCCGCAACGCCGCGCCCGCGTCATGTTCAACTTCAAATCGCTGGTCGAAGCGAACATGAACGATCTGGCGCATCTGCTCAGCTCCGAACATGGCAAGGTGATCGCGGACTCCAAGGGCGACATTCAGCGCGGTCTGGAAGTCATCGAATTTTGCTGCGGCATCCCCCATGTGCTGAAGGGCGAATTCACCCAGGGCGCGGGGCCGGGCATCGACGTCTACAGCTTCCGCCAGCCGATCGGCATCGGTGCGGGCATCACGCCCTTCAACTTCCCCGGCATGATCCCGCTCTGGATGTCGGGCGTCGCCATCGCGACCGGCAACGCCTTCATCTTGAAGCCCTCCGAACGCGATCCCTCGGTCCCCGTCCGTCTGGCCGAACTGTTCCTGGAAGCAGGCCTGCCCGAAGGCATTTTGCAGGTGGTTCAGGGCGACAAGGAAATGGTCGACGCCATTCTCGACCACCCGGATATCAAGGGCGTCAGCTTCGTCGGTTCCTCCGACATCGCCCATTATGTCTATAATCGCGGCGTTGCCGCGGGCAAGCGCGTCCAGGCGATGGGCGGCGCGAAGAATCACGGCATCGTCATGCCCGACGCCGATCTCGATCAGGTCGTCAACGACCTGTCCGGCGCGGCCTTCGGTTCGGCTGGCGAACGCTGCATGGCGCTCCCCGTCGTCGTCCCCGTCGGCGAAAAGACCGCGATCGCACTGCGCGAAAAGCTGATCCCGGCAATCGAGGCGCTGCGCGTCGGCGTCTCCACCGATGCCGAAGCCCATTATGGCCCGGTCGTCACCGCCGCGCACAAGCAGAAGATCGAAAACTGGATCCAGACCGGCGTCGATGAAGGCGCGGAACTGGTGGTCGATGGTCGCGGCTTCACGTTGCAGGGGCATGAGGAAGGCTTCTTCGTCGGCCCCACTTTGTTCGACCATGTCACCACGGACATGAGCGCGTACAAAGAAGAGATTTTCGGCCCCGTGCTGCAAATGGTCCGCGCCGACAGTTTTGAAGAAGCCGTCTCGCTGCCCAGCAAGCACCAGTACGGCAATGGCGTCGCCCTCTTCACCCGCAACGGCCACGCCGCCCGCGAATTCGCCGCCCGCGTCGATGTCGGCATGGTCGGCATCAACGTGCCGATCCCGGTCCCCGTCGCCTACCACACCTTCGGCGGCTGGAAGCGCTCGGCCTTCGGCGACACCAATCAGCACGGCATGGAAGGCGTGAAATTCTGGACCAAGGTGAAAACGGTCACCCAACGCTGGCCCGACGGCGGCGCATCGGCCGACAGCGCCTTCGTCATCCCGACGATGGGGTGAGCCCTATTTCACCGTCATCCTGACGAACGTCAGGATCCAGGGCGTCAGGCACAGCGCCTGCCGCCCTGGATGCTGGATCAAGTCCGGCATGACGGTAGAAGCGGATCGAACCCCAGATCCTCGGCAAGATCGCGCCAGCGGGGATTGCCTGCCTCGATCAGATCGAGCTTCCATTTCCGCTTCCAGTTCTTCAACTGCTTCTCTCGAACAATGGCCACTTCCATGGTGTCGCACATCTCGAACCAGACCAACCGGTTCACATCATATCGGGCGGTAAATCCGTCCAAGGCCTTCTTGCGATGCTGATAGATGCGCGCCATCAGGTTGGACGTGACGCCGATATAAAGCGTCCCGTTGCGATCACTGGCCATGATATAAACGGCAGGTTGACGATCCACAGGGCAATGCTGCGATGCTGCAGATGACGAATCAAGCCAATCATCGTCATCCTGACGAAAGTCAGGATCCAGGGTTCCAGACGCGACCCATGACGCTCTGGATGCCGGATCAAGTCCGGCATGACGGCAATTTAGGGTAAGGCAATGACCAATCAGTTCGACCTGACCGACGACCAGCGCGAAATCCAGGATCTCGCCCGCCGCTTCACCGCCGACGCGATCACGCCCCATGCGGCGGAGTGGGACGAAAAGCATATCTTCCCCCGCGACACCATACGCGCGGCGGCGGACCTCGGCTTTGGCGGCATCTATGTCTCCGAAGCCTCCGGCGGCATCGGTCTGGGTCGCCTCGAATCCGCGCTGATCATGGAAGCCATGGCCTATGGCTGCCCCTCGACCAGCGCCTTCATCTCCATCCACAATATGGCAGCCTGGATGATCGACAGCTTCGGCGGACAGGCGGTCAAGGACGCCTATCTCCCCGACCTCATCCCCATGACCCGCATCGCCAGCTATTGCCTGACCGAGGCGGGCGCAGGCTCCGACGCCGCCAGCCTCAAGACCAAGGCCGTGCGGGATGGCGACCATTATGTCGTCACCGGCTCCAAGCAGTTCATCTCCGGCGGCGGCGAAAATGAAGTCTATGTCGTCATGGTCCGCACCGGCCAAAATACCCCTGAAGGTAACGGGCCGAAGGGCATTAGCTGCCTCGTCATCGACAAGGATATGCCGGGCGTCAGCTTCGGCGCGCAGGAACGCAAGCTTGGCTGGCACAGCCAGCCCACCGCGCAGGTCAATTTCGATGGCGTCCGCGTCCCCGTCGCCAACCTCGTGGGCGCGGAAGGACAGGGCTTCGCCATCGCCATGGCCGGTCTCGACGGCGGTCGCCTCAACATCGGCGCCTGTTCGCTGGGCGGCGCGCAGCGCTGCATCGACGAAGCCGTCCAATATACCAAGGATCGCAAGCAGTTCGGCCAGTCCATCGCCGACTTCCAGAACACCCAATTCACCCTGGCCGACATGCAGACCGAGCTGGAGGCTGCCCGCACGCTCCTTTACGCCGCCGCCGTCAAGGTGAGCGACAATGCGCCGGACAAGACGCGCTTCGCCGCCATGGCCAAGCGCTTCGCCACCGACACCGGATCGTCCGTCGTGGACCGCGCGCTGCAACTCCATGGCGGCTATGGCTATCTGATGGACTATCCCATCGAACGCTTCTGGCGCGACCTGCGCGTCCATTCCATCCTGGAAGGCACCAACCAGGTCATGCGCATGATCATCGCGCGGGATATGTTGCGGGATTAACCCCCCTCTCCCCGTTGGGGGAGAGGGTTGCGAAGGCTTGGCAGCGTGCTGCCTAGCCGTAGCTGGGAGAGGGGGACAGGGCCAGCGCGGTCCACCCCCTCTCCAACTTCGCCTAGGCGCGTGCCGCGCCAAGGCTTCGTATCCTCTCCCCGCCGGGGAGAGGCAGGAGAGAGACATGACCGACCAAGTCCTGACCTTCATCGAAAACAGCCCCAACGGCGCTGTAGCCCGCATCCGCCTGAACCGGCCCAAGGCGATCCACGCGCTGACGCCCGACATGTGCGACGCGATCAACGCCGCGCTACTCGCCTGGAGGAAGGATGACAGCGTAACCGCCGTGATGATCGACCACACCGAAGGCCGCGGCTTCTGCGCGGGCGGGGACATTGCGCTGATCGCCAACAGCGCCAAGACGGACTGTGTCGAGGCGGAGCGCTTCTTCCATCTCGAATATCGCATGAACCATCTGCTGTTCGTCTATGACAAGCCGATCGTCGCCTTCATCGACGGCATCGTCATGGGCGGGGGCGTGGGCATCTCCCTCCCCGCCCGCTACCGCGTCGCCACCGAGCGGACCACCTTTGCCATGCCCGAAACCGGCATCGGCCTTTTTCCCGATGTCGGCGGCGGCTGGTATCTCCCCCGCCTGCCCGGCCGGGTCGGCGCATGGCTCGCCGCCACCGGCGCGCGGATCGACGGGGCGGATTGCGCCGCCATCGGCATCGCCACCCACTATATGCCATCCGACACGCTGGAGGACGTCAAGGCGCGCATCCTCGCCGACCCCGCCAGCCTGACCGCGATCTTGGACGCCGCCACACAAACCCCGCCGCCCTCCAAACTCGAAGCCGCCCGCCCCGACATCGACCGACTCTTCGCCTCTGACAAGGCGGAGGAGATCGTCGCCGCGCTCGACGCCGACGGTGGCGAATGGGCCGCCAAACAACGCGCCACGCTCGCCACCAAATCGCCCCAGACGATCAAGGTCGCCCTGCGCCAGTTGATCGAGGGCGCGGCCCAGCCCGATTTCGCGTCCAACATGGCGATGGAATATGGCCTCGCCTGCGCGGTCATCCGCCGCCCCGATTTCGTCGAGGGCGTGCGCGCCCTGATCTTCGACAAGGACAACCAGCCGCAATGGAACCCGGCGACGCTGGAGCAAGTGAGCGACGCGATGATCGACGCCATCTTCGTGCCGCTGCCCGCCGACCAGCAATGGACCCCGCTGCCCGCCGTTGCCACCTGATCTGTCCTACATGGCAGGTGCCTGTTATGCTTCCAACGCACGCCGCCTGCCAGATGCCGCCCGCTTTCCGATAGGATCAGGGCCGCGCAAGAATATGTCCGATTTACCGGGAAATATGCGAAGTTAAGCAGGAGAAATGCCATCATGACCCAGACGATCGCCTTCATCGGCCTTGGCAATATGGGCGGCGGCATGGCCGCCAATCTGCTCAAGAATGGCTATGCCGTCCGCGCCTTCGACCTGTCGGAGGAAGCTCTGGCCAAGGCGGAAGCCCATGGCGCGACCCGCGCCAGCAGCGCCGCTGACGCGGCCACCGGGGCCGACGCCGTCGTCACGATGTTGCCCGCAGGCAAGCATGTCGAAAGCGTCTATGCCGGCGAAGTCTATGGCGCGGCCAATCCCGGTGCCTTGTTCCTTGATTGCTCCACCATCGACGTCGCCACCGCCCGCCGCGTGATCGAAGCGGCAACCGACAGAGGCTTCGACATGGTCGACGCGCCCGTCTCCGGCGGCATCGCCGCAGCCAATGGCGGCACGCTGACCTTCATGGTCGGCGGCACCGATGCTGCGTTCGAAAAGGCAAAGCCCATCCTGTCCGCCATGGGCAAGGCGGTGATCCATGCCGGCGGTGCGGGCAATGGTCAGGCCGCCAAAATCTGCAACAACATGCTGCTGGGCGCGACCATGGTCGCCACCTGCGAGACTTTCGCCATGGCCAAGAAGCTGGGCCTTGATCCCCAGACCTTCTACGACATCTCCAGCGTCTCGTCCGGCCAGAGCTGGTCGATGACCAGCTACTGCCCCGTCCCCGGCGTCGGCCCGCAATCGCCGTCCGACAATGGCTATCAGGGCGGTTTCGCGGTCGGCCTGATGCTCAAGGATCTGAAACTCGCCACCGAAGCCGCCGCCCTGGTCGGCGCGTCGGTGCCGATGGGCAATGCAGCGGAGGCCCTCTACCAGCTGCTCGCAAACCAGGGCGAAGCGGGCCGCGACTTCTCGCTGATGATCGAAATGCTGGAGGGGAAATAACCCCTCCCCGTCATCCCGGCGAATGCCTGGATCCAGGGCGGCAGGCACTGCGTCTTGCGCCCTGGATCCTGACTTTAGCTACGCTGCCCTTCGGGTCGTCAGGATGACGGTAGGAAAACTACTTCCCCTTGCCCGCCTCCGCCGCCGCCAGCACCCGCAGCACATTGCCCGACCAGATTTTCGCGACATCCGCCTCGCTATAGCCAGCCTTCAGCAGTGCGTCGGTGATCTTGGGCAGGTCCAGCACATCCTCCATACCGACCACGCCGCCGCCGCCATCCCAGTCCGCGCCGATCCCGACATGGTCCGGCCCCACCACCTTCAGCGCGTGCAGCATATGCGCCATGAAATCGTCGAAGGTCGCCCGGTCCGTGTCAGGATAAAGCCGGTCAATCTCCTGTCGCTTCGCCAGCAATTCGGCCCGCTTCTCGGCAGACATCTTCGCCCCCTCGCGCATCGACGCGAATAGCGCGCCCATCGCCTTCTGCCTCTCCGGGTTGGGCTTCGACGCTTTCAGATAGGTGCCATAAGCGTTCATCTGAATGACGCCCCCCTTGGCCGCCAAGGCTTTGAGATGCGCATCGTCAATATTGCGCGGATGGTCATAGACCGCCTTGCAACCCGAATGGGTCAGCAGCACCGGGGTGGTGGACAGCGCCAGCAGATCGTCCAGCACCTGGTCACTACTATGCGACGCATCAGGCACCACGCCCAGCCGGTTCATCTCTTTGAGCAGTTCCTTGCCCAGCGGACTTAGCCCGCCAAAACGCGGCTTCTTGGACGGGTCGGTCGAACTGTCGGCAAACTGGTTATGCGCAAAATGGGCAAAGCCCACCACCCGCACGCCCATGTCGTAGAAGGTCTGGAGCAGCGACACATCCTCGCCCAGCGGATAGGCATTTTCGATCGACATATAGACGACCCGCTTGCCCGCCGCGGCGATCGGCGCGGCGTCCTTCGCTTCCAGTGCCAGCGCAAAATTCGCCGGGTCCGCCGCCACCATCTCGCGGATCGACACCCCGCGCAGCAACGCAAAATCGCGCGCCTTACGAAAACCCTCGACCGTCAACGGTCCCTGCGACGTATAGATCGCCCAGAAACCGCCATCCAGCCCGCCCTTCTTCATGCGGGGCAGGTCCACCTGGGTATAATCCAAATGAACCCCATGCTCCTCGTCGATCGACCAGCCCGGCAGGTCGAGCGAGGCAGGCGTGTCCAGATGGCTGTCGAGCGTCAGCAATTTCTGGTGCAACTGCACCACCTTCTTCGACACCGCCTGCGCCGACGCCGGCCCTGAGATCAGCGCGACCAGCGCTGCCCCCATCAACAAACCGATCCGCATCAGATTTCGCCCGAAATGGTGAACTGGAAGGTGCGCGGGCTAAGCGGGCGGAATGCGCCATCGCCGGTCACCGTCGAGGAGATGAAGGACAACGTATCCTTGTCGAACAGATTGTCGATGTTGAACCGCGCCTTGATCCCCTTGACCGGGCCGAAGCTGATGCCGTCACCAATATCGACATAGGCGCTGAACACGGTGAAGGCGGGCACGCTAGAACCTGGCGTGTTGGTGAAGGTCGACCAGCGCTTGGACGTATATTTGCCCGAAATATTGGCGACCAGCCAGCTCGCCGGTTCCACCGTCACGCCGCCACTGACGATCCATTTGGCGCTGTCGGGGATATATTTGTCGGCGATCAGGATGGGCGTCGCCGCCGGGATATTATCCTTGAACTTGGCATTATTGTAGGTGACGTTCAGGTTGCTGTAGGCCAGCCCGTTCAGGAAAGACGGCTTGTAGGTGCCTGCAAATTCCACACCATAGGACCGCACCCGACCGACATTCTGGAAGAAGGTTTCGGTCGATGCGCCGCCGCCCGGCACGAAGCTGGTGATCGACTGGATGCGATTGTCGAACTTGGTGTAGAAAGCCGCCAACGACGCATAAAGCTGCCCCTGATTGGTGCGGATACCCAACTCCATATTCTTCGACCGTTCGGGCGCAGGCTGCGGCACCAGCCCGCCGCCGGGGCGGATGACCGAATAGATATCGTCCATCCCCTTGGGCAGCGCCATATTTTCGGCATAGGAGGCAAAGACCTGCGTGCGCTCGTCAAATTTGTAGAGCAACCCGCCCATCGGCAGGAAGAAATCGCTATAATGCGCGGTATTACTTTGCGGGCCGTAGCCCAAAATTCCCCTCGTGGCGGTCCCGGTGCCAGTCGTGCGGTAATAATCGTCGAATTCGCGATAACCGCGATGGACATAATCCAGATTCAGTCCCTTAAACCCGACATCGATGATGAAGCGGTCATCGGCCAGCTTGAGCGTGTCCTTCAGGAAGATCTGGAGCGTATCGCGCTTGGACCGGTAATCACGGCGCAGATAGACCAGCTCATCCAGATTGGGTGCGCCATCGGGCGCGCCATTGACCGTGTTGTAGCGCGCCTGGGTGCGATGATATTTGTCGACTTCGGCCCACACGCCCGCTTCGAGCGTATTGTTGCCCATTTCCCAATGCAGCTTGTTGGTGATGCCATAACGGTCGCCACCCACACCCGACAGGCCATATTGCACGCCCTTGGGCGCAACCACCGGAAGGCCCGCTTGCGCCTGCGGCGTGTAGCGGCTCAGCGAATTGGCATAGCCATCGGGCGACACGCCATAACCGTCCTTATCTTCCCAATAGAGGGTCGATTCCGCCCAGACGCCCTCGGCAATCCCGGCGTGGAAGGTCGCGCCATAGAGCTTGTCCTTCCGCACGTTGATGGCGAGGTTATAGACTGCTGTATAAGCTGCGTTGGAATAAGGCACGCCCGGCGCAGTCGCCAGCGGCGCAAAGCCCGGCGTCGTGTTGGGGACATTTTCAATATAGGCATAATTGCGCCCGCACTGGCCTAGTGCGTTCTTTGCTGCCGCTACGCAATTATACTGCGCCCGCGTGATCGTGGGCGAATCATAGTCGAAAAAGTCGTTGGACACGAATTTGAACCGCGCCCAGCTATCGCCGCCCAGGTCTGCGTGGATCTGACCTTCCCAATGCTCGCGGTCCACCGAACCCGGCCCCCGCCAGAGGTCCGTGTCCAGCTTCGTACGGCTGACATAGGCTGCAAACGGCCCGACCCGGCCGGTGCTTGCACGGATGAAGGTGCGGCGCAGATTCTGGTCGCCAAAGCTTTGCGACACGAACAGGCCCATCTCCTCCTGCGGCGCGATGCTGTTATACTGGATCACCGGACCCAGGGTGGAGTAGCTGGGCAGGCTGACATCGCCCGCGCCGATCGCGGCTTCCACGACGCCCAGATTTTCATTGTCGACATAGCGGAACACCGGGCTGCCGCCAAAGGCGTCGCTACGCCCTGTCGGGATGCCATCGACCACGAAGCCGATCTGATCGAGGTTGAAGGCGCGCGTCTGCACGCTGTTGCCAAATTCGTAGAGGCCCAGCGCGCCATCGGTCTGGACGTTGAAGCCGGGCAATTGCTCCAGCATTTTCAGGCCCGAAACGCCTGCAGGGGCCGACAGCAAAGCCTCCCGCGTCACCGCCACGACATTGCTCACCTTATCCTCGCCAATCGCTTCGGACGATTGCGAAATGCGGCGGCCGGTAACGGTGATGTTCGTCTCGTCATCTCCAACCGGCTCCTGCGCACAAGCAGCGCTTAGCGCGCCAGTCGCGCAGGCGAACAGCAACGCTGCGCGCGAGGAAAGACGGATCGACGAAATGACGGACATGCAAAAGGCTCCCTGTTTCACAACGAGCCAATCAGGTGGCGCATCGCGCGCCGCACCTCCCCCGGACGACTGCGGCGGACGCATCGCTGCGTCCGCCTATCGTTCTTTAGTTTTCTTGTGAAACGAAAGTGCCGGGAAACCCCGCCATCGACCAATGAGAATTTCTCAGCCTATCACGGGAAAATAGATAGAAACCAGCGTGTTCCCGCGCAGGCGGGAACCCAGTTGCGACGTCGGACTGGGTACCCGCCTGCGCGGGAACATGATCTTCAAAAGACCAGTCGCCGTCGCTCAGCGCCCCTTCCAGACGCCCGGCCGCTTCTCGACAAAGGCGGTCATGCCTTCCTTCTTGTCCTCGGTGGCGGTCAGTATCTGGAACATGCGCCGTTCGGTCAGCAGGCCCTGAGCCAAGCCCGTTTCGAACGCGATATTGACCATTTCCTTGTTCACCATCGCGGCCATGGGCGGCATCGCGGCAATCGCGGCGGCGGTCTTGAGCGCATCGTCCAGCAGATCGGCGGCGGGCACGATCCGGCTCACCAGCCCCGAACGCTCGGCTTCCTCCGCACCCATCATCCGTCCGGTCAGGCACATGTCCATCGCCTTGGCCTTGCCCACCGCGCGGGTCAGTCGCTGCGACCCGCCCATGCCGGGCGCGACGCCCAGCTTGATCTCCGGCTGACCGAATTTCGCCGTATCCGCCGCAATGATGAAGTCCGCCATCATCGCCAGTTCGCACCCGCCGCCCAGCGCGAAACCGGCCACCGCCGCGATCCACGGTTTGCGGGTCGCGACCACATGGGTCTGCCAGCCGGAAAAGAAATCCTGCAGGAAGAAATCCGCCCCGTCCTTGTCGACCATCTCCTTGATGTCCGCGCCCGCCGCAAACGCCTTTTCACTGCCGGTCAGGACCGCGCAATGCTGGGTCGGATCGGCGTCATAGGCGGCAAAGGCCGCGCTCAGATCGCTCAGCACCTGGCCATTGAGCGCATTTAGCGCCTGCGGCCGGTTAAGCGTGATCAGCGTCACTGCGTCACGCTGTTCCACCAAAATCGTTTCATAGGTCATCGCCATCTCCCTTATGCCTTTGGGTCTGCTCTATGGACGACGCGCGCCATCCGCCAGTCCCCGCTGCCCCGCATTTGCGCCGCACCTATCGGCACAGATGCATGAAGTCCCGGTCGTAACTGCGCATATGCGCGCCGCCATCGACATAGAGTGTCTGCCCGGTCACCGCGCTGGCATTGACCAGATACAGCACCGCCTCGGCAATCTGCTCCGCCTGCGGCAGGCGTGCGAGCGGCATCATCTGTTCCAGCCGCGCCATTTGCTCCGCGTCATAATCGGGCGTTGCGATCGTCAGCCCCGGTGCAACCGCATTGACCCGCACCTGCGGCGCCAGGCTGCTGGCGCTCGTCCGCGTCAATCCCGCCAGCGCCAGCTTGGACAAAGTATAGGCCAGCTGGTCGCCATGGGGATGGTCGATCCGCTGGTCCAATATGTTGATGATACACCGGTCACCCACGCCCGCCGGCACTGTCGCAAAAGCCTTGGTCAGCATCGTCGGCGCGGCGCAATTGACCGCATAATGGCGCATCAGATCATCGGCGGTCACGCTGTCCAGCCGGTCCTGCCCGAACATCGCAGCACTGTTGACGAGAATATCGGGCGGCCGGCCAAAGCGCGCCGCGACTTGCGCGACCAGTTCCTCGGCATTTTCCGGGTCGGCGAAATCGACGACGAACCCTTCCCACTGAGTCCCCTGCTCCTCCAGCGTCAGCGCCAGATGCGAATCGAGCCGCGTGTCATGACTCCCATGGATCGCCAGCGAATGGCCCGCCTTGGCCAGCGCCCCGGCAATGATCCCGCCCAGCCGCCGGTGGCCGCCCGTCACCAGCGCCAGTCGCTTGCCCGCGATCGGCAAGGCACCAGCCTCCGCCGCCCCACGCGCGCTGCCCAATGGGCGATATGGGACGTCCTCTTCGCTCATGAAGCGATGAGTTTCAGCACTTCCTCGCGCGACTTTTCATCGTCGCGGAACACGCCCAGCATCCGGCTGGTTTTCATGATGACATTGGGAGTCCGCACACCGCGCCCGGTCATGCAGCCATGCGTCGCCTCGATCACCACGGCCACGCCCTGGGGTTTCAGATGCTCCCAGATGCAATTGGCGACTTCGGACGTCAGCCGTTCCTGTACCTGCAAACGGTTGGCATAGGCGTGCAGCACGCGCGCCAGCTTGGAAATGCCGACCACATAATCACCGGGCAGATAGGCGATATGCGCCTTGCCTACGATCGGCGCCATATGATGTTCGCAATGCGACTGGAACGGTATGTCCTTCAGCAGCACGACATCGTCATAGCCGCCCACTTCATGGAAGATGCGGGAGAGATGATAGGCCGGATCGTCGCCATAGCCCCGGCAATATTCGCGCCAGGCCCGCGCCACCCGTTCGGGCGTCTCGACCAGCCCTTCGCGTTCGGGCGCATCGCCCGACCAGCGGATCAGCGTGCGGATCGCTTCCGCGACATCCGCCGGAACCGGCTCCTTACCTTCGCCAACCATCTCCGCATCGGGGTCATATGCCATGAACAGGGCTACTCCTTATCGTATCGGCCCCGCATATGGCAATTAGCCCCGCCGATGACCAGACCCTTTCACGGCTGTGGACACAAGATCGCACTGGTGGCAAATCGGACAAAAATCAGGGTCGCCAATGCATAATATGTCCTTCATCGTCTTGCCGCATGCGTACTGAACGGATCGCTGCCGTCCTGCTGGCGGCTGGCACCTCGTCGCGCTTTGGCGAGGGGGATAAGCTGATGGCGGAACTGCGCGGCAAGCCGCTGGCTGCCCATACGCTCGAAACCATAGCGTCGATGGCCTTTGCCGAACTGATCGCCGTCGTCCGCCCGATCGAGGTTGCCCCCGTTCTTCATCGCAAGCTCGACCGGCGGGGCTACACCATCATCGTCAACGACCGCCCCGAAGACGGGATTTCGGGCAGCATCGTGCGCGCGGTCGAACATGTCATGCCTGTGAACCGCATCCGCGGCATCCTCATCTGCCTGGCTGACATGCCTGACGTGCCGCAGACCCATTATAACCGCATCTGCCTGGCCGCCGAAGATATACGCTCGGTCGTCGCCAGCACCGACGGCTTCTCCTCCTCACCCCCCGCCTTCATCGGCCGCAAGCATTTCCCCGAACTGCTGGCCCTGAAGGGCGATCAGGGTGCGCGCGCCCTGCTCAGCCACGGGCTTCAGATCGAAACCACCTGCAATGTCCTGCATGACATCGACACGCCGGAGGATCTGCCCGGCTGGCGACCAACCACGTCCGAATGATCAGCTCGACCGGGTCGGGTCCGTCATCGCATCGCCCATCTCGCGTGGATCGGGTGCGCGGCTGATCGGCAGCGATCCGGTCTGCCGTTCCAGCATCCGGTGGACCACCGGCGGGACTGGCCCGGTATGCAGCACCCAGATCGACTTACTATTGGCAATATCGGCCACCGTTCGCCGCTGGTTGTGGCGCACATAATCCAGCCAGGTCGATACATGATAGCGCTCCAGCCATAGTTCAGGATCGCCCAGATCGCGCATCAACGACCAGCCATGCGCGCCGTCACGCCGCCTGATCCGTCGCCGTTCACTCATCGCAGCGAGAAACGGCACGATCGACCCGGCTGGAATACGATATTCGATGGTCACCACCACCGGTCCGCTGCGCGGCTCGACCGTCACCGCCGTGTCCGGTTCACGCCAGCTATTTTGCAGGTCCAGATTATCATCGCCAATCTGCGGCAATGGACGAATTAGGCCGATCATCGCCGCGACAAACTGCGCGGCTGCCGAGGCATAGAGCGCCTCGACCACGCCATGACGCTCGGCCAGCCAGCCAAACAGCCAGGCCCCGATGGCCATGCCACCAAAGGCGGTCATCTGATAGAGCGACACCGCCCGCGCCACGACCCAGCGCGGCGCGGACATCTGCACCGATACGTTGAAGGTCGCCAGCGCCGTGACCCAGCCGAACCCCGCCAGCAAATATCCCGGTAACGCCAGCGCCAGCCAGCCGCTCGCCCCAGTGATCGCCGTCCCCAGCGCCAGTATCAGCGCCGCGTTGCGCACGATCGTCTCGATCGAAAAGCGCGCCCGCAGGTAGCGGGTGGACAGCGCCCCGATCACCGCGCCTGCGCCGAATGCGCCGCTGGTCACGCCGAATGTCAGCGCCCCGCCACCCAATATGTCGCGAGCCACCAGCGGCATCAGCGCAGATACGGCGCTGGCCCCGATGCCGAACACGCTCGCGCGGAGCAGCACCAGCTGAATCTTGGGCGACATCGCCACGTAGCGTACCCCCGCCCGCATCGCGACGCCCAGTCGTTCGCGCGGCAACAGCTTGGGCGGCAAATCGGGCCGCCAGCGCGACAATACCGTCAGCAGCGCGATATAGCTGATCGCATTGGTCAGAAATGCCGCCGCCGCGCCTGCCGTCGCGACGATGACGCCACCGAGCGCCGGGCCGACGCTGCGCGCCAGGTTGAACCCCATCGAATTCATGGCGACCGCGCTCGGCAATATCGCGCGCGGCACCATGTCGCCCACCGACGCCTGCCAGGCCGGGCCGTTGATCGCGGTGGCGCAGCCCAGGGCAAATGTGAATGCCAGCAGCAACCAGGGCGTGATCAGCCCCGCCCAGGCCGTGACAGCCAACGCTGCCGACACGACCAGCATCGCCAATTGGCAACCAATCATGACCTTGCGCCGGTCCAGATTGTCGGCGACGGCACCCGCCCACAGGGACAGCAGCATGATCGGCAGCGTCGTTGCCGCCGGCACCAGCGCGATCAGCAGCGGAGAAGCCGACAGCGACGTCATCATCCACGCCGCGCCGACCGACTGGATCAGCCCGCCGAAATTGGATGCCAGACTGGCCGTCCAGATCGCGCGAAAGATAGGTATGGAAAGCGGCGACGGGGCTTTGGGGGAATCGACATCGGACACGCTCCCCATGAAGCGGAATATCGCCCAAGCGTCAAACCCGCGACTCGGCGGCCCCTGCCCTTACGTCAGGGCCACACCATGTAAAAACCACATTTCCCGCTTGCACTTTACGTAAACGTAAATACATTCACGTCCGTATCCGATGCCCCCGGCAAGGGTGACCCACGGAGAGGGAAAATCTTATGGAAGCCTATATTTACGACGCCGTCAGGACGCCCCGTGGCCGGGGCAAGGCCGACGGGTCGCTGCACGAAATCACCCCGGTCCAGTTGGCAACGCAGGTGCTGGAGGCGATCCGCAATCGCACCGCCATCGACACCGCCGATGTCGATGACGTGATCCTTGGCTGTGTCACCCCGGTCGGCGAACAGGGCGCGGACATTGCGCGCACCGCCGTCCTCAACGCCGACTATGCGCAGACCACGCCGGGTGTGCAGGTCAACCGTTTCTGCGCTTCCGGCCTAGAAGCCGTGAACATCGCGGCAGCCAAGGTCATGTCGGGCGAAGCGCTCTTCGCCATCGGCGGCGGCGTCGAATCGATGAGCCGCGTGCCGATGGCGTCGGACGGCGGCGCGATTGCGATGGACCCGGCGGTCGCCTACAAAACCTATTTCGCCCCCCAAGGCATCGGCGCAGACGTCATCGCTACCAAATTCGGCATCAGCCGCGACGATGCGGATGCCTATGCCGTCGAAAGCCAGAAGCGCGCCAAGATGGCGTGGGACGAAGGCCGTTTTGCCAAATCGATCGTCCCGGTTCGCGACGTGATCGGCCAGGTCGTCCTCGACCATGACGAACATATGCGCCCCGAAGCCACGATGCAGTCCTTGGGCGCATTGAAGCCCAGCTTCACCGCCTTGGGTGAGGAGATGCCCGGCTTCGACACCGTCGCCCTGCTGCGCTATCCCGAACTCGAACGGGTCAACCATATCCATCATGCCGGCAATAGCAGCGGCATCGTTGATGGGGCCGCCGCCGTGCTTGTGGGTGGTAAGGATATTGGCGACAAATATGGCCTCAAACCCCGCGCCCGCATTCGCGCCATGGCCTCGATCGGCTCTGAACCGCTGATCATGCTGACCGGCCCGGAATTTGTCGCGGGCAAGCTGCTCAAGCGCGCTGGCATGACCACCGCCGACATCGACCTGTGGGAACTCAACGAAGCCTTTGCCAGCGTCGTGCTGCGCTACATGCAGGCGATGAACCTCAGCCACGACCAGATCAACGTCAATGGCGGCGCGATCGCAATGGGCCATCCCCTGGGCGCGACTGGCGCGATGGTGCTGGGCACCGCGCTCGACGAACTGGAACGATCCGGCAAGGGCACCGCCCTCATCAACCTGTGCGTGGGCGCTGGTATGGGCACCGGGATTATCATCGAACGTATTTGACGGAATCATTCCCCCTCCCGCAGGCGGGAGGGGGTCAGGGGGTGGGCCAGTCTGGACGCAAAGAAAGCGCGGACATCCCTCCTTGAGGATCGGAGAGAGCATCATGCAGACCATCAAAATCACCACCGACGCCGACGGCATCGCCACCCTGACGATCGACGTCCCCGACCAGTCGATGAACGTCATCGGACCGGACTTCCTGGCCGATCTCGACGCCGCCATCACCCGCATCGCCTCGGACGAAGCTATCAAGGGCGCGGTCATCGCGTCGGGCAAGGATAGCGGCTTCATGGCCGGCATGGACCTTAAATATTTCGGCTCGATGCTCGCCACCGCGGACGGCAGCCGCCCGCAACCCGCTGCGATCTTCGATCAACTATTCGTCCTAAACCAGCTGTTCCGCCGCCTCGAAACCTGCGGCAAGCCCGTCGCCTGCGCGATCGAAGGCACCTGCGTCGGTGGCGGTTTCGAACTCGCCCTCGCCTGCCACCGCCGGATCGTCGGCGACAGCCCCAAGACACAGCTTGGCCTGCCCGAAATCCTCATCGGCCTCTTCCCTGGCGGCGGCGGGTCGCAGCGCCTCCCGCGCCTCATTGGCGTGCAGGCCGCGCTCATGTATATGCTCCAGGGCAAGCTGTTCCGCCCCGCCGAAGCAGCGATGCTCAAGGCCGTCGATCAGGTCGTGCCGCAGGGTACTGCGGTCGAGGCAGCCCGCGAATGGGTCAAGGCCAATCCCACCACCGCCACCCAGCCCTGGGACGTCAAGGGCTTCAAATTCCCCGGCGGCGTCGGACAGTTCAATCCCGCTTTCGTGCAAACCATGGTCGGTGCGCTGCCGATGACGCTCAAACAGACCCAGCGCAACATGAACGCCCCCGTCGCGCTCCTGTCCGCCGTCTATGAAGGCGCGCAACTCCCCTTCGATCGGGCGATCCGCATCGAAAGCAAATATTTCGCCAAGGTCGCGGCCGATCCGCAGGCCGCCAACATGATCCGCAGCCTGTTCGTCAACAAACAGGCCGCCGAACGCGGCGCGCGCCGTCCCAAGGATCAGCCCAAAGCGCCCACGATGAAGCTCGCCATGCTCGGCGCGGGCATGATGGGCGCAGGCATCGCCACCGTCGCCGCGCAGGCGGGGATGGACGTCATCCTGTTCGACCGCGACATTGCCTATGCGGAAAAGGGCAAGGCGCATGTTGAATCCGTCCTGTCCAAGCGTCTGGGCAAGGGCATGACGCCCGAAAAGCTCGCCGCAACGCTGGCCCGCGTCACCCCCACCGCCAGCTATGCCGACCTTGCAGGCGCGGACTTCGTGATCGAAGCTGTGTTCGAGGATGTCGCGATCAAGGCCGAAGTCACGAAACAAGTCGAGGCCGTGCTTGGCCCGGACGTCATCTTCGGCTCCAACACCTCCACCCTGCCCATCACCAAGCTGGCAGGCGCATGGTCCAAACCTGAAAATTTCATCGGCGTCCATTTCTTCTCACCGGTCGAAAAAATGCCGCTGGTCGAAATCATCCTTGGCAAACAGACCGGCCCTGCCGCCATTGCCAAAGCGCTCGACTTCGTCGCGCAGATCAAGAAAACGCCGATCGTCGTCAATGACTCGCGCGGCTTCTACACCTCGCGCTGTTTCGGCACCTATGTGCAGGAGGGCGCGGAACTGGTCGCCGAAGGGATCAACCCCGCCCTCATCGAAAATGCCGGCAAGCAGCTGGGGATGCCGGTCGGTCCGCTGGCGGTCAGCGACGAAGTGTCGATCGAACTGGGTTATAAGGTCATGACGGCGGCCAAGAAGGAACTCGGCGACGCCTATGTCGCGCAGCGCTCCGACGAGGTCATGACACAGATGGTCGACCTCGACCGCCTGGGCCGTAAAAATGCCAAGGGCTGGTACGACTATCCTGAAAACGGGAAAAAGGCGCTCTGGCCCGGCATCGCCGACCTCTTCCCCCCTGCTGACGACCAGCCCGATGTCGAGACGGTCAAGGAACGCCTCCTCTATCGCCAGCTGGTCGAATGCGCGCGCTGCTATGAAGAAGGCGTGCTGGAAACACCCGAAGATGGTGACATTGGCGCGATCTTCGGCTGGGGCTTTGCGCCCTATACCGGCGGGCCGTTTGCCCATATGGACACGGTAGGCATCGCCCATGTCGTGTCCGTGCTGGACCGGCTGGCTGCCGCTCATGGCGAGCGCTTCGCCCCCACCGCGCAACTGCGCGAAATGGCGGCGAGCGGCGGCACCTTCTACCGCCCCGCCCCCTCCCGCGCCGCAGCATGAAAAGACTGTAAATCCTAGCGTCCCTCGTTTAGGTCTCCCTCCCATACATCGTGTTCCCGCGCAGGCGGGAACACGACAGTTTATGAGGTGAGCATATGAGCGACAAACCGACGATATTGGTCACAGGCGGCGCAGGCTATATCGGCAGCCACGCGGTATTGGCGCTCAAGGATGCTGGCTATGGCGTTGTCGTCATCGACAATCTCGTCACCGGCTTCGACTGGGCCGTGCCCGAAGGCGTGCCGCTGGTGCGAGGCGACATTGCCGATCAGCCGCTGGTCGAAGCTACCCTGCGCGATCACAACATCACCGCGATCATGCACTTTGCAGGCTCGGTCGTGGTGCCGGAATCGGTCGAAAACCCGCTCAAATATTATCACAATAACAGCGCCAAGACCCGCGACCTGATCGAAAGCGCGGTCCGCGTCGGCGTCAAACATTTCATCTTCTCATCGACTGCCGCCACTTACGGAATCCCCGAAGAAAGCCCGGTCAAGGAAACAACGCCGCAGCGGCCGATCAATCCCTACGGCATGTCGAAGCTGATGACCGAATATATGCTGCGTGACGTCGCAGCGGCGCACCCGATGAACTTCTGCGCACTGCGCTATTTCAACGTCGCAGGTGCCGACCCGCAGGGCCGTAGCGGCCAGTCGACCGCTGGCGCCACCCACCTGATCAAGGTCGCGGTCGAAGCGGCGCTGGGCAAGCGCGCGGGCGTCTCCGTATTCGGCACCGACTTCGCCACCCCCGACGGCACCGGCGTGCGCGACTATATCCATGTGACCGACCTTGCCGCCGCCCATGTCCTCGCCCTCGAAGCCCTGATCGCCGATCCGGCGCGCAGCCATCTGCTTAACTGCGGCTATGGCAAGGGCTTTTCGGTCCTTGAAGTGCTGGATGCAGTCGATCGCGTCACCAACATGACGATCGACCGGACCATGGGACCGCGCCGCGCGGGCGACCCGGACGCGCTGATCTCCGACAATCGCGCCATCCTCGCCACTTTCCCCTGGGAACCACGCTACGCCGATCTCGACCTCATCGTCCGCCACGCCCTCGCCTGGGAGCGGAGCCTGAGCGAGCGCGCCTGAGGAAACTGAAATGAGCGAAGCCTCGGTCCGCGCCTGGTTTGCCGCAAACGCGCCTGACATTGCCATCATCGACCAGGGCGTCAGCACCGCGACCGTGATCGAGGCCGCGCAAGCGCTGGGCGTCGAACCCGCCCGCATCGCCAAGACGCTCTCGCTGCGCGTCGGCGATAGTGTCGCCTTGGTCTGCACCCGCGGCGACGCGCGCCTGCACAATGCCAAGGCGAAGGCGGCGCTGGGCGCCAAGCCGCGGATGCTCAGCGCGGACGAGGTCGAGGCGATTACCGGCCACCCGGTCGGCGGCGTCTGCCCCTTCGGCCTCGCCAGCCCACTGCCCGTCTATTGCGACGTGTCGCTGCAAGCCTTCGCCACCGTCTTTCCCGCCGCCGGGTCACGCACCAGTTCGGTCGAACTCAGCCCTGCGCGCCTCGCGCAGCTGACTGATGCCACATGGATTGACATCTGCACCCTGCCCGAATCTGTGGAATAATCTCATGCCTACCGAACATCATTTCACTGACGGCGGCGAGGCCGCCGCCCATCTCGCCGCCCGCATCACCACGTTGCTGGGCGAAGCCATCGCCGCGCGCGGCACTGCCAGCCTGGCCTTGTCCGGCGGTCGTTCGCCCAAGCCCGTGCTGGAGGCGCTCGCCCGCGCACCGCTCGACTGGAGCAGGGTCGTCGTCACTCTGGTCGATGAACGCTGGGTCGCCCCGGACGCGCCAGACAGCAATGAACGCTTGCTGCGCGGAACCCTGCTGACCGGTCCCGCCGCCGACGCGCAATTCGTGCCGATGAAGAATGACGCGCCCGACGCTTATACAGGTCAGCCAGCCGTCGAAGCCGCCTTCGCCGCTATCCCCTGGCCGCTCGATATCGTGCTGCTCGGCATGGGAGAGGACGGCCACACCGCCTCGCTCTTCCCGGCCGCCGCGGAACTGGCCGATGGCCTCATCAGCACCGCCCGCACCATCGCCGTCACGCCCCCCGCCGCGCCACACCAGCGTATGTCACTGACCGCCAGCGCGATTTTGGCCGCGCGCCATGTGTTTCTGCAAATCAGCGGAAACGCCAAAAAGGCGGTCTATGTGCAAGCGCTGGCCGACGGCCCAGTAGAACAGCTGCCCATCCGCCTGGCTCTGCTTCAGAACGAAACCCCAGTCGAGGTGTGGATCGGCGCCTAACGATCTCTAAAACCGTTCGCCCTGAGCCTGTCGAACCCTGTCCCGAGCGCCTGCCTTCGCAGGCAGTCGAAGGGGGCCGTCCTTCTTGAAGAAAAATACAAGGCTTCGACAAGCTCAGCCCGAACGGTTTTGTGTTCCGAAAATAAACCACAAAAGCGCCGCCTCCCCCCGGAAGCGGCGCCCTGCCCGGCCTTAGTTGGCCTTGCTCAAATCCACCTTCTCTACCCATTCAGGGTAGAAGGTCGGCTCGCGGTTGGACCAGCCCACTGCCGTCGCCGCCGCTTCGCTGATCGACTGGAGCAGCACGCGGCGTTTTTCGGGATGCAGATGCGGCAGGCTCGCCGCCGCGCAGAATGCGCCCGGCAACCATGGCCGCGCGCCAGCACCCAGCAACCGCTCATAGAGAAAACGATAGGACGAAAAACTCGCCAGCCGGTCCTGCCCCAGGTCGAAAGCGGAGATGGTCACCAGCGGGGCCATGAACGGCTCCACCTGGTCCAGGCCGCTGTCATCGGGGACGCGCGCCTTGATTTCCTCGATCCGGCCATAAATCCGCGCCTGCGCCCGGATGGAGGCTTCCTCCACCAGATCGCGCGACCATAGCTTCATCGCATCGCGGCGATGCAGGCCGATGTCGAGCGACCGGCGAATATAGCGTTGCGTGGCAGACGGGAAACTGGCGAATTCACGCAACTCCGCCAGGGTAACGGCCCCGTCCGCAGGTCTTGCACTCGTACCCATTGTCATGCCCTCCGACTTGAAGTCGATCGTCAGAACATGCGCCTGTTATGGTTACTATAGGCTTAAGCACCTGTTCCACGGCCATTCACAAGGGACCAGATTTTTTTGTGCGGCGCAACATGAAAATATCGGAGCCGCGCCGAACCGAGTCACGCGCCCGGTCGCCGCTCCAGCACTGCCCCTATCATGCTGCGCCACACCGCCACGTCGCCGGCCTGCGCCATCTGCGCATCCGGCTCACGCAGCGTGTGTAATATGGCATAGGCGTCATCGACATGATTGGGCCACGCCGCATCCACTGCGCCGGCCGCGTGGGGATCGCTGCCGCCGCCATTATGGCTCAGCTGACGGCCGGCCAGGACGCGGGCAATGCGTTCGATCGCGGGGGTGGCAGATGTCGGCATGGATTGGTCGCTCCTCTCAAAAGCGCAGGTGCGTATTCGCTCTCCCGCTACGCAAAACTAGCATGATTCCCGGCAAATAACCATCAATCCTGATCGCCCTTATAGCCCGATGACGGCACCGGATCGCCCTTATCATCAGGGTGGCTGTTGGCGGGCGGATCGGACGCATCCATCGAATCCTTTAACCCTTCGTCCAGCTTCTCTTCCTCGCTCAACACATGGTCCTGCGCATCGGATTCGCGGTCGTCGCCCGCTTCCTCGCGGCTGTTGGGGCGCACGCCATCTTGCTCGTTCATCGCTCTCTCCTCATTTCCCTGATCAACGGGCAGCGGCGGGCAGCGGTTCCCCGGCCTCGTTCGACCAACTGTCGGGCCAGTTCGACCAGCTACGCGCGGCTGGGGCGACATTTCCCCACGCAGCGCGTAAAAGGACAGGATGACAAGCCTTCCCGACGACGGCGAACGCGGCGTATCGCCTGCGATCGCGCTTTATTCCATCCTGGGTTTCTGGCTCTTCTACGCCATACTCGTGACCCTGCGCGCCGCCGTGATGGGCTTTGAATCGCAGGGCGAACTGGGCGTTCGTCGCGCCGTCGTCACCGTGATCGGCATCGTCGTCACCTGGATTCTCTATCTGGTGCTGCGCCGGTTCGACGCCAAGCCCTTGAGCGTCCGCATCGTCGCCGCCTTCTCGCTCGCCGCGCCCTTCGCGCTCGCCATGGCGTCGGCCAATTTCTACATGTTCAACGTCTATGACCCAGTGAACATCTTTGCCGATGCCGACCACAGCAAATATGGCAGCGAAGAAGCCTATGCCTTCGTCCAGATCGTGGAAGATGCGATCAGCCGCTATTTTTTCCTCGCCGCCTGGGCCGGCCTCTATCTCGCCCTCTCCTATGCAAGCGAAGCGCACCGCACCGAGCGCCGCGCCGCCCGGCTGGAGCGCGCCGCCCAGCAGGCCGAACTGCGCTCGTTGCGCTATCAGGTGAACCCGCATTTCCTGTTCAACACGCTCAACTCCCTCTCCTCCCTGATCATGAAGGACCGGCGGGACGAGGCGGAGCAGATGATCATGTCGCTCTCCAACTTCTACCGCACCAGCCTGACCGGCGATCCGCTGGACGACGTGCCGCTGGAGGAGGAAGTCCATCTCCAGAAACTCTATCTCGATATTGAAGGGGTCCGCTTCCCTGACCGGCTCAATACGGTGATCGACATCCCCCCCGCCCTGATGAGCGCCTGCGTCCCCGGCCTCATCCTCCAGCCGCTCGTCGAAAACGCGATCAAATATGGCGTTTCGCGCACCTCCAGCCCGGTCGAGATCCGCATCACAGCGCGGGAAGATGGCGGCTTGATGCACATCGCCGTTACCGACGATGGCGACAACCCGCCCAGCCTGTCGGACAGCGGCAGCGGCATTGGCCTCGCCAATGTGCGGGATCGGCTGACGGCGCGCTTTGGCGATCAGGGCCAGATCGTTTATGGTCCGCGAGAGGAGAAGGGCTTTTCTGTCCTTCTCACTCTGCCCATCATCCGCCGGGGTTGCTGACGCCCATGTCCATCCGCACCATGATCGTTGACGATGAGCCGCTCGCGGTCGAGCGGCTCCAGATGCTGTGTGCGCGCGAACCGCGCATTGCCCTCGTCGGGACCGCCACTGATGGCGAAGCCGCGCTGCGCCTGATCGAGGGGCTGAAGCCCGATCTTGTCATGCTCGACATCGCCATGCCCCTGCTCGACGGTATCGGCGTCGCCCGCGCGGTCGGCCGCATGGGCATCCGCCCGGCGGTCATCTTCGTCACCGCGTTCGAGGGTTTCGCCGTCGAAGCCTTCGACCTTGCCGCTATCGACTATATGCTCAAGCCGGTCGCGCATGATCGCCTGACCCGCGCGATCGACCGGGTCGAGGCAGCGCTGCGCAACCGCGCGCCCGAAGGCACCCCCGCCCCTGCCGAGCCGCAACCCGACTGGGCCGAGGAATTCTGGGTTCCCCATCGCTCCGAACTGATCCGCATCGCCACCGACCAGATCGACCGGATAGAGGCGGAGCGCGACTATATGCGCCTCCATGTCGGCAGCCACAGCTATTTGCTGCACCAGACGATCAGTAGCCTGGAGGAGCGGCTCGACCCGCAGCAATTCGTCCGCCTCCACCGCTCTCACATCGTCCGCCGCGACCATATCGCCCGCCTGCGTCACGACGGCAGCGGCGTCTGGTTCGCCGCCCTCACCGACGGCAATGAAATCCGCATAGGCCGCACCTTCCTCGCCAACGCCAGAGCCATGACCGGACGCTAAAAAATCCTCCCCAAGCTTGTCTTTGGGAAGGTGGCAGTGCGAAGCGCTGACGGAGGGGCCATGGCGCAAGCCCCACGCAAAAAAGCCCGGCATTCACCGGGCTTCTTCACGTCTGGGCGGGTAATTCTGCAATCAGTTCTGCACGCCCTTCGCGCCTGCATCGGCATAGCGTTCGCTGGTTTCGGCGCGGGCAATGGCGGTACTGATCGGCGCTTCGACCTGCGCGATCGCCATGGCCTTGCACGCCTGCGCGGTGAAGCGGTCGTCCGACTTGCACACCTTGCTGGCGGCGCGGGCGATGCGCTGGCGCAGTTGCCGCTGGTCCGCCGCCTTGGACAGGTTGAGGTCGCCATGGCGCACTTCGCTCGTGCGGCCATTGGAAACAAATTCTCCGGCGGAAGCCGAACCGGCGGTGGCGATCAGCGCAAGCGAACCCAGCGCGGCGAAAAGGGTGGAACGGAACATCGGGCTATCTCCTCAAATCTGCTGTGGCCCGGCCGCTGCCTGTTAGGGGCTGGCGGCGGTCCGGGTGCGAACGGGGCGGGCCTTTAGGTCTTTGGGGGCAGCGCCGTCTCCCGTTCGCCAACCCTGTTTAGGCGCATGGCGGTCAGCGCGCCCGCCCGGTTCGACCGGCAGCACTCCGCATCGGCCAACGACACTCCCGTCGACAAAGCGCCACGCGGCACAGACAAACAGCGCGACGAACGACATCAACGCCCCGCCAAACGACATGTGCCGTAACGGAAAGCCCATGCTCACAACTATTATATTTGGGGAAGGTCCGCTCGGAGCGGAAAGCAAGCCAGAGCCGATCGACAGTTAGTTCAGGTGGAGGCGAAAAGTGTGATTTTGGAGCACCGGAGCGCAGCCTACTCAAAGTAGGTGAGCACCGGAGCGCAGAAAATCGCGCTTTGCAGGCCCACATGGGCTAATTGTCGATTGGCTTTGTAAAACGCCCCCGGCGCAAGGGATGGCCGGGGGCGTATCCAGGATGCTGTCGGGCACCGGGATCAGGATGAACTGTTGCGGGAAAGACGGTGCGACATTCGCGTAACCGTATCCTGCATGACGCCCATCATAGCTCCAACACGGCCCCGCGAACCCGCCGTTCGACAACCCGCCCCCGCAACACGCCCGGCAGCATCCCTCGACGACAAACCGTCAACCCGCGTCCACCAACGACATCATGCCCCTGGCGACGGCCATCCAGCGAAAGCCAGCGCACCCTCGACTTGGGTCGATAACGCTACGTCATAGCCAAGAAAATCCGACATAACATATGACGGCGCGCTCATGTCTTTGGTGCAGGACAAACCTCTTTCCGCTCCACCGTGCGGATTTTCCCTTCTCAAATCCATGCGCTCGCCCCATCTGTCGGGACGACCGGCAGATGGTCTTGCCCGAACAGAACAAATCTGGAACAACACGCCCCATGAGTCTGACCCATATTTCCGTGCGCGGCGCGCGCGAGCATAATCTCAAGGGCGTCGATGTCGATCTGCCGCGCGACAGCCTGATCGTCATCACCGGCCTGTCGGGATCGGGCAAAAGCTCGCTCGCCTTCGACACCATCTATGCCGAAGGACAACGGCGCTATGTGGAATCGCTCTCCGCCTATGCGCGCCAGTTTCTGGAGATGATGCAGAAGCCCGATGTCGAACATATCGAGGGCTTGAGCCCCGCGATCAGTATCGAGCAGAAAACGACGTCGAAAAACCCGCGCTCCACCGTCGCGACCGTCACCGAAATCTACGATTATATGCGGCTCCTGTGGGCGCGCGTCGGCATCCCCTACAGCCCCGTGACCGGCCTGCCGATCAGCGCCCAGACCGTCAGCCAGATGGTCGATCGCGTGATGCTCCTGCCACAAGGCACCCGCTTCTACCTCCTCGCCCCCGTCGTGCGCGGGCGCAAGGGCGAGTATCGCAAGGAACTGGCCGAATGGCAGAAGGCGGGCTACACCCGCGTGCGCATCGACGGCGAGATGATGCTGATCGAGGACGCCCCCGCACTCGACAAGAAATATAAGCATGACATCGAAGTCGTGGTCGACCGCCTGGCCGTGGAACCCGACATGGGTACACGCCTCGCCGACAGTTTCGAGCAGGCGCTGAAACTCGCGGACGGGCTGGCGTTTGTCGATCTGGCCGATGGCGTCGTACCGGGCCGCGAGGATGAAGCCCCCGCAGCCGACAAGAAGATGAAGGGGTCCGGCATCCCGGCAAACCGCATCGTGTTCAGCGAAAAATTCGCCTGCCCCGTCAGCGGCTTCACCATTGCGGAGATCGAGCCGCGCCTCTTCTCCTTCAACGCGCCGATGGGCGCCTGCCCCGCCTGCGATGGCCTGGGCGAACGGCAGGAGTTCGACCCCGAACTCGTCGTCCCCAACGAAGCCCTGTCCCTCAAGAAGGGCGCGGTCGTCCCCTGGGCCAAATCCAACCCGCCCTCGCCTTATTATATGCAAGTCCTCGGCTCCCTCGCCAGGGAATTCGGGTTCAGCCTTGACACGCCCTGGGCCGACCTGCCTGGCGAGGTGAAGCTCATCATCCTCCACGGCACCGGCGGCGAGCCGGTGACGCTCAAATTCATGGACGGCCGCAAAAGCTATGAGGTGAAGAAAGCGTTTGAGGGCGTCATCGGTAACCTCAACCGCCGCCTGCTCCAGACCGAATCCGCCTGGATGCGCGAGGAACTCTCCAAATATCAGCGCGCCCAGCCCTGCGAAACCTGCCACGGCGCGCGCCTGAAACCCGAAGCGCTCGCAGTCAAGATCGCGGGCGAGGACATCTCGCTCTCCACCCGCCGCTCGGTCGTGGACGCGCTCAATTTCTTCACCGCGATGCCGGAGAAACTCAACGACCAGCAGAACCAGATCGCCAAGGCCATCCTCAAGGAAATTGTCGAGCGCCTGGGCTTCCTCAACAATGTCGGCCTCGATTATCTCAACCTCGACCGCACGTCAGGCACCCTGTCGGGCGGCGAATCCCAGCGCATTCGCCTCGCGTCGCAGATCGGCAGCGGCCTGTCCGGCGTCCTCTACGTCCTCGACGAGCCCTCGATCGGCCTGCACCAGCGCGACAATGACCGGCTGCTCGTGACGCTGAAGCGCCTCCGCGACCTCGGCAACAGCGTCATCGTCGTCGAGCATGACGAGGATGCGATCCGCCACGCCGACTATATTGTCGATATGGGGCCGGGCGCGGGCATCCATGGCGGGCAGATCGTGGCCCAAGGCACGCTGCCTGAAATCCTGAAAGCCAAAAACAGCCTCACCGCCGATTATCTCAATGGCACTCGCCGCATCGACGTGCCGGCCAAGCGCCGCAAGGGCAATGGCAAGAAGATCACCGTCCACAACGCCCGCGCCAACAACCTCACCGGCGTCACGGCCAGCATCCCGCTCGGCACCTTCACCTGCATCACCGGCGTCTCCGGCTCTGGCAAGTCCAGCTTCACCATCGACACGCTCTACGCCGCCAGCGCCCGCGCCCTCAATGGCGCGCGCATCCTGGCCGGCGCGCATGACAAGGTGACGGGCCTGGAACATTGCGACAAGGTGATCGACATCGACCAGTCGCCCATCGGCCGCACCCCCCGCTCCAACCCGGCCACCTATACCGGCGCCTTCACCAACATTCGGGACTGGTTCGCGGGCCTGCCCGAAAGCCAGGCGCGCGGCTACAAGCCCGGCCGCTTCAGCTTCAACGTCAAGGGCGGCCGCTGCGAAGCCTGCACCGGCGACGGCCTGATCAAGATCGAGATGCACTTCCTCCCCGACGTCTATGTCACCTGCGACGTGTGCCACGGCGCGCGCTACAATCGCGAAACGCTGGAGGTGAAGTTCAAGGGCCACTCGATCGCCGACGTGCTGGACATGACGGTCGAGGATGCGGTCGAATTCTTCAAGGCCGTCCCGCCCATCCGCGACAAGATGGCCATGCTCGCCGAAGTGGGCCTGGGCTATGTCAAGGTCGGCCAGCAGGCCACGACCCTGTCAGGCGGCGAAGCCCAGCGCGTCAAACTCGCCAAGGAACTCGCCCGCAGAGCCACCGGCCAGACCCTCTACATCCTCGACGAACCCACCACCGGCCTGCATTTCGAAGATGTCCGCAAACTGCTCGAAGTCCTCCACGCGCTGGTCGACCAGGGCAACAGCGTCGTCGTGATCGAACATAATCTGGACGTCATCAAGACCGCCGACTGGATCATCGACATGGGACCAGAAGGCGGCGTCAAAGGCGGCGAAGTGGTCGCGGAAGGCACGCCGGAAAAGGTCGCAAAGGAGCCGCGGTCATTTACGGGGCATTATCTCGCGCCGTTGCTGGGGCTGGAGAGTGTGGCGGCGGAGTGAAGCATGGGACACGCCGTTAAATCAAAATAATTTGATCACTTTGCCTTCATCATCAATTCTAAATCTCGTTCTCAAAATCATTCTTAGTTTTGGCGAAACAAATCTGTATCCTTCGCCAGTAGGAAGGCGCCTCAAAAGAGGATTCTCAGCATTCATAAAACTGGCAAGGATCTGCGGAATATTAAGATTAATGTTTTCAGCGACTTTAAATTTATCCCTGACCGTTTTTTCAACATCGATGTATTTAAAATCTTCTTTTTGATATTGCCCTAAACAGTACAGGACCTGATTTTTTCTTCCCACTTTTGTATCTCTAGAATTCATCAAAAGCTCGATAGTGCCTAAATCATGCGACAACGAATCCTGTGCCCAATCTTTTTCTGCCTCGGAAACTATATCCTTATTTATTATACCTCTGTTTCTACTCGCACCCAGAGATATTTTAAGGCACAACTCCTGCACTTCCTGAGCTATTCTATCAGATTTCCAGCATATATCCCTGTAAAGTTCCATTTTATCTAAAGAAAATGTGTATTTTAGATATTTTTCAAAACCTTGACTCATAACAGAGTAAGCTTCTCCAACTTCCATCCGAGCAACTTCTGGTATTTCGACAAGTCTATTTGATATTGTATATGCATTACTGACTTTGGATATCATGTGCCTTATATTATTTGGCGTCCCCACTATTAGAACTTTTATATTATAGTTCGCTACAGCCTCTTCATCCGCAGAAATTATCAAACCGGCAATATCTTTGACGATTTTTTCATTATCGACAACCTGTTCGAAATTATCGAGGACTAAAACTCCTCGCCTCCCGCCAGAAGCAATTGACATTTCATGTACAAGCCTAACAAACGCGCTTGGATTCCAACTTTTATATTCAATAGTTTGCTTTATTGACGCGCCGATCCCCATCGGACGCGCCCCGCCCTCTAGTTCTGTTTTTTTAGACAATGCAGTTTGATGACCTATTTCACCAAGCTTGTTTTCAAATAGAGCTTCTATCGAGCCAGCAGAGCTAGCATTCCCGAGATTTATTACTTCAAATGGAACACGAAGTTGCTTAAAGACTTTCTTATAAAGCCACGTTTTACCATTGCCACTCTCTCCATGAATTATTATATATTTTTGGCCACCCAAAGCATCTTTTAAACGACTTTCCAAAGCAGGTCGTTCAACATATGTTCTTTGATTTATATCGCGCGCACGCGGAGTAAAAACCTCATTTGGATCAGATACAGCCATAAAACTTTCCAATTTTACTAGTATTCTTTGCGCAACTCATCGTGCAATTGTAAAATCTGAGCATATTTTTTTTCAAAAATGGACTCTTCGTTTCCTAGAAGCGGATTTTTATCAACGGCAAAATTAACGCCTCTTATGACATCTAAAATCCTGACCTCTTCCCAGCTCAGAGCGGGCAGTGCTCGCCCGATCATCCAAAGACCTAACCTTGCAGATTCCTCATTCAACTCAGGGCTAGGAGCAAAATAGGGATAAACAAAATGCTGTAGATCGACACCATCGATTACTGACAAAAAGTTCTCAACCTTAACTATGCCATTTAATGAGGAGAATCTATATCGACCCTTTGGCGCTTCTAACGGTCTAAATGGCTCATTGGTCCAGCGTCGCCGTTTATCCCACCACAGCAAAAATCCATCCCTTAACTGTGGGTATAAATTTTCTCTACCACTATTAGCTTCAATTCTAACGTCAATGCTGTCGTGCAGGTCTATTTCACCTACAACATGACGCTTCGCATCAGACCAAAAGGGACCATAAAAATCACCTCCTGCGCTGATAGCGCCATTTTCTTTTGCAAGATCATCTCTGATCTCAGATCTTATTATCGAAATTTTCGCTGGATTTGGGAGATAGAAAATTTTTAATAATTTTCGGAGATGAATGGATCTTAACGACATAATCCCTCCGTTTTGAAGCTAACACGGCGTAGTTTGGTCGATTGCATACACTATGATAATTTCAGGATAAGCACCAACGAAACAATTTTTAATTGGCGAAATTATTAACGATTGCATTAGTTTGCGGCATTTGTGGATAGACGCAATGGCTAACTTAGCCTCTAACGTCACAGCCATCTCGGAGAGATATCGAGCATAGTTCCTTTCGAGGACAGAAGCAGCGATGGCGTCTGACGAACCCTGTATCCCGCATGATCAGGTGATGGCAGAACTGCGCGCGATTATCGAGCGCCGCAAGACCGCCTGACGCGCCCATCAAACACACCCGCCAACAATATCCCTAGCCGCCCGGCTACCCCTTGGCCCAAGGCCACGACGCTGCTCGCGCGCCATAATGGGGAGGGTCCATCCATGAAATCACTCACCACCGCCGCCACATTCGCCGCTGCCCTGCTGATCGCCGCGCCCGCCGCGCAGGCTGATGATGGCGAGGACAATGCCCTTGTCCTCGTCAACAAATCGACCGTGGACGCCATCCAGTTCTACACCAAGCGCAAGAATGGCACCTGGTCGAACGACTGGCTCAAACTGCCGGTCAAGCCTGCCACCACCCGCGCGCTCAAATTCTTTGAAGGTGACGAACGCTGCGAAGTGCAGACCCGCGTCGTCTTTGCCGAAGCCAGCGAGTTCAACAGCCCGGTCGACTATTGCGGCGTCACCAATAAAAATATGTTCACGCAGTAACAGGGACCGATCGCCTCCTTTGGGGCAGCGCCGACACATATAGGCGCAGAGCGGCACGACGCGCTGCCCGGTCGGCGCGGATCGCGGTAAAATGCTCCAGAGGCGCCCTTATCCGCGCTCGACATGCGGCGCGGGCTGGCCGATAGTCGCGCCATCATCTGCCCCGCCACCACGCGCGGGACATGTTGCGCTGCATCATATTATTTCAACGCTAAGACACTTTATTTCGCAAACAGGGTTGAGCCTCCCCATGGGCGGAGGCATATAGACGGTCGAAAGCCGAGGAGTCGCATGGCGGCGATCCAGCGTCTCCTCCGTTCAATTCCAAGCGGGACAAGCCCGCGTGAGAGGTTAGGCGAATGACGGCGCTGGCGGACGCGAACATCAAGGAAGTCGATACGTTCATCCGGGAGGCGCTGGAGGCAGCGCTGGAGCGGGGTGCCTTGCCCGGCGAACGCGAGGGGCTGGACGAGCAGGGCATAGCGGCCGCCGCCGCATTCCTGGGCCGCACCGCCAACGGGCGCAAGCCGGGCGACGCCGCGATCATGGTCGAGACGCTGGGCGAAGGCGCGAACGGTCGCTACATGCGGATCGCGATCGTCAATGACGACATGCCGTTCCTGGTTGACAGCATCGCCAACACGCTGGCCGCCGCCGACATCACCATCCACCGCCTGCTGCATCCTGTCCTGTCGGTGACGCGCCATGCCGACGGAACTCTCGCCGCGATCCTGGATGATGACGTGCCGGGCGCGCGCCGCGAATCGATGATCTATATCGAGGCTGACCGGGCCGACGCCAAGGCGCGCCGGGCGCTGGAAAAGGCGCTGCGCGACACGCTGACCGACGTGCGGGCGGCGGTGGCCGACTGGGCGCCGATGCAGGCGGCGATGGCGGCGGACGCCGACGCGGTGCCGGACGAGGAAGGCGCGGCCCTGCTGCGCTGGTTCCTGGCGCGCCATTTCACCCAGACCGGGCATGAGCTGTGCAACCGCGATGGCACCACCCAGTCGCGGCTAGGCATCTGCACCCTGCGCGACAAGACGCTGATCGCGCCCGCATCGCTGGAGGCGGCTTTCGTGTGGTTCGAGGAAGGCAAGCGCACGCCGCTGATCATCAAGTCCAGCCGCATCTCGCGCATCCATCGCCATGTGCTGCTGGACCTCATCATCATCCCCGTGCGCGAAGGGCGCGAGGTGAAGGCGCTGTCGATCCATGCCGGCATGTGGACCAGTTCGGGCCTGTCGGCGACGCCGGACAAGGTGCCGTTGCTGCGATCGACCCTGTCCAACCTGATGGACAAGTTCGGTTTCGATCCGGCGGGCCATGCGGGCAAGACGCTGGCCCATGCGCTGACCGCCCTGCCCCATGACATCACCATCGGTTTCGATCGCGAGACGCTGGAGCGGCTGGCGCTGACCTTCATGTCGCTGACCGACCGGCCCCGGCCCAAGCTGGCGCTGGCGACCAGCGCGCTGGCGCGGCATCTCTACGCCTTCGTCTGGTTGCCGCGCGACGAATTGTCGACCGCGCGACGGGTGGCTGTGCAGGACATGTTGTCGGAAGCCGCCAATGGCCCGGTGCTCAGTTGGTCGATCGCGCTGGAGGAAGGTGGCCTTGCGCTGCTGCGCATCACGCTTGACCTGCGCGAAGGCGGCGTGGTGCCGGACGATGTCGCGCTGGACCATCAATTGAAGCAAATGGTGCGCGGCTGGCTGCCCGCTGTCGAGGAAGCGCTGACGCAGACCGAAGAGCCAGGCCGCGCCGCCGCGCTGGCGCAGCGTTACGCCGGAGGCTTCCCGGCGGTCTATCGCAATGGCGCAGGGCCAGCCGAAGCGGCGATCGACATTCGCCTGATCCATGGCCTTGCGGGGGCTGGCGACAAGGCGATCCGCATCTATCGCAACCCAGAGGACAGCGCCGAACGGCTGCGGCTCAAACTCTACAGCCATGTGACGATCGCCTTGTCCGAAGTGGTCCCGGCGTTCGAGAATTTCGGTTTCCGCGTGATCGAGGAGATGACGACGGCAATTGATGGCGGCGCGCTGGGCCATGTCCAGCGTTTCGTGCTGGAACTGCCCGCGGGCGGCGATGCGCAGGGCGTCGTGGCCCGCGCCGACATCGTCACCGAAGCGATCGCCCAGGTGCTGGAAGGCCGGGCGGAAAATGACCGGTTCAACGAACTGATCGTTACCGCTGGCCTGACCCCGCGGTCGGTGGTGCTGTTCCGGGCGCTGTTTCGCTATCTGCGCCAGACCGGCATGGCCTATGGCATGGCGACCTTTGCCGAAACGCTGCGCCGGGCGCAGGGGGTGGCGGTCAATCTGATCGCCCTGTTCGAGGCGCTGCACGATCCCGCCGCGCGCGATGGCGCGGACGCACGGGTGGCAGAGGCGCAGGCCGCGATCGACGCCGGACTCGAAGCGGTCACGGCAATTGACGAGGACCGGGTGTTGCGCCTGTTGCGCGCGGTCATCAGCGCAACGCTGCGCACCAATTTCTTCAGCAAGGCAGCGGTCGAGGCGCTGGCGTTCAAGCTGGACAGCGCGCAGGTGCCGGGCCTGCCCGCGCCGCTGCCGTGGCGCGAAATCTGGGTCTATAGCCCCCGTGTAGAGGGCATCCATCTGCGTGCCGGGCCGGTGGCGCGCGGCGGGCTGCGCTGGTCCGACCGGCGCGACGATTTCCGCACCGAAATATTGGGCCTGATGAAGGCGCAACGGGTCAAGAACGCCGTCATCGTCCCGACCGGGGCCAAGGGCGGCTTCTATCCCAAGCAATTGCCAAGCCCCCAGGTCGATCGCGACGCCTGGCTGGCGGAAGGCACCGAAAGCTATCGCATCTTCATCCGCGCGTTGCTGTCGGTCACCGACAATATCGTCAATGACCATGTGAAGCATCCCGCGCAAGTCGTGGTGCGCGACGGCGACGATCCCTATTTCGTGGTTGCCGCCGACAAGGGGACCGCCACTTTCAGCGACGTCGCCAATGCCATCGCGCTCGACCGCAAATTCTGGCTGGGCGACGCTTTTGCAAGCGGCGGGTCCAATGGTTACGACCATAAGGCGATGGGCATCACCGCGCGCGGCGCGTGGATTTCGGTGCAGCGCCACTTCGCCGAAATGGGCGTCGATGTGCAGAGCGAACCGGTCAGCGTCGTGGGCTGTGGCGACATGTCGGGCGACGTGTTCGGTAACGGGATGCTGCTCAGCAAGGCGATCAAGCTGGTCGCCGCGTTCGACCATCGCCACATCTTCTTCGACCCCGCGCCCGATCCGGCGAAAAGCTGGGAGGAGCGCAACCGGATGTTCCAGCTGCCCCGGTCGAGCTGGGAGGATTATGACAAGGCGCTGATCTCCAAGGGCGGCGGCGTATTTTCCCGCGCGCTCAAGAGCATCCCGCTGACCCCGGAAATCCAGGCGATACTGGGTGTCACGGAAGCCGAGATGGAGCCGACCGCACTCATTTCCGCGATCCTCAAAGCCCCTGCCGACCTGCTGTGGTTCGGCGGCATAGGCACCTATGTGAAGGCGGCGGCGCAGAGCCATGGCGATGTCGGTGACCCGGCCAATGACCGGCTGCGCGTCAATGCCGAGCAGCTGCGCGTCAAGGTGATTGGCGAAGGCGCCAATCTGGGCACGACACAGGCGGGGCGCATCGCCTTTTCACTGCGCGGCGGGCGGATCAACACCGACTTTATCGACAATAGCGCGGGCGTCGATTGTTCGGATAATGAGGTCAATATCAAGATCGCCCTCAACAAGGAGATGGCCGACGGCCGCCTGCCGTTCGAGGAGCGCAACACGCTGCTGGAAAGCATGACCGATGCGGTCGGCGCCATCGTGCTGGAGGATAACCGCTTGCAGGCGCTGGGCCTGTCGATTGCCGAGAGCGGCGGCGCGGCGGATCTGGCAAGCTATGTGCGGTTGATCGAGACGTTCGAGGAAAGCGGGCGACTGGACCGGCAGGTTGAAGGACTGGCCGCGAACGACCAGTTGCTGCGGCGCGGACAGGACGGTCAGGGGCTGACCCGGCCGGAACTGGCCGTATTGCTCTCCACCGCCAAGCTGACCTTGCAAGACGCAATCGAGCAGGGTGACCTCGCCAGCGACGAAAGCATGACCGGCGAGCTGATGGCGGCCTTCCCCGCTGCGATGCAGGAAAAGGAAGCCGACGCGATCGCTGCCCATGCCCTGCGCAAAGAGATTATCGCCACCAAGGTCGCCAACCGCATCGTCAACCGGCTGGGCCTGATCCATCCGTTTGAGCTAGTGGAGGAGGAAGGCTGTTCGCTGGGTGACATGGCCAGCGCCTTCCTGATCGCCGAGCGGCTTTATGACATTGGCACGCTGTGGGCGGATATCGACGCCGCCGAGATGGCGGAAAGCGCGCGGCTCGCCCTGTTCGGCGATATTGCCGGCGGGATGCGGGCGCAGATTGCCGATATCTTGCGCAGCCAGCCGGCAGGCACGCTGCCCAGCGCAGGTCTGGCGGCGCTGACCCAGGGCGTCGGATCACTGGCGGCGCAGGTCGATGATCTGCTGACGAACGAGGCGCAGCGCCGTACCAATGCCGTGACGGACAGGCTGCTGGCGCTTGGCGCGCCAGAGGCGCTGGCGCGGCGGACGGCGGGTCTGTTCAAGCTGGACGGCGCGGTCGGCATCGCAGCGCTGGCCGGAAAGATGGGCGTGGACGAAATCGCGCTGACCCGCGCCTTCACCCATCTGGGCGAAGCGGTGGGCATCGACTGGGTCCAGTCCGCCGCCGCGCGCATGGAACCGACCGACCCGTGGGAGCGGCTGCTGATTTCGGGCGTCGCCCGCGACATGCAGCAGGTACGGCTCGATTTCCTGGCGCAGGGGAAAGGCAAGGATATTTCCGCCCATGTCGAAGAGTGGCTGATCCAGCGCGGTCCGCGTATCCGCCAGTTCCGCACTCTGGTGCAACGCGCCAAGGCGGCGGCAACGCCCAATGTCGCCATGCTGGCGGAGATTGCGGGCCAGGCGCGCGGGTTGCTGGGACGGTAAGACATGCCCATGACGGGAGGCGCGGAAGGCAGAAGCCTTCTCCGCCTCCCCTGTCAGGGTGATTCGGTGATGTTCAGGAAAATTGGCTGGGGCGGCAGGATTCGAACCTGCGCATGGCGGCATCAAAAGCCGCTGCCTTACCGCTTGGCGACGCCCCAGCATGGCCGACTTTCGTCGGCGCGGTCAGGCATATAGCGTGTGATTGGCGAAAGGAAAGCCTAGTCATCATCCTTTTGGGACGGCATTAGGATACTTTCCTCCCGCGCTGGATCAACGCAGCCATGACCGTCACCAGTTCGTCCCCTTCCTCCGCCCAAATGTCGCCCGCCTCCCCCCTGTTCCTGCGCGAGGATGAGATACGGCGCGGAATCGAGATGCTCTATTTCGGCTATTCGGCCCTGACCCGGTCGATCGACGAAGGGCTGGCCGCGATCGGGCTGGGCCGGGCGCATCATCGCGCACTCTATTTCATTTCGCGCCAGCCCGACCTGACGGTCAAGGACTTGCTGCGACTGCTGGCGATCACCAAGCAATCATTGGGGCGGGTTCTCAATGACCTGATCGAGCGCGGCTATATCGAGACGCGGCCCGGTCCCAACGACCGTCGCCAGAAATTGCTGCGGCTGAGCGAGGCGGGCGCGGCGCTGGAGGCGGAACTGTTCCGCGCGCTGCGCGAGAAGATGGCGGCCGCCTATGCGCAGGCAGGGCAAGGGTCCGTCACCGGCTTCTGGCGGGTGCTGGAAGGGCTGATCCCCGATCAGGACCGGTCGATGGTGTTCGGGCTGCGCGGCGGATAGCACGCAACCTTATCGCGCCTGCTGCGCTTATGTCGCTCCACGCAAATGGGAAAAGGAGCCATCATGCGCACATCTGTTCTGACCGCACTTGCGGTCCTGTCGGTCGCCAGCCTCTCGGCCTGCTCTGAAAAGTCCGAAGATAGCGTCGAAAATGCCGGCGCTTCGATCGGCAATGACATCAGCCGGTCGGTCGATCGCGCGGGCGACACAATCGACAATGGGCTGGACAAGGCCGGACGCGCGATCGACGAGGGCGCGGACAAGATCGGCGCGGCGACGAGCGAGGCAACCAGCGACGCAGAACGCAAGGCGGATGCCGCGAAGCGCGATGTCGGCGCATCGCTGGAAGAAGCGGGCAAGGACCTGAAGAACGAATGATCCGTCCGGGTGCGCGGCCCTCATGCCGCCCACCCCCGGCTTGACCGCGCCCTGCGGGGTCCATAGCGGTCGGCGCATGACCCAAGCCGCCGCCGTCCTCGACCGTCCCCCTGCCCCCAGCCGCTGGCTGATCGGCCGTCCCGAACTCGCGCTGATCGGCGTGACGATGCTGTGGGGCGGGACGTTCCTGATCGTCCATGGCGCGATGACGCAGTCGGGACCGCTCTATTTTGTCGGGTTGCGCTTTGGCACGGCAGCGTTGCTTACGCTGCCGTTGGCAATCCCGGTGCTACGCGGGATGACGCTGCGCGAAATATGGGCGGGGCTGGTAATCGGGTTGGGGATTTTCGTCGGTTACACGCTCCAGACTTGGGGACTTCAGACGATTTCGAGCAGCGCATCGGCCTTCATCACCGCGGCCTATGTGCCGCTAGTGCCTGTGCTGCAATGGATCATCCTGCGGCGGCGGCCCCGACTAGCGAGCTGGATCGGGGTGGTGCTGGCGTTCATCGGCCTGTTGCTGGTCGCCGCGCCGGAGGGTGGCATGGCGCTGGGCCAAGGCGAGATATTGACGCTAATCAGCACGGTGGCGATCGCGCTGGAGATCATTTTCATCAGCCTGTGGGCAGGCAGCGTCAATGTGCTGCGGGTAACGGTCGTGCAACTGGCAGTGACGTCCCTGCTCGCCTTTGCCTGCATGATGCCCGCTGGCGAGGCGATCCCGCCCTTTTCCTGGGGCGTGGTGATCGCCGCCTGTGGGCTGGGCGCGATGACTGCGATCATCCAACTGGTGATGAACTGGGCGCAGCGCACCGTGTCGCCGACGCGGGCGACTTTGATCTATGCCGGTGAGCCGGTCTGGGCCGGGATCATCGGCAGAATAGCGGGCGACCGCCTGCCGCCCATGGCGCTGCTGGGCGGGGTGCTGATCGTTGCTGCGGTGATCGTGAGCGAGTTACACTTTGGCAAACAGTTGGACGGGCCTATCCCCTCTTAAAGACCGGGGGGCGTTTTTCGAAGAAGGCGGTGAAGGCTTCCTGGGCTTCGGGCGAGGCCAGCGTTTCCCGGAACAGCCGCGCTTCCTCCTCGATCCGTGCGGTGAGCATAGCAGGATCGCCCTTCATCAGGCGGCGGGTCGCGGCGAGTGCCTGGGGCGGCTTGGCCATCAGCGCGGCGGCTTTGGCGCGGGCATGGTCGAGCAGCGTGTCGGCCGGGACGATCGCGGTGACGAAGCCCGCGCGGTCGGCAGCCTCGGCATCCATCGGTTCGCCCAGCATCAGCATCGCCGCCGCCTTGGCATGACCCATCACGGCCGGCGCAAGCAGGCTGGACCCCGCTTCCGGCACGATCCCCAGATTGACGAACGGCATGATGAAGCGCGCGTCGGGCGCGGCATAGACCAGATCGCAGTGGAACAGCATCGTCGTGCCGACGCCCACAGCCAGCCCCTGTACCGCGGCGACCAGCGGCTTGTCGAAGGCGGCAATGGCGCGGATGAAGGCGAAGGCGGCAGCGCCCCCCTCCGGCCCGGCCATGAAGTCTTTGAGGTCATTGCCTGCGCAGAATGCGTCGCCGCGCCCCGCAAACAGCACCACGCCAATGTCAGTGCGGGCAGAGGCATCGGCCAGCGCGGCGGTCATGGTCCGATACATGGGGCCGGTCAGCGCATTTTTCTTGTCGGGCCGGTCGATGTGGATTTCCAGCACGCCGTCCTGCTCGATCACCGCAATAGACTCGCTCACGATCCGCTCCTTATTGGCTTGTGCGAATCTGTTGGCTCAACGATGGGGCGGCGTCTATCCCCCTTTTTTCGCCCTTCCCTGCCCAGGTTGCCCGATGACCCGCCTTCGTGAACTGATCGATCCCTTCCTGCTGCTGTTGCTTGGCACGGTTGCGCTAGCGTCAATCCTGCCAGCGCGGGGCGACGGTGCGCGGATCGCAGATGCGGCGGCGGATGCGGGCATTGTGCTGTTGTTTTTTCTGCATGGCGCAAAATTGTCGCGGACGGCGATATGGGAGGGGGCAAAGGCGTGGCGGCTGCATCTGGCGGTGCTGGCGACGACCTTCGCCGTCTTTCCGCTGCTGGGACTGGCGAGCCAGCATATCGGCGCAGTGCCGGACGGGATGCGGGCGGGGCTGCTGTTCCTGACGCTGCTGCCGTCGACGGTGCAATCATCCATCGCCTTCACCGCGATCGCGCGGGGGAATGTCGCCGCCGCTGTGGTCAGCGCCTCCTTCTCCAACCTGCTGGGCATCATCCTGACACCCCTGCTGGTCAGCTTGCTGATGCAGCGGACGGGCAGCGGCAGCCTGGTCTCGCTGGCCTCGATCGAGGGGATCGTGCTGCAACTGCTGCTGCCCTTCCTGATCGGCCATCTGGCCCGGCCGTGGATCGGCGGGTTCGTGGCGCGGCACAAGGCGATGATCGGGCGGGTCGATCGCGGATCGATATTGCTGGTCGTCTATACCGCTTTCAGCGCAGCGGTGGTCGAAGGACTTTGGCAGACCGTGTCGGCGGGGGAGATGGCGTTGCTTGCCGGGCTTTGCGTCGCTCTGCTCGCGATAGTGCTGTGCTTCACCTGGGGGCTGGGGCGGATGATGGGCCTGTCGCGGGCGGAGCGGATCGTGCTGGTCTTTTGCGGGTCGAAGAAGAGCCTGGCGACCGGGGTGCCGATGGCGGGGCTGCTATTCCCGGCCAGCGCAGTGGGCGCGATATTGTTGCCGGTGATGCTGTTTCACCAGATCCAGCTGATGGCCTGTGCCGTGCTGGCGCGACGTTACGGCGCGCAGGACGAAAAAGCCGACACTGAGCTGGACATATAGCTGGTATAAACGCGCATTCTATTATACGTTCGTAAAATTGATCGACAGCGTCGGGGGATGCGCGGAGATGGTGGAGCAGGCGGAAAGCGGGGCAGACCCGGATGCGGGCTGGAGCCTGCCGGCCTGGACCTATAGCGACCCGGAATTTTTTGCCGCCGAAGTCGAACGCATCTTCCGCCCCAGCTGGCAGATCGTCTGCCATATAAGCGACATTCCCAACCCCGGCGATTTCCATACGCTCGATTATGTCGGCGAGAGCGTTATCGTCATCCGCGGCGAGGATGGCGCGGTGCGGGCCTTCACCAATGTCTGCCGCCATCGCGGCGCGCGTATCGTCGATGGCGCTTCGGGCTGCGCGAAGAAGCTGGTCTGCCCCTATCATGGCTGGACTTACGAGAATGACGGGCGGTTGACGGGCGTACCGATGAAGGCGGGCTATGCGATGGACATGGCCGATCATGGCCTGGTGCCGGTGGAGGTCGAGGATTTTTACGGCTTCCTGTTCGTCCGGCTGGCCGATGATGGCGGGCCGTCGGTGGCGCAGATGATGGCCCCCTATGTCGCGGAGATTGCCCCCTATCGCTTTGCCGATCTGCGCGCGCTGGGGCGGGTAACGTTGCGGCCGCGGGACGTGAACTGGAAGAATATCGGCGATAATTATTCCGACGGGCTGCACATCAGCGTCGCGCACCCCGGCCTCAAACGGTTGATGGGCGATGGCTATGGCGTCGAGGCAAGCACCCATGTCGACAAGATGTGGGGACCGATTGTCGAGCGGCCATCGGCCAACTGGTCCGAGCGTGCCTATCAGCGATTTCTGCCGGACGTGCCGCACCTTCCGCCGGAACGGCAGCGGCTCTGGACCTATTTCAAGCTGTGGCCCAATTTCGCCTTCGACATCTATCCCGATCAGGTCGATTTCATGGCCTGGTTGCCGGTATCGCCGACACAGACGCTGATCCGCGAGATCAGCTATGCGGTGCCGGACGACCGACGCGAGATGAAGGCGGCGCGCTACCTGAACTGGCGGATCAACCGGCAGGTCAATGCCGAGGATACGGCGCTGGTCGCGCGGGTGCAGGCGGGGATGGCGTCGGACAGTTTTACCGTCGGGCCGCTGCATCAGGATGAAGTGGCGCTGCGCCATTTTTGCGGGCGGATGCGGGGGGTGATCCCGCAGGCGCGGCAGCATCGCGCGCCAGCGGCGGGGTGGAGTAATAGCGCATGACCAAATCCTACGATGCCGCCATCATCGGCGGGGGGCATAATGGGCTGGTCTGCGCCTTCTATCTGGCGCGGGCGGGGTATAAGGTGCGCATCCTGGAGCGTCGCCATGTCGTGGGCGGGGCGGCGGTGACGGAGGAATTTCACCCCGGTTTCCGCAATTCGACTGCCAGCTACACGGTCAGCCTGCTCAATCCCAAGGTCATCGCCGACATGAAGCTGGCCGATCATGGCTATCGCGTCATCGAGCGGCCGATCAGCAATTTCCTGCCCCAGCCCGATGGCGGTTATCTGAAACTGGGCGGCGGGCTGGAGCGGACGCAGGCGGAGTTCGCCCGGTTCAGCGCGAAGGACGCAGCTGCCCTGCCCGCTTATTATGACGCGCTGGAGGTGGTGGCGGACGTGCTGCGCGACATGGTGCTGAAAAGCCCGCCCAATGTCGGCGACGGGCTGTCGATGATCGTCGATGCGCTCAAGCAAGGGCGGCGGATCGCAGGGCTGTCGATCGAGCAGCAGCGCGACGCGCTCGACCTGTTCACCAAATCGGCGCGCACTTTCCTGGACAGCTGGTTCGAGAGCGATGCGGTGAAGGCGGCTTTCGGCTTTGACGCGGTGGTGGGTAATTATGCCAGCCCCGACACGCCGGGCAGCGCCTATGTGCTGCTGCACCATGTCTTTGGCGAGGTGAACGGCAAGAAGGGCGCATGGGGCCATTGTGTCGGCGGCATGGGCATGATCACCCAGATCATGGCGCGGGTCGTGACCGCCATGGGGGTGGAGATCAGCCTGGAAGCACCCGTCGATCGCGTGCTGGTGGATGGCGCGCGGGCCGTGGGCGTGCGGCTGGAGAGTGGCGAGGAGGTGATGGGCAAGGCGGTAATCGCCAATGTCGGGCCGAAATTGCTCTATGAGCAGATGATGGACCCGGCTGACCTGCCCGCCGATTTTATCAAGCGGATCAAGGCGTTCAAGGCGGGTTCGGGGACGTTCCGCATGAATGTGGCGCTGAGCGCTTTGCCCGATTTTACCTGCCTGCCCGGTGTGGGGGAGCATCATCAGTCGGGCATCATCCTGGCCCCGACGCTGGATTATATGGACCGGGCCTATATGGACGCGAAACGCGACGGCTGGTCGAAAGCGCCAATCGTGGAGATGCTGATCCCGTCCATCATCGATACGTCACTGGCACCGGAGGGGTGCCATGTGGCGAGCCTCTTCTGCCAGCAATTTGCGCCGGAACTGCCCGATGGCCGGAGCTGGGACGATGAGCGGGAGGCGGCGGCGGACTGCATCATCGCGACGGTGGAAGCCGCCGCGCCGGGCTTTGCGGGAAGCGTGATCGCGCGGCAGATCCACTCGCCGCTCGACCTGGAGCGCAAATTCGGGCTGGTCGGCGGCGACATCATGCACGGCCATCTGTCGCTGGACCAGATGTGGGCCGCGCGTCCGGTGCTGGGCCATGGCGCGTATCGCGGGCCGATGAAGGGGCTGTATATGTGCGGCGCTGGCACGCATCCGGGCGGCGGCGTCACCGGCGCGCCGGGGCATAATGCCGCGCGGGAGGTGTTGCGTGACGGGGCGGTGTTTGGGCGGTTGTGGCGGCGGGGGTAGGTCGACCTGTCAGCCGTTCAATTCTGCGCATAGCTTGTTCAGAATTTCATCACCGTCGGATGAACTGGAAATCAGGCAAGGATCATCCCACTCGTTCTGAAAAGTGAATGAACAGCCGCCAAAGGAATATACCGCTAGAACTGGGTATTGTTGTATCGATGGGACGCCATAGTGTTTGCGTATAGCAGCAGTGACATTGGGCAAATCAACGACGTCAAATTCCAAAGAAAAATGACCATTTGAGAGTTCCAGAATCGTGATCGCCATACGCTTTCTCGTTTTGGAAGAAGGACAAGGCTTCGACAGGCTCAGCCCGAACGGGGGAGAGGGACGCCCTCCTCCGTTCGCCCTGAGCCTGTCGAAGGGTCGTCCTTCCTGTTTCGCGCCAACGCGCTGATCCTATCCCAATCTCCCCGGATCAGAGCCAGCTTCTTTGCCCTACTCCACCCCTTCAAGCGGCGCTCCATTTCCAGTGCCTCGATGCGCTGGGTGAAACATTCGCACCAGACCAGTTTGACCGGCAGCTTGTCGCTGGTGAAGCCAGCTATGCCCCCCTGTTCATGCTGGCCGATACGCTGTTCCAGATTATCGGTATGGCCGACATAGAAAGTGCCTCCCGCACAATGCAGCATGTAGGTCCAGAATGGCATTGGGGCAGCAGAACAGAAGAACGGTCCTTCGACAAGCTCAGAGCCTGGCCCCGGCTTGATCGGGGGACGAACGGATGTTGGGTTTCTGTTGACCTTGGCGGCATTTCCGGCATTTTCAAAACATGGACGGAAAAGAGGAAAGCAGGCGGGATCGAACTCGTGAAGCAGCACTTCGGAGGATCACTCGGTTGCGGCGGCCATTACCTGCGGGTTGGAAGTTCGACCGGGAAGAGGCGAATGCGCGCGACTGACATCGTCGGCTCGCTTTGCTCGCTACCCACCCCCGGCCCCTCCCTGAAAGGGAGGGGAGTTTTGGTTGCCCTCGCCCCTCCCCTCGCCTAAAGCGCATCCATGCCCGAAACGACCGCCGCGCCCGCTTCGTCCGACCTGACTGGTCGGGCGCTGTTTCCGCACAGGCATTTGCTGTCCATTGCGGACCTGATGCCCTGGGAAATCCGTTTTCTGCTGGATGAGGCGGAGCATTGGGCGCGGGCGAACCGCAGCGGGGCGCGCAAGCATGATGACCGACTGGCGGGGATGACCCAGATCAACGCCTTTTTCGAGAATAGCACCCGGACTTTGCTGTCGTTCGAGATTGCCGGCAAGCGGCTGGGCGCGGACGTGGTCAACATGCATGCGGGCCAGTCGAGCGTGAAGAAGGGCGAGACGCTGATCGACACGGCGATGACGCTCAATGCCATGGCCGCCGATGTCATCGTCATCCGTCATGCCAGTTCCGGCGCGGTCGCGCTGATCGCGGACAAGGTGGACTGCCCGGTGCTGAATGCGGGCGATGGCTGGCATCAGCATCCGACACAAGCACTGTTGGACGCGCTGACGATCCGGCGGCGCAAGGGCGGTTTCGAGGGGCTGATCGTCGCGATCTGTGGCGATGTGCTGCACAGCCGGGTCGCGCGATCCAACATGCTGTGCCTGGCCGCGCTGGGCGCACAGGTTCGCGCGGTGGCGCCGCCCACGCTGATGCCGCCGGAGGTGGAGATGCTGGGTGCGACGCCCTTTACCAGCATGGCGCAGGGGCTGGACGGCGCGGACGTGGTGATGATGCTGCGGCTCCAGAATGAGCGGATGGACGGGGCGTTCATCCCGTCGGCGCGCGAATATCATATGCTCTATGGGCTGACGCCGGAGCGGCTGGCGCTGGCCAAGCCCGATGCGCTGGTGATGCATCCGGGGCCGATGAACCGGGGCGTGGAGATTTCGAGCGTGGTGGCGGACCATCCGACGCGCTCCGCGATCACCGAGCAGGTGGAGATGGGCGTGGCGATCCGCATGGCGTGCCTGGACGTGCTGACGCGCGGCGCGCGGGGCGTGGAGGGGTGGGCGTGATGCTCGTATCCACATCCGTCATCCCCGCGAAGGCGGGGACCCATTTTGCCGTCGCTGGCCAAGGCGTGGGAGGCGAGATGGGTTCCCGCCTGCGCGGGAATGACGGGGTTTGGTTTGAGGGAATAGCGCGTGACTAAACTCGCCATCATCAATGGCCGCCTGGCCGATCCGGCGGGAGATGCGCTCCAATCCGGTTCCATCCTGATCGAGGGCGACCGGATCGTCGCGGCCGGGGACATTGCCGTGCCTGCCGACGCGGAGACGATCGACGCGCAGGGGCAGGTGGTGGCGCCGGGCCTGATCGACCTGGGCGTCTTTGCCACCGACAAGCCGGCCTTTCATTTTGGCGGCATCACCCGTGCGGCGCTAATGCCTGATCAGTCGTCGCTGCTGGATGATGCGGCGCTCATTCGGCAGGCGACGCGGGCGGGGAAGCCCGATTTCTGGGTCCATCCGATCGCGGCAGCGACGCGGGGCCTGGCTGGCACGGAACTGGCCGAGATCGGCATGATGCAGGCGGCAGGCGCGAAGGCGGTCGGCACCGGGCGGCAGTGGATCGCGGATTCGGGCGTGATGCTGCGGGTCTTGTCCTATGCGTCGGGACTGGGGCTGACGGTGATCGCCCATGCCGAGGATGGCGGGCTGGCGGGCAAGGCGGTGGCGACCAGCGGCGAAACGGCGACGCGGCTGGGCCTGCCCCATGCGCCCGCCTGCGCCGAAGCAATGGCGATCGCGCGCGACATCATGCTGGCGCGGCAGGCGGGTGCGGCGATCCATTTCCGGCTGGTGACGACCAAGGCGGGCTTCGACCTCATTCGCGCGGCGAAAGCCGAAGGGTTGCGGGTAAGCTGCGGCATCAGCCCTGCCTATCTGTTTCTGGCCGACAATGCGGTGTCGAACTTCCGTACCTTCGCGCGCCTGTCGCCCCCGCTCCGGTCGGAGGATGACCGCAAGGCGAGTATCGCGGCGGTGGCGGACGGGACGGTCGATGTCATCACCTCCAGCCATGATCCGCGCGGGGCCGAGGACAAGCGCCTGCCCTTCGCCGACGCCTCGCCCGGCATGGCGGGGGCGGAGACGCTACTGGCGCTCTCGCTCAATCTGGTGCGGGAGGGGCATGTGTCGCTCAACCGGCTGATGACGCTGCTGAGCGCCAATCCGGCGCGGATTTTGGGCGTCAATGCGGGCAGCTTTGCGAGCGGAAGCGCGGCGGACCTGATCTTCGTCGACCCCGATGCGCCGTGGATCGTCGACAGCGCGAAGATGGCGGCGGCAGCGGGCAACACGCCGTTCGACCGCGTGCCGGTGCAGGGCCGCGCCCGGCGGATCATGAAGGGCGGGGTGTTTTTGTGACATATTGCCTTCTCCCTTGGAGGAGAAGGATATGGAGCCTTGCCGAACGCAGTGAGGTTAGGCGCAGTTGGATGAGGGGATGCCACGGGCGATGGCGCAGAACACCCTCTCCCAGCTACGACTAGGGCAGCAAGCTGCCAAGTCTGCGCGACCCTCTCCCTGGAGGGAGAGGGATAAAGGGTGGGAACCCCCTCCCCCTTCATGCGCTTGCCCGGTTGAGCAACAGGGGACGCCGATGAACCAGCCAGTCGCGCAGCAAGTCCACGTCGATGCGCCGTGGAAGATACCGCCGCGGGCCTGGTGGGAGATTTTGAAGCGCGTCTATGGTGCGCTGTCGGCCAATCATGTGGGATTGCTGGCGGCTGGCGTCGCTTATTATGCCTTTTTGTCGATCGCGCCGATGATGGCGGCTGTGGTGCTGACCTATGGGCTGTTTGGCGATCCGGCGATGGTCGGGCGGCATATGCAGGCGATCATCGCAGTCGTACCGACCGATGCGGCCAAGCTGATCAACGACCAGCTGCTGGGTGTCGTCAGCACCGCCAAGCCTGCGATCGGCTTTGGCCTGGCCGCGGCGCTCGGCATCGCGGTTTATGGCGCGACGCGGGCGGCTTCGGCGATCATGGAGGCTCTCAATATCGTCTATGGGCAGAAGGAAGGGCGCGGGATCATCGCTTTTACCCGCGTGTCTATGGGCATCACTTTCTCCGCCGTACTGGTGATGGTGGCAGGCGTATTTACCGCCACGGTGATCGGCCTGATCCAGACATGGCTGACCAGTTGGGGCCCGGGCATATTGTTCGCGATCAAGGCGGTGACGTGGATGTGCGCGGGGTTGCTGGCCAGTGTGATCTTCGGCCTCATCTACCGGTTCGGGCCGAACCGGCGGCAGGCGCAGTGGCAATGGCTGACGGTCGGGTCGGTCACGGCCACCCTGTTCTGGCTGGTCGTGACGCTGGGCGTGTCCTTCTATGTCGCGACATTCGGCAATTATAACGAGACCTATGGGTCGCTGGGCGCAGTGGTCGTGCTGCAATTATGGCTGTTCGTGTCGGCCTATGTCGTGCTGCTAGGTGCGCAGATCAATGCGGAAGCCGAGCGGCAGACCAGTGCCGAAACGACCATCGCCGATCCCCAAGAAAAAGCTGCATAATCGCGCTTGCCCTGCCCGGCAGGCCACGCTAAAGCGCCCTCCTTCGCTGGCACAGGAGTGTAGCTCAGTTGGTAGAGCGTCGGTCTCCAAAACCGAATGCCGTGGGTTCGAGTCCCTCCACTCCTGCCAAGCGTTCCAGCAGCATCCTTGTTTTCCATGAGGTTTGCCGCTAGACGCGCCGTCGAAATTGTGTCGCGAAGCCATGCGGCCGCATCCCCCGGACGCCGATATGGGCGGGATCGGGAGGGCGGACTATTGCTTCGCGTTTTGGTGTTTGTGCAAAGGGTTTGAGGCAGGCGATGGCGAAGGTTTCCCCCGGCGAATTCGTCAATCAGGTGAAAACCGAAGCGTCGAAGATCGTGTGGCCCACGGGTCGCGAAACGGTCATGACCGGCGTGATGGTCGTCATCATGACGACGCTGCTGGGCCTCTTCTTCTTTGGCATCGACACTTTTTTCGGTGCGATCGTCCAGTGGCTGCTGGGCCTAGCGGCGGGTCAGGCGTGAACGTGACTGCGTTGGTTTTTGGGAGTTTGAAACGGTAACATGGCGCGCTGGTACATCATCCACGCCTATTCGGGCTTCGAGAACAAGGTCAAGGAATCGATCCTGTCCGAAGCGGAGCGCATGGGCCTGACGCAGCTGGTCGAGCAGGTCGAAGTGCCTGTCGAAACCGTGACCGAGGTGAAGCGCGGCAAGAAGGTGCAGGTCGAGCGCAAGTTCATGCCCGGCTATGTCCTGGCCAAGCTCGCCATGAACGACGACATCTATCACCTGATCAAGAACACGCCCAAAGTGACGGGGTTCCTGGGGTCGATGGGCAAGCCGCAGCCGATCAGCGAATCGGAAGCCGCACGTTATTTCGGCGCCCGCAAGGAAGCCGAGGCCGCCCCCAAGCACAAGGTCAGCGTCGATTACGAAATCGGCGATGCGGTCAAGGTTTTGGACGGTCCCTTCGCCAGCTTCAACGGCACGGTCGAGGAACTGGATTTCGAGAAGAACCGGGTCAAGGTGTCGGTGTCGATCTTCGGTCGCGCCACGCCAGTGGAACTGGATTTCGAGCAGGTAGAGCTTTCCAAATAAGGAAAGCTCGTGTCCCGGCGAAGGCCGGGATCCAGGGCGTCTGGGCGTGACGTCGCATGATTTCGCCCTGGGTGCCGGATCAAGTCCGGCATGACGGGGCAAAAAGGAATTTCCGGGCAACCGGGAATAAGCGCGGGAGGAGGCTTTGGCCTTCGTTTGCACCGCTAAACTTGAACCGGGCGTGGCTTTCGGGTCCGCCCAGCAACAGAGTGAGTCATCATGGCCAAGAAGATTACGGGCTATATCAAGCTCCAGGTGCCCGCTGGAGATGCCAAGCCTGCCCCGCCGATCGGCCCAGCACTGGGTCAGCGCGGCGTGAACATCATGGAATTCTGCAAAGCGTTCAACGCGCAGACGGCCAATGTCGAAAAGGGTACGCCCCTGCCGACGATCATCACCGTCTATGCGGACCGCAGCTTCACCTTCACGATGAAGCAGCCGCCTGCCACCTTCCTGATCAAGAAGGCGATCAACCTGAAGTCGGGTTCCAAGGAACCGGGCAAGATCGTCGCTGGCAAGATCACCCGCACCCAGCTGGCCGAAATCGCGCAGGCCAAGATGGTTGACCTGAACGCGAACGACATCGACGCAGCAACGAAGATCATCGAAGGCTCCGCTCGCGCGATGGGCCTCGACGTGGTGGAGGGCTAAGACCATGGCAAAGCAGACCAAGAAGGCGAAGGCTCTGGCCGCCGCGATCAACAAGGAAAGGCTGCACGGCGTCAATGAAGCGCTGGGCCTGATCAAGACCCACGCGACCGCCAAGTTCGACGAAGGCGTCGAAATCGCGATCAACCTGGGCGTCGATCCCCGTCACGCCGACCAGATGGTCCGTGGCGTCGTCACCCTGCCCGCCGGCACCGGCAAGGACGTTCGCGTCGCCGTGTTCGCCCGCAACGACAAGGCACAGCAGGCGCTCGACGCCGGTGCCGACATTGTGGGTGCCGAGGATCTGCTGGAATCGATCCAGGCCGGCAACATCGATTTCCAGCGCGTCATCGCGACGCCGGACATGATGGGTCTGGTCGGTCGTCTGGGTAAGGTGCTTGGTCCCAAGGGCCTGATGCCGAACCCGAAGCTTGGCACCGTGACGCCGAACGTCGCCGAAGCCGTGAAAGCCGCCAAGGGTGGCCAGATCGAATTCCGCGTCGAAAAGGCCGGCATCATCCATGCGGGCATCGGCAAGGCGAGCTTCACCGCCGAAGATCTGCGTCGCAACTTCGACGCCTTCGTCGATGCGATCGTCAAGGCCAAGCCGACCGGTTCGAAGGGCAAATATGTGCGCAAGATCGCCCTGTCCTCCTCGATGGGTCCGGGCGTGAAGGTCGATGTGGCGGAAGTCGCCGCAATCTGATTTTTGCGCTATAGACAATCAGGCAAGCCTCCTTCCTCGCGAAATGGGGAAGGAGGCTTTCCTGTTTTTACGTTCATCCTCCCCTGCAAGGGGAGGGGGACCGCCGCGTAGCGGTGGTGGAGGGGTATCACCCTATCGAGAGGGGGACACCCCTCCGTCAGGGCTTCGCCCTGCCACCTCCCCTTGCAGGGGAGGATGGTATGAAACCGGAGTGTGCGACCTTGCACTCCGGGCGTCCGATCGATCGGGCGGAAGGAACAGGTCTTTTGGTATCCGTCGGCATATGGCGGGTCGCTATTATCCGATGGAATACAAAAACATGGCATTTGAAACTCTCCCCCCTATCCTCGCGCAGGCGCTCACGACCAAGGGCTATGAGACCCTGACCGAAGTGCAGGCGTCGGTCATCGAACCCGAAGCGATTGGTCGCGACATGATCGTGTCGGCCAAGACCGGGTCGGGCAAAACCGTCGCCTTCGGCCTGGCCATGGCCAGCGAATTGCTGAGCGAAGAAGGTCGCCTGCCGCCGCCCGCCTGGCCGCTGGCGCTGGTGATCGCGCCGACGCGCGAACTTGCGTTGCAGGTCAGCCGCGAACTGGAATGGCTCTATGCCGGGGCGCGCGCGCGCATCGCCACCTGCGTTGGCGGCATGGACGCCGCGCGGGAACGCAAGGCACTGGCGCAGGGCGCGCATATCGTCGTCGGCACGCCGGGCCGTCTGCGCGACCATCTGGAACGCGGCGCGCTCGACCTGTCGGCGCTCAAGACCGCCGTGCTGGACGAAGCCGACGAAATGCTCGACATGGGCTTCCGCGAAGATCTGGAAGGCATCCTTGACGCCACCCCCGATGGCCGCCGCACATTGCTGTTTTCGGCGACCATGCCCAAGCCGATCGTGGCGCTGGCCCGTCGCTACCAGAAGGACGCGATCCAGATCGCAACCACATCGACCGAGCGCGGCCATGGCGACATCAGCTATCAGGCGATGACCGTCGCGCCCGCCGACATCGAAAATGCCGTGGTCAATCTGCTGCGCTTTCATGAGGCGGAAACGGCAATGCTGTTCTGCGCCACGCGCGACAATGTCCGCCATCTGCACGCCAGCCTGACCGAGCGGGGCTTTGCCGCCGTGGCGCTGTCTGGCGAACATAGCCAGAATGAGCGTAACCATGCGTTGCAGGCGCTGCGCGACAAGCGGGCGCGGGTGTGCGTCGCGACCGACGTCGCCGCACGCGGCATCGATCTGCCCACGCTGACGCTGGTTGTGCATGTGGAAATTCCGCGCGACGCGGAAACCATGCAGCATCGGTCGGGCCGGACCGGCCGCGCGGGCAAGAAGGGCACCGCCGTGCTGATCGTCCCCTATCCGCGCCGTCGCCGGGTAGAAGGGATGCTCAAGGGCGCGAAAATTCCGGTCGAATGGACGTCCGCCCCCACCAAGGAAGCGATTGCCGCGCAGGATGCCGAGCGTCTGCGCGCGCGCCTGCTGGAACCCATGGAGCTGGAAGAGTCCGACTGGGCGCTGGGCGGCGAATTGCTGGAGGCCAAGAGCGCCAAGGAAATTGCGGCCATGCTGGTGCGGTCCGCCCGCGCCGCGCTGCCTGCGCCCGAAGAGCTGCTGGACGGCAGCGATGCCCCGGCCCGCCGCGAAGGGCCGCGCCCCGGTTTCGAGGATACCCAGTGGTTCCGCATGAATATCGGCCGCAACCAGAATGCCGATCCGCGCTGGATATTGCCGCTGATCTGCCGTCGCGGCCATGTGTCGCGCGGGGACATCGGCGCGATCCGCATCACCACCAACGACACGATGTTCGAAATCCCCAAGGCGATCGCGTCCAAATTCCTGGCCGCCGTCCGCCGCACGGGCGAAGCGGGTGACGAGGGCGCGGATGTGCTGTTCGATCCGGTCGATGGCGCACCGCGCGAGGAAGCCCGCGAAAAGCGCAAGCAACTACGCCCCGCCAATGGCGATCGCCCCAACCGCACCGGCCCGCCCCGTGGCGGTCCCGGCAATTTTTCCCGCGGCGGCGCAGCACCGCACAGCCCGCGTCCGTTCAAAGGCGCTGGCGCCGGTGGCCCGCGCAAAGGTCCGCCGCGCAGCCGGGGGTAACACCCTTTAGAACAGCTAGAGCGTGATGAGATTAAGTTCGTTGATATCCGGCATGGGTAAGGAAAT
>NZ_JBMDJF010000008.1:0-172605 GCF_057809055.1 Sphingobium sp. FG58 | reverse complement strand
CGCCCACAGAGTGTATCCTGAATGGGAGGTCGGGTGGGGGTGTGGGCCGGTGCGGTTGCGCCAAAGGCGCATTCCAAGACGGACTCTCAGAAGCTCTTTTTCGCCGTGACCGACCATTCGCGCGGCCGCCCGACCACGCCGGTGACGACGCCGAAACTGCCGACATTTTCCGCCTTGCCCGCATAATAATAGCTGTCGAGCAGGTTGGTGACGGCCAGGCTGAGCGACCAGTCCCTGTCCGGCCCCTGATAGGTCAGACGCGCATTGACCAGATGGGGCGCGTTGATCTGGTTGAACGGGTTGTTGATGGCATTGTAAAAATAGTTGGAGCGCCAGGACCAGTCGATCCGCGGCGTCAGCGTGCCAGCCCCGCCCAGATCGGCCTCATATTGCATACCCGCCGACAGCTGCCATTTGCTGATGAAGGGGGCAATCATATCCTTGGTCACCAGCGTCGCGGGGTTGGTGATCTTCTTATAATCAAAGTCGAGATAACCGGCGGACGCGTCGATCGACAGGCCGTCCGTAGGATGGAGCGAAGCTTCCAGTTCCCAGCCGAACACGCGAGCATCGCCAGCGTTGGACGGGACCGAGCAGGAGAATACAACGCTTTCGGGACACTGGTAGCGGACGAGCTGCATATCCTTGTAATCGTTCAGGAACACAGCGCCGTTGAGGCGTATCATGCGACCCATCAGGTCCGCCTTGAACCCGGCTTCATAAGTGGTCAGCTTTTCAGGACCAAAGGTCTGCACCTGGTCCGGCGCGGACGGACGCGGATTGATGCCGCCACCCTTGAAGCCGGTCGACACCTGGGCATAGGTCATCAACTGGTCACTCCAGCGATAATTGACTCCCAGACGATAATCGAGGCGGCTGCCCTTGAACGTCCCCGACAGGCCGTCCAGCCCGGCGAGCAGGAAATTGGGCGTGAAGAAAGCGCCGCTGGGCAAAGTGCCGTCGGTATTGCGGCGCGAATAATCATAGGTCTTTTTGTCGTCGGTGTAGCGCAGCCCGGCAATCACGTTGAACGCATCGCTGACATGGAATTCGGCATGGGCAAAGGCGGATGCGCTGCGATTCTTGACGACGTCATCGACCAGGAAATCGAACAGCAAAGTCGGGATGGCGCTGCGGCCGGTCAGCAGATCGGTCGCTTTATAATAGAAGCCGCCCACCGTCAGATCGACCGCGTCGTTGAAATTGGCGCTCAGGCGTAACTCTTGCGTGAATTGTTCGTGGCCATAGTTGAACTGCTGCAACAATATGGCGAGCGGCGAACCATCCACGTCGATCGCGCTGGTGCCATCGGCCTTGCGATAGCCGGTGATCGACTTGAGCTTGAGCATGTCCGACACATCATAGTCGATCGTCCCGGCAATGCCCCAACTCTTGACCGAACTGGTCGGGCTGGCGGAAAAGCCGCCGGGGGCCACCTGGGTCGGGATGCCGAACACGGTCGTATAATTGCCGCCCGTGGCATAATTGGCATAGGAGGTGTAGCTTTTCGACGCGGTGATGAAACGGCTGTCGAACGGGATGCCTGCGGTCGGATCGCCCGGCACATAGCTGCGCACCAGCGGATTGTTGGCGTAGAGCAATTTGGTCGCGACCGCTTCGCTATTATCCTTGGACACGTCGGCCACGATGTTGATTTCCAGCGGCGATCCGGCGGGCGCGTAACGCAGCGCGGCGCGCAGGGCCATGACGTCGATTCCGCCTTCGGTGCCGACCTGGCACCCCTTGTCATTGGTGCCGGTGGGCGCGATGCCGGACGCCGGATTGACGCAGCCATAGTCGAGCAGCTTCATATAGCCATCGACATTTTTCGACACGCCCGACACGCGCAGGAACAGGCTGTCGGTCAGCGGGATATTGGCGCTGCCACGCAGTTCCAGCTTGTCATAGCTGCCATAGGTAGCCTCGATAAAGCCGCCCGCCGTCGCGTCCGGCTTCTTGCTGAACAGCTTGACCGCGCCGCCGACGCTGTTCTTGCCCGCCAGCGTCCCCTGCGGCCCGCGCAGCACCTCGACCCGCTCTAGATCGGTGAGGTCCATCACCGCACCATAGGTGGTGCCATAATAGATGTCGTCGATATAGATGCCGACCCCCGGCTCCAGCGCAAAGCTGGAATCGAGCTGACCCACGCCGCGAATGAAGGCGGCAACCGAATTGCCCTGAAGGCTGGTCGCGGGGGCCAAGGCTACGTTGGGGGCGAACTGGCCAAGGTCGGTGACGCTGGTCTGGCTGCGCGCGGCGAGCGTTTCGCTCGACACGGCTGTGATCGCGATCGGCGTGTCCTGCAAATTCTGCGCCCGGAACTGGGCGGTGACGATGATGTCGGCGGGCTGGCCCGACTGATCGGCGGCCTGTGCAGGCGCTGCTGCATCCTGTGCCAGGGCGGGCGTCGCGATCATCGCGGCGACCAGCGCCAGGCTGGCGGCGCTGCCGTTAAACGCGGATTTCCAGATATATGTCATTATTTTTCCTCCCTATTCTCAGCCCGCCGGGCATGGGGAGGACGACACCGGACCACCCATGGGGCGATACCGGTCCGGGCGACGCTTATGCGTCTGCCTTTGCTGCCATCCTCTGGTCCTGCTCGTCAGACTGTTCTGCTGTGCCAGTTCTTTTTGGAAGGGGGCGCGCAACTGTTACGGCTCCGACCCTCTTCCGCAGTAAATAACGATCGTTACTATTTGTCAAGCCATCACGCAGCGGCCCTCGCCCGATTTCGACGTGCATCCGCCAATTGCGCCGCCGACACCCAGGCACCATGAACCTGCGCCCGCATCGGCAGCGGCATCGGCACACGGGCGACGGGGCCAGCGGCGATCGCACCGGCCTCCACCACCCAAAGTTCGGACTTGAAATCCGCCTCGCCCGTCTGCCGATCAACAACCATCAGCAGCCAGCCGTCATGCCCCTCCTGTGGCGATGGCACATGCACCGGCTCGCTGATCGCCATGCCAGGCTCCAGCCCCATCATGTCGATGCGGCCATTGCCGGGTTCGATCCGCAACAGCGCGTTGAAAGCAAAACCGACAGGTCCGCCCAGCAGTGGCGGGCCACCCTGCGGGTTCATCGACAGATACCAGGCTGCCCGATAGGGCCGCCCCTGATCGACATCGCGCAGACGCGGCATGTCGCCCGGCGGCCCGATCAGCCGTTCTTCGAACACATCGCCATCTTTGGTCAGGTCGAAGGTCCATCGGGTCAACCCGCCCTGAATCTCACGCTGGTCACACTGAATACCGCCAGCCTCCCGCATGAAACCAAAGGCGTTGCTGTCCGACAGGCAAAGGTCCAGATGAACGAAGCCGTCCTGTTCGAATGCGTTCACCAGATGGAAGGCCGACACGCCGTTGCGCCCCCTGAACCAGCGCATCTCCTCTACCTTGCCATAACGCGGCATGATGCCGACCCAGCTTTCCAGATCGTGATGATGCGCCCAGTGCTCCCCGCCCGCTTTCAGCCGATCCAGATCGGCTGTGGTCGGAAAGATCGGGAAGATCGCATAATGTTCGGTGATCGCGAAATCATGGACGCTCGAACAATAGGGCTGGTCGAACCATTGTTCGGAGATCAGCTTGCCGTCACGATCCGCGATCGCGTAGGAAATTTTCGTCGAACACAGCCCGTCGGCTTCATAGCCGAAGAAGAAGATCTCGCCGGTCTGTGGATCAACCCTTGGATGAGCGGTGAAGGTTTGGGATTTGAGCGCGCCATCATAATCCCAGCGGCCCAACGTCTCCAGCGTGTCGGGATCGACCTGATAGCCAAGGCCGTCCTCCTTGGTCATCAGCAGCCGCCCGGCGTGCCAGACCGGCGTGGTGTTGGCGACGGTGCGGTCGCAACCGGCGGCGCTGGCGTCGTCGGTGAAGGGGTTGCGATACCGGCCGAAAAGGGCGCGCCGCGCGTCCTTTTCCAGCCGATAGCGTTCGGTTTCGACATAGCGGATCGCATAATCCACCTTGCCGTCATGAATGGCGAATTTCGCGACCATGCCGTCGCCTGACAGTACGACATCATCGTCGAACATCGGCGGATGAGCAGGGTCTGGCACGGCGCGGAAGAAGGCGCCGTCAATCTCGGCAGGGATCGTGCCGATCACGTCCAGATTGCGCGCGGACCATTCGATGCCCACGGGCGTGTTCAGCCCGATGAAATGGATGGTCTGGGGATAGCTTGGCATCGCCCTTGGTTCCTTATTCTCTCCTGGGATTTATACTAACATTCGTTACTATTATTGCAAGCGTAGAATGTATGCCTGTGCAACCTTTATGCCGCCTGCCGCGTGTTGCGGCGCAGGGTCTTGAGAACATGATCCGCACCCTTGTCGCCGATCATGATCGCGGTCGCATTGGTATTGCCCGCCGGTAGCGACGGCATCACCGACGCATCGGCGACCCAAAGCCCGTCCATGCCAATGACGCGCAAATCCGCGTCGACCACAGCGGCCGGATCATCGCGATGCCCGATCCGGGCAGTGCCGACCGGATGATAGAGTGGGATCGACGCCATCTTCACATAGTCGCGCAACTGCGCCGCATCGGTCAGCGCCGCGCCGGGGCGCAGTTCCGATTTCACATGCGCCGCGATGGCCGACTGGCGCAGAATATCGCGAGCGATGCCGATGCCTTCGACGATCTGTTCTATGTCCAGCTCACTGTCGAGTTGCCGGTGCGCGATGACCGGCGGGGCCAGCGGATCGGGCGAACGCAGCGTGATCCGCCCGCGATGGCTGGGCCGCATCAGGCCGACCAGCGTCGACACGGACGGATTTTTCCGCAGCATCAACCGGCCGCGCTCGTCAAAGTCGAAGGCGAAGGCAGCAAAGCTGATCTGGAGATTGGGCGCGGGCAAGTCCGCCCGACTTTTGACGAACGCCTGTGCATGACCGATCGCTGTGGTCAGCGCGCCGCGTTTCGCCAAAGCATAGCGCAGCACCTGCCAGGCCCCGCGCAGTCCCTGCGCATCGCTGTTGAGCGTCGCGCCATCGACTTCGTTGACGACATGGGTGCCGACATGATCCTGCAAATTGCGGCCGACGCCGGGCAGGTCGCGCACAACCTGTATGCCCATATCCGCCAGATGATCGGCCGGGCCGATGCCCGACAGCATCAGCAGGCGCGGCGTATTCATCGCGCCTGCCGACAGCACCACGCCATGCCGCGCGCGCAGGATTTTCTCGACGCCGTCCTGACGATAGACGATCCCGACCGCGCGCTGATCTTCGATCAACAGCCGGAATAATTGCGCCTCCAGCAGGACGGTCGGCGCCTTGCCACCGCGCCGTTCGTGCAGATAGCCCCGCGCCGCTGAACAGCGGGCGCCGTTGCGCTGCGATACCTGGACATAATCGACGCCCTCGGCGCTTTGCCCATTCAGGTCGGTCGAACGGGCTATGCCTGCCTGTTGCGCCGCCGCGATCCACTGGTCGGTGATCGGATAGCGCGCGCGTCCTTCCGACACCGCGATCGGGCCGCCAGTCCCGCGCCATGTATCCGCGCCACGCTCATTATCTTCCATCCGCCGGAAATAGGGCAGCACCGACGCATAGTCCCAGCCGTCCGCGCCCATCGCCGCCCACTGGTCATAGTCCCAGCGATGGCCGCGAATGAACATCATGCCATTGAGCGCGCTCCCCCCGCCCAGCAGCTTGCCCGCGGGCCAGATGTCCGCCCGCCCGCCCAGCGTCGGGTCTGGTTCGACCTGATAACACCAGTCATAGTCCGGATTCTGTACGATCGCGCTGGTCAGTGCAGGCACGCGCGAACGCATATGCCGGTCGGTCTTGCCCGCTTCGATCAGGGTGACGGCCAGCCCGGCTTCGGCCAGCCGCCCGGTCATGGCGGCCCCGGCCGATCCGCCGCCCACGACGATGATGTCGGTATCTTCCATGGATGATCCTAAAAATTCGACATAACGGCGATGCTGGGCGCATCGAGCGGCTTGCCCGCCGCCTTGAGCTTCGTCTCGCGCGCCCGCAACGCGCCCTGCTCGGCGATCAGCCAGGCGTGGATCGCATCGACATCCTGCATCGACAGCAGATCGTCCCAGCGCGGCATCCCGCCCGGTAGCAACAGGCCGTCGCGCACGATCGCGCCGAACATGTCATGGGTCGCAGGCTGCATCCGCCGCAGGTCGGGTGCGGTCGATCGCAACTGGTTGCTGTGGCAGATGGCGCAATTCTGGAAGAACAGCCCCTGCCCCCGCGCGATCATCGCGGGGTTAACCCCCGACTTCTGCGCGGGCGGTGGGGAGGCAACCTCCAATGGCGGCAGCGGCCCGGGCTTCTTCACCGGTGCGCCATCCAGTTTGAACACCAGCAGTCGGTTGGCATTGCCATAGCGATAGGCCGCGGAATATTCCGGCACAAAGCCCCAGCCGCCGCCGCCAAAGCCGGTCGCTACCGCCACATATTGCACACCCTTGACCCGGTAGGTCATCGGCGCGGCCATGATCGAACTGCCGGTATCAATCTCTTTGAGCAGCTTGCCGGTGTCCGCGTCCCGCACCATCAGCTTGCCACCGATCGTGCCGTGAAACACCAGCCCCGACGCGGTGGCCAGCGTCCCCATCCGGTCCTGCCACCCCTGCGTCGGCACTGCCCATTTCGCCTTGCCGGTCAGCGGATCGATCGCGCGCAGTTCGGAACTATAGGGCTTGTCCTCCACCCATTGCATTTCGGGCAGCTTCTCCACCTGATCGCGGATCGCAGCGGGCAGCGTCGGCAGCACCTGTTGCAGCATCGGCGTGAAGATCAGGGTCGTCTGGACGTTCAGCGCCTTGGCACGGCGCGCCTGTTCCGGCGTGCCGGGTGGCGGGCCGAACATGAGATTGCCCATGTCCAGCACATGCGCGAAATAGAGTTTGCGCGTCGGGTCATAAGCGGCGGGATACCAGTTGCGCGCGCCTGCCGAGGCTGGATAGACGATGCGCGGGCCGTTCCAGTAATCGACATTTTTGGGCGTCATCTGCGCAACGCCGTCCTTGTCGAACCCCTTGGTCCAGTTGGTCCGCACCAGCGCATTGATCCGCAGCGGCTTGCCGGTTTCCCGGTCGATCACGAACAGATAGCCGTTCTTGGGCGAATGGAGGATGGCGGGGCGGACCTTCCCCTCCACCTCGACATCGGCCAGCACCATCGGCTGGGTCGCGGTATAGTCCCAACTGTCGCCCGGCGTTTCCTGATAATGCCATTTGACCGCGCCCGTCTTGCGATCCAGCGCGACGATGGAGGAGAGATAGAGGTTGGTGCCGCCCTTGGGCGATCGCGTCTTTATCGCATAGGGTCCGCCATTGCCGACACCGATATAGACAGTGTCGAAGGCCGGATCATAGTTGATCGCATCCCATACCGTACCGCCGCCGCCAATGTCCCAGCGGCTGTCCTTGTCCCAGGTCTTGAGCGCAGCATCGAGCGCGGGATTTTCCTGCGGGCCGGTTTTGGGATCATGCGGCACGGTGAAGAAGCGCCACGCCTGCTTGCCATCGGCGATGCGATAGGCGGTGACATAGCCGCGCGCGTCATATTCCGCGCCCGCATTGCCGATCAGCACCAGATCGCCCGCGACTTCCGGCGCACCCGTGCTGGTGTAGCCGCGGCTGTGATCGGTGACGGTGACGGCCTTCCAGACCACCGCGCCGGTTTTTGCGTCGAGCGCGTAGAGCATCCCGTCGAGCGCGCCGACCATCACCTTGCCATCGGCCACGGCCACACCGCGATTGGCCTGGTCGCAACAGGCCGAACGGTTGGCCTGCATGTCCACTTCCGGCTCGAACGTCCAGAGCGACGCGCCGGTCGCGGCGTCCAGCGCATAGACCCGGCCGAGATTGCCGCTGGTGTACATCACGCCATCGACCACCACCGGGGTGGCTTCCTGCACCCGGTTGGTGCCCAGATCATGCGACCAGGCGAGGCCGAGCCGTTCGACATTGCCCGCGTCGATATCGGTCAGCCGCGAAAAATGGCTGCCGCCGACATCGCCCCCGGTAAAAGGCCAGTCGTCGCCCGCGCCGCCTTTGTCGCCCGCCGCGCAACCCGCCAGTAACAGCAAAGCCAGAATTGCGCCTCTCACAGCGGCCAGCTCCCCTTGTGCGCCAGCATGACCTCGTGCAGCGATTTGGGCTTCTTGCCTGTGATCCGTTCGACGCAATCGGTGGCCTGGGCAAAATAGCCTTCGCGGATCGATTGGCCGAAGGTGACCATGTCATCGCTCGACCAGGGAATGGGGCCATCGGGCGCGATGTCGGACGCATGGCGGGGGATGCCGAGCGAATCGAAATAGGCGAACATGGCGTCGTCATCGACCGGTTCGACGACGATCGGCTTGCCCGCAATGTCGCTGGCCATCGCCATCGCTTGCGGAATGGTGACGAGGTCCGGGCCGGTCAGCGTATAGGCCTTATTTTCGTGACCCGGCTGGGTCAGCACGCCCACGGCGGTGGCGACGCAATCGTCGCGGCTGACGAAGGCGACCGGGCCATCAGCGCAATTGTCGGGCTTGGTCCCGGCGATCAGCGCGGGGATGACCATCGCGGCGGCGACCGCTTCGGCATATTGGCTGTCGCGCAAATGGGTCCAGGCTGCGCCCGACGCCTCGATGATTTCCTCGGTCGCGCGATGATCATATTTGACGATGGCGGGATTGCCCGGTTCGTCGGCGGCAATGATCGACGTATAGACGATGTGGCGCACCCCTTGGGCGACCGCCGCCTCCACCGCGTTGCGATGCTGGCCGACGCGGGTGCCGACGCGGGCGGTGCTGATCAGCAGCATCCGTTCGCCTCCTGCCATCGCAGCGGAAAGAGTTGCCGGAACATCGAAATCGGCGAAGCGGACGTCGGCGCCTTTGGCGGCAAAGTCGGCTAACTTAGCAGGCGTGCGCGATAGCAGGATGATGTCCTGCGGCGCGACCTTGTCCAGCAGCAGGGCTGCGGCGGCGCGGCCGAATGCGCCGGAAGCCCCTGAAATGATGATCTTTCCCATGCACCCTCTCGCCTATCATTCTTATCGCCAGTTGCGCATAATAGTAACGAATGTTATTGTTGCGTCAAGAGAGTGAAAACAGGAGAGTGACTATCATGCCAAGCCTGCCCATCGAGGACCGGATCGCCCTACAGGATCTGATTGCCGCCTATAGCTGGGCGTTGGATACGGGCGATGTCGATGCGCTGGTCGCCTGCTTCACGCCCGATGCGCGGATGGTGGAGGAGGTGTTTGACGAACCCGATATCTGGGAAGGGCATGAGGGGATTCGCGGGATTGCCGAACATTATCGCAACGCGCCGGGCTTTCCGGGTCGCCAGCATCATGTGACGCAGGTTCAATATAGGCCGCAGGACGATGGCGGCTGCACCATGCGGTCCTTCGCCTTCGTCACGGAATGTGAAGGCGAGCCGCCCTACCTGCTGCGTTTTGCAGGCTGGTATGATGATCATGCTGTCAAAGGCGAAGATGGCGAGTGGCGTTTCCGCCGCCGCACCGTGCGGCTGTGGGACGGCGCCGTGCTGAGCAAATTCCCTGGTCGGGGCGAGTGGGTGCCACGCAAGCGGCCGGAGTCGCTGATCATTAAGCGCTAGCCGGTTAGCGGGACCGGACCAGCACCCAGCTGAGCGCCGGTTCCGTTGCTCCTGTCACCGGAATGATTTCGCACTGCTCCACCCCGCCCAGCGCCAGTTCGGCAAAGGCTTCGGGCCAGCGCACGCCAGCGAGGCGTGCCAGCGTGGCGATGGTTGCGCCATCGGGCGCGCAGATCGGCACCATCACGCCGACGGCGCGATGCAGGACCAGCGCGACGCGGCGATAGCCTGCTTCCGCTGCAATCTCGCCGATCAGCAGTTCATCGCTGCGCCGGGTGACGCCGAACATCGATGTCGGTTCGCCGGCCAGCAGGCCGCGCAATTGTCGTACCCGGTCCCCCTCCAGCGCCAGTGACGCACCGCCCAGCGCGCTCGCCCGCGCAGCAAAACGCTGTCCTGCGCCAAGGCCCGGATCATGCAGCAGCAGCGCCCCGCCCGGCCGCGTGGCCATCGCGCCGCCCGATCCGGCGAGGGCGGACGCCACCGCTGCGCTGGCCAGAAAGCCGCGCCTTGTCACGATGGTCATTGTCCCCCCTCCCCGGCTCGCGCCAGATGTTTCGCGATCAGGTCCATGTCCGCGTCGCTCACCTCGCCACGCGGAATGGCGGGCATGTTGCCGATCCCCATGCGCGCGGCCTGCACCACATAATCGACGGTCAGGTCGGTGCGCTTTTCGAGCAAAGGCTGTTCCGTCCGGCGCGCCAGCAGTCCCGTCCCCATGCCGCCCGGCCCATGGCACATGGCGCATTTTTCGAGATAAAGCCGCTCGCCCGGTCCCGCCTTGGGCCGGGACGAAAGGGTTTCAGGCGCGGGCAGCGGCGGCGGTCCCTTGGCCGCCGGTGCCGACGCGCTCTCGTTCGCGCGGCCGCACGCTGCCCCGGCCAGCACCAGGGCGGACGCTACCAATACCATCCATCCCCGCCGCATCATGCCCGGCCTCCCGCCTTGCGGGTGGGCCAGATGCCGCTCTTGCCCGGCGCGATCACGCCGTTGGGATCGAGCGCATCCTTGACCTTGCGGTTGATCTGCCACAGCGCGCCCTTGTTGAAATCATAGGTGGCAGCGACCGCATCCATATAGTCGAGATGGGTCCGATATTCGCCATAGCCCTGGGCCTTGGCGTCGGCGATCAGTTGCTTGAGGAAGGGATCGACCCGGCCCATCAGCGCGGGATCATCCTTGTTGATCAGCACGGCGTTGACGTTGATGAGATGGCGTTCGCCGAACGCAAAGCTGGCCTGATAATCCATGCCAAATTCCTTGTAGCGGGCATAGGTGCGCTGGAACTGCGCCATGGCCGCCGCGCCCGATTGCGGCAATATGGGCGAAAAGCCGACATGGCCGCCGCGCCCGCCATGCCAGTTCGCATTCTGCATCGGCATGGTCAGCGGCGTGCCGGTCCAGCCGCTCGCCTCCATCGGTTCGCCCGCCTTCCAGCTGGTCGGGCGCATCGCCATGGGTTTCAATGCACCCATCGCCTGTTCCAGCACGGCATAAGCCGCCTTGTTCACCGACTCGCGACCATAGAGGCGCAGGCTGACGCCCCACCAGCCGACATTGAATTTCTTGCGGATCGCCGCGATCACATCGTCCGCCAGCGCGCCGGGCTTGTCGGTCCACTGGTCGCGCGTCGTCACCACGGCGGCGGCGCGCAGCCAGTTGCCGATGGTGGGCGACTGCTGCAACAGCCCTTCGCGTCGCAACGGGGCGATGGCGTCGATCAACGGACCCAAATCCTCCGGCCGGTCAAATTCCAGATCCATGCCCATCAGCGATTCGGGCGCTGGCATCAGCCAAAGCCCCATTTTGGTGACGATGCCGAAATTGGACTGAACGAACATCTGGTCCCAGCTGGGACCAAAGCCGAAACGATAGAGCTGCCAGGTCGGTGCGCCGTCGAGCGCCCCCATCCCGGTGCGCACGACCAGCCCATCGGCCATCACCGCTTCGATACCGCAGATGCGCGCCGCATGTTCGCCATAGGGGGTATAGCCGACCCCCCGGTCGAGCGCATTGCCGACGACCGATCCCCAGCTATTGCCCGGCACCGACAGCCAATGCTTCATGCCCTTGGACTTGAGGAAATCATAGAGATCGTAGAAGCCGACCCCCGGCTCCAGCAGCACGGTGCCGTTCGCCTCGTCATAGTCGATCTTCTTCATCCGGCTCATGTCGAGGACGACCGATCCCGCCAATAGAGGTGCGGAACCGCCATAGCCCAGATTCTTGCCCCGGCTGATCGGCCAGAGCGACAGGCCACGTTCCGCCGCAACGCGGACGATCGCCTGCACCTGCTCCACCGTGGCGGGCGCTACCGCACCGGCAGGATGATGGAGCGCGTCGTCGATGGCGAACTTGTCCTGATAGGCAAGCTGGTCCGCTTCATCGAAAAACACATGATCCTTGCCAACGATCGCGGCGAAGGCGGCGATGGCGGCGGGAGGGAGGGGTTGGGCCATGCTGCTAATATGCCTTGTGCTTGGAAAGGGGTTCAGGCCGCTGCCGTCCAGCGGGTGCGGGCCGGGGGGCGCGCGCCGCCGTCCAGCCGCAGCACTTCGGCGTTGATCATCGGGCTGCGGATCAGGAACATGGCGGCGTCGGCAAATTCCTGCGCGGTGCCAGCGCGGCGGGGAAATTCCATGCCGTCGATCAGCTCATCGACCAGCGCGGCGGGCATATGCACGGTCATCGGGGTGGCGAAAAAGCCGGGCGCTATCCCGACGCAGCGGATCGCATGGCGCGACAGGTCGCGCGCCCAGATCAGCGTCAGTGCGGCCAGCGCCGCCTTTGAGGCGCCATAGGCCCCCATCCCTTCCTGTCCTTCAAACGAGGCGATCGAGCAGGCATTGAGGATGATGCCGCGTTCGCCATCCGCGCCGTCGGGGGCGTTAGCGATCATGGCGTGGGCGACATGGGCGGTGACGGCGACCGCGCCAATGAGATTGACGTCGATCACCCGGCGAAAGGCGGCGACGTCGCCTGGACCGGCAGGGGTTGCGATGGAACCAATGCCGCCGATGCCCGCCATATTGGCCAGGATGCCGATCGAGCCGTGGCGATCGACAATGGTGGTAATGATGGCTGCAAGAGCCGCTTCATCGGTGATGTCGCAAGGGATCGACTCGATGTCTGTCAGCGTGGCCAGCTGCCGGTCCAGCACCACGACCCGCGCTCCGGCGTCGCGCAAGGCCAGCGCCACCGCTTCGCCCAGACCCGATGCGCCGCCGGTCACGAGCGCCACTTTGCCCTTCACGTCCATCCCGCCTCGCTCCATCGATCATGTCGATGTTTTTAATAACGATCGTTATCATCTAGTGGCATGTGGACGTTGTCAAGCCAGCGCTATGTCCAGCATTTGACGCCGTCATAAAATTCGCTTGCCAATTCCGCCTCCCGTATTGTATCCCTAGCATACATATTCGGTGAGGCCGCCCCCGGCCCGCCTGTCACAGGACCAGCCAGGGAGCAGGATGATGGAAAACGAAAAAGACGTCGTGTCGGTGCATGTCGATGACCGGATCGCCTGGGTGAATTTCGCCCGCCCCGCCAAGCGCAACGCGATGAGCCCGACGCTCAACCGGCGCATGATGGAGGTGCTGGACGAGCTGGAGTTTCGCGACGATGTCGGCGTGCTGGTGCTCAGCGGCGAAGGCACCGCCTGGTCGGCGGGCATGGACCTGAAGGAATATTTCCGCGAGACCGAGGCTGACGGCCTGCGCGGCGTGCGCAAGTCGCAGCGCGAAAGCTATGGCTGGTTCCGCCGCCTGCGCTGGTTCCAGAAGCCGACGATCGCGATGGTCAATGGCTGGTGCTTTGGCGGCGGCTTTGGCCCGCTATTCGCCTGCGACCTCGCCATCTGCGCCGATGAAGCGCAGTTCGGCCTGTCCGAAATCAACTGGGGCATATTGCCCGGCGGCGGCGTGACCAAGGTGGTGGTCGACCTGCTATCGATGCGCGACGCGATGTGGTTGACTCTGACCGGCGATCTGATCGACGGCAAGCAGGCGTCGGCGATGCGGCTGGTCAATGAAAGCGTGCCGCTCGACCAGCTTAAGGACCGCACTCGCGCCGTCGCCGACAAGCTGCTGTCGAAAAATCCGGTCGCGCTCAAATTCGCCAAGGATGCCGTGCGTCGCGTCAATACCATGACTTATGACGAGGCTGAGGATTATCTGGTGCGGATGCAGGAAGCCGCCAATTTCCACGACAAGACCGAAGGTCGCAAGGAAGGCATCCGCCAGTTCATCGACGAGAAGAGCTACAAGCCGGGTCTGGGCAGCTATGACCTGTCCAAGGCGAAGGCTGACAGCGAAGCCTGATTTCCGCTATCCCTCCTGACAGGCGCCGAACGGGGTTCGGCGCCTTTTTTTCATATCCGTGATATATCCATATCCGCGAAACTGTGGCAGGATGCTCTAAACAGGAGGAGGATCTTCATGCCCATTGCCACCACCCATGTCGGCAGCCTGCCGCGCGGCGACGCGCTGACGCCGCTGTTGCTGGCCCGCGACAAGGGCGAGCCTTATGACGCAGCGGCGTTCGATACATTGGTGCAGGCTGCCGTGTCCGAGGCTGTGACTGCGCAGATCGAGGCGGGCGTATCGATCGTCAGCGATGGCGAATTGGGGAAGGTGGGCTATTCGACCTATATGATCGAGCGACTGTCGGGCTTTGGCGGGCATACCGACCGCAGGCCCGCCGCCGATCTCGCCCCGTTGCCGGACCTTCGGCAGAAGTTGGCTGTGATGATGGGCAGTCAGGATTTCACGCGGGCGTCCTGCATCGGCCCGGTGCGGAAGGTGACGCTGGCGCCGCTGCATGACGATATTCGCCGGTTCAAGGCGGCGCTGGCTCCGCATGGCGAGGGCGTGCGCGCCTTCATGAATGCCGCGTCGCCGGGGCTGATCACCGCGTTCCAGGTCAATCGCCATTATCCCAGCCATGAAGCCTATCTCGCCGATCTGGTCGATGCGATGCGCGAGGAATATGAGACGATCGTGGCGGCGGGGTTCGACCTGCAACTCGATTGCCCAGACCTCGCCATGTCGCGGCATACCGGCTATCAGGATGCGAGCGAAGAGGAATTTCTGAAAATCGCCGCGGCCAATGTCGAAGCGCTCAATGCCGCGACCGCCAATATTCCGCCCGAACGGATGCGGATGCATATTTGCTGGGGCAATTATGAGGGGCCGCATGATCATGACATACCGCTGGAGAAGGTGATCGACATCATCCTGCCCGCGCGGCCAGCCACGGTCCTGTTCGAGGGGGCGAACCCCTGCCACGAGCATGAATGGACGGTATGGCGCGACGCGACCATTCCCGATCACAAAATCCTCGCCCCAGGCCTGATCGATACCTGTTCCAACTATGTCGAGCATCCCGAACTGATCGCCCAACGGATCGAGCGTTTTGCCCGGATCGTCGGCAAAGAGCGGGTGATCGGCAGCACCGATTGCGGTTTCGGCACCTTTGCGGGCTATGGCAAGATCGACCCGGCGGTGACATGGAAGAAGCTGCGGTCGCTGCGCGCGGGGGCTGATCTGGCGGACGCGCGGCTGTGACGGCGGAGGAGCGACGCGCCATCGAGGCGGATTGCGCGCGGTTAGTGGCGCTCTATGCCAATTTGAACGATGCGGGCGACTGGCGGGGTGTGGCGGACCTTTATGCGCCCGACGGGCGGATGGCGCGGCCGACGGCACCTGACGATTGGGTCCAGGGGCGTGAGGCGATACTGGCGGCGTTCCTCGCCCGCCCGGCGCGGGTGACGCGGCATATCTGTTCCAATATCGTGATCGATGTGGTGAGCGCCAGCGAAGCCGTGGGGGAAAGCGCGATGCTGTTGTTCACGGGCGATGGCGCGCCTAAGGTCGGATCGTTTCACGACCGCTTCGTCCTGAGCGCGGCGGGATGGCGCTTTGCCGAGCGGCGGGGCAGTCTGATTTTCCAAGGGAGCTAGCAGCCCATGAATGGCACCACGCCGTCCACCGTCAAATCGGCGATGCGCACCATCGACATCATCGAATATGTCGTCGCGCGGCCCGCTGGCGTGGTGGCGCAGGAGATTGCCGCGGGCCTGACCATTCCGGTCAGCAGCCTGTCCTATCTGCTCGCAACGCTGGTGGAGCGGCATTATCTGGCGCGGGAGGGGCGGCGTTATCTACCCGGCCCGGCGCTGGCGCGGCTGGTGTCGCCGCGCATGGCGCTGTCGCTGGCGGACAAGGTGCGGCCGCTGGTCAAATCGCTGCGGACCCAGACCAATGAGACGGCGTCCTTCTTCGTACGCGACGGGTGGCAGCTGGAAGCCATCGTCACCGAGACGGCGGAACAGTCGCTGCGCTATTCGATCAGCGTTGGGACGCGCATTCCGATGCATAGCCTGGCGGCTGGCAAGGCGCTGCTGGCGACGCTGGCGGATAGCGAGATCGACGCCTATTTCGCGCAGGTGCCGCTGGAGCCGTTCACGCCGCAAAGCCTGACCGACGAGGCAGCGTTGCGGGCCGAACTCGCCGCGATCCGCGCGTCGGGCGTGGGGCGCACGCGGGAGGAATATACGCCGGGCATTTGTGGCCTCGGCATAGCGGCGATGGTCGATGGCGTCGCGGTGGGAGCCTTTTCCGTCGCCATCCCCCTGCCCCGCTTCACGGCGGAACTGGAAGCCCGCGCGGTGATGCAGTTGGAGCAGGCGGTCGAGTTGTTTGCGGCGGCTGAGGTGGGGGCGGAGTGACGGATATGGCGACGCATGATTTGGTCGCCTACCAACTGCAGTTCAGTCCGTCCTAAAGATGACGGATGGCGTCCATGCGGTGGTGCAGGACTCGGATGATGGCGATGCCGTAGCTTGTCTCTCGAAAATAGAGGATGTGCCGCTCGATATTACGTCGCCGGTAGCCGGGTCGGATGTTGGCGCAATTTTGGGCGCGTTGCGGCGCTTCGGCCAGTTCGGCGCAGGCGGCTTCGATGAGATCGGTATAGTGCAGGGCTTGGGAGAGACCCCATTTCGCTACCGTATAATCAAATATCCCTTCCAGATCGCGCTGCGCCCGCGGACTGAGGCGATATTCAGCCATGCTGGGCGGATTTGCGCTGCTTGAACGCGGTAAAATCAAAGGGTTCGGCTTCGCCGCTCTGTTCACCCTCGATCAGGGCCTGGCGGATCGTTTCGACTTCAAAGCTGCGTTCCTGTTCGCGGCGGATAAGATCGCGGATGGCTTCGCTGTCATTGGTGTAGCTTCCCGCCTCGATCTGTGCGGCGATCCAGGCATCCTGCTGCACGGTGAGCGTGATGGTCTTGCGAACGGTTGCCATAAATGCCTCCACATGGGGAACAGTAATCTTATTATTGGTGCAATTTAAGGCAGCCACAGGGTTGCAGCAACCCCAACGAAAACGGGGGACGCCTTTCGGCATCCCCCGTTCCTCCCGCTCACAAAAAGTGATCAGGCCTTCTTCGTGCGCCAGCCGTCGGCATAATTGTCGCGGGCGGCTTCCGAATAGGGGACCGAGGAGACGATCGCCTTGATTTCGGTCTGGACGTGACGTTCGACGGTCGGCTTGGAGGTGCCGCCATTGGGTTCGCCCCACAGTAGGGTCACTTCGGTGCCGGGTTCGGCATATTCGGCATCGACCATCGCCAGCGCCAGGAAGCGGCCGGCGTTGATGGTGTAGCCGATCCAGGTGGACAGGCCGATGGTCTTGCCGTCCTTCAGCACCGCGTCGTAAGGGTGCATACAATAGACCGCGCTGGGGAATTCCAGGAACTTGGCCTTGTCGCCGGTCTGGAGCATCGAACTCATGACGCGGACGATATCTTCATTGTCGAGGGCCAGCGTCACCTTCTGGCGGTGCGGCTGATCCTTGACCTTTTCCAGCGCTTCGCGACCGATGAAGTCATGGTCGAACTTGACCATGATGCCATAGCCCAACTCCCACGGGTTGAGATAATAATCCTCGATATTGTCGGAGACGAAGCTGCCGCCGAGCGAGCACATGCCTTCATAGGATTTGGCGGGCAGCCATTCGCGGAACGCCTTGGAACCTTCGCCGGTATAGGTGGCGGGTAGCGGCGACGGGATCCAGCCCGATTCCAGCGTATTGGACGAATAGGTGCGACCACCGCACAGGGTGAGGCCATAATCCTTGCCCGCTTCGATCAACGCGTTGCGGACGGTGTCATAATCCTTCCAGGGACCAAACAGCTCGTAGCCCGGCTGGCCGGCCATGCCGTGGCGCAGCGCGCGCACTTCGACGCCAGCGATCATGATCGGCGCCATGTGGAAGAATTTAAGGTCCGGCGGAGTCTGGCCCATCGCCTTTTCCAGCACGGGCATGGCGTTTGGCCCCTGCAGCTGGAAGCGATAGTTGCGGCGATAGCCCTGCTGGTCGAGCGGACGGGCGGCGGTGCGTTCGTCGCGTTCGACCTTCACGTCCCACTTGCCGGTCGAGGCCCAATATTCGACCCATTCGATCGAGGGCGCGCGGCCGACCAGCTCGAACTTTTCTTCTTCCAGATAGAAGAGGATGACGTCGCCGATGACATAGCCTTCGGGCGTAACGGGCGCGAACTGCTTGGCGCGGTTCGGCACGAAGCCCTTGAAGCTGTTGGGGGCGAGATAGGCGAGCATGTCGAACGCGCCGGGGCCGGTGACGAGCAGGTCGACCATGTGGAAGCTCTGGTTGAACAGGACCGAGCTTTCCGCCCAGCTGCGCTGTTCGTCGCGCCAGTTGCTATATTCGCCCGGAACGCCCGGATAGGCGTTGGGGCCGACCTGCTGGTTGCGCAGGAATTCGACGATGTCGCCCTTTTCATCGAGCAGTTGTTGCAGGGACTTGTCGGTCATTCAAACCTCTCCTTTGGCATGATTGGAAATATTAGGGAAATCGGGTGCAGCAGGGATGGTGAGCCATTCCCCGACCAACCTGTTGAAAGCCTGTGGCGCTTCGGCGGGCATCATATGGCCCGCGCCTTCGACGATGCGCAGCTGCGCGCCGGGTATCGCGGCGACAATCGCTTCATGCTGGGCGACCGGGGACCATTGGTCCTGGCGTCCGACCATCGCGACCGTCGGGCAGGCTATGGTCGGCAGCAGCGCATCGACGGACGGGCGGCCCAGCAGTGCCTCTATCTGCGCCTCAAACACGGGCAGGCCTGCCGAAACGGCCATTGTGTAGAGGCTGTCCATCAGGGGTTCGTTGCGCAAGCCCGCAAAGCCGACCATCGGCGGCAGCCAGCGTGCGACCAGCGCGGCCATGCCCTGTTCGCGACCAATATCGCGCAGCGCATAGCGCGCTTCGCGTTCGCCGGGTTTCGGGCAGTGAACGCCTGTATCGACCAGCGCGAGTCGCTCGACCCGTTCGGGTGCCTTGCGCACAAGCTCCAGCGCTATGCGCGCGCCCATGGAATGACCGAGTAGCGAGACGCGCGCGGGCATCCGCGCCAGCGCATAGTCGGCCATCGCCTCTATCCGGTCGCACCCGGCGTAAAAGCCGTCAATCACCTGGGCTGCGGGGAAAGCAGCGACCAGTTCAGCGAACATGCGCGAATCGCACATCAACCCCGGAAGGATGATGAGCGGCGCGGCCTGGCTGCCCTGATCGGACGTTTTCGTATCCATGAAGTTTTCATCTATACGAATGTTTACGGATAGGCTAGGGGAAAATGCGCCGGGGAGAGGCACGCCGCATTCGTCCTGCTGGCCACCCCTGATCGAATGCTACCGGGAGAGAGACATGAGCCTGCCGTCGATCCATCCGAACTGGGATTTGCCGCCAAAGGGCATGACCGATGGCTATTCGCTGGAAATTACTGCGAAAGACATTGATGCACTGCGCGAGGCCGCGCCCGCCATGGCCCCTGAAACCCCGGTCGCCGTCACCTTCCTGCCGGGCGAATCGCTGGAGGCGCGGATCGAGGCAGCGCGGACGGTGCGGGCGCTGGGTTTTGAACCGATGCCGCATTTTTCCGCCCGTCGTCTGGAGTCGGGCGACGATTTCGAGGCCTATCTGGCCGCTGTGGTGCGGGAGGCGGGCGTCACCCGCTGCTTCATCATTGCGGGCGATCCGCCTGAAGCCGCCGGTCCCTATACAGACAGCATGTCGCTGATCCGCACCGGGGCGTTCGAGCGGGCGGGGATCAAGGCGATCGGCATTGGCGGCCACCCGGAGGGTCATCCCAATATGACGCCCGACCAATGTTTCGACATATTGATCGCCAAATGCGCCGAGATAGAAGCGCGTGGCATGGCCCCGCTGATCGTCACCCAGTTCAGTTTCGACGCGGCACCCGTGCTGTCCTGGCTGGCGGAGTTGCGCACACGCGGCATAAATGCGCCCGTGCGGATCGGCATTCCCGGCCCTGCGGGGATCAAGACGCTGATGCGCTTTGCCGCGCGCTGCGGCGTGGGGGCGTCCGCGTCAGTGCTGACCAAATATGGCATTTCGATCACCAAGCTGATCGGCACCGCTGGTCCGGATAAGCTGGTCGATGCCCTTGGCAAAGGGCTGGGAAGCCAGCATGGCAAGGTGCGACTACATTTCTATCCATTTGGCGGCCTCGCCCGCACGGTCGAATGGATCAACGATTATACAAAAAGCCGCTAAAGGCGGCGCGATTTGAGCGGAGAAGCGATGTGACCGAGATTTGCACCCTGACCCTGCAATGCGACGACCGGCCCGGCCTGGTGGCCGACGTCGCCGGCTTTCTGGCGCAGCAGGGCGGCAATATTACCGACGCCCAGCAGTTTAACGACAAGCTGACCGACCGTTTCTTCATGCGGGTGGAGTTTGAGGCGGCGGACGGCAGCATCGACGGGCTGCGCGCGGCCTTCACCAACGTGGCGCAGAAGCGTGGCATGGAATGGAGCCTGCGCCGCCGCAGCGAACGGCAGAAGGTGCTGCTGCTGGTCAGCAAATTCGACCATTGCCTGGGCGACCTGCTCTATCGCTGGCGGATCGGCGAGCTGGACATGGATGTGGTGGGCATCATCTGCAACCATCCGCGCGAGGCGCTGACCATATCGCTGATCGGCAATGTCCCCTTCCACCATCTGCCGGTGACGAAGGACACGAAGGCCGAGCAGGAAGCACGGATCAAGGCGATCGTTGACGAGACTGGCGCGGACCTGATCGTGCTGGCGCGCTACATGCAGATTTTGAGTGACGATCTGGCCGGGTTCGTATCCGGCCGGTGCATCAATATCCACCATAGTTTCCTGCCGGGCTTCAAGGGTGCCAAGCCCTATCATCAGGCGCATGAGCGCGGGGTCAAGATGATCGGCGCGACGGCGCATTATGTGACCGCGGACCTGGATGAAGGGCCGATCATCCATCAGGATGTCGAGGCGATCGGCCATGCCGACACGCCCGACGATCTGGTGCGCAAGGGGCGCGACATCGAACGGCGGGTGCTGGCGACAGCCGTGCAGCATCATTTGCAGGGCCGGGTGTTCCTGAACGGCGCGCGCACCGTCGTCTTCAAGGCCTGACCATGGCGCAGGTCATTGACGGGCGCGCGATGGCGCGCGCCCTGTCGGACGAGACCGCCGCGCGGGTGGCGGCGCTGGTCGAACGGACCGGCCAGCCGCCCGCCCTGGCGGTCGTGCTGGTTGGCGATGATCCGGCGAGCCATGTCTATGTGCGCCGCAAGATCAGCGAATGTCGGCGCGTGGGGATCAGGTCCATCGAACATCGGCTGCCGGTCGATTGCCCGCAGGCCGATCTGCTGGCGCTGATCGACGCGCTGAATGCCGATGCGGCGGTGCATGGCATATTGATCCAGCTGCCGCTGCCCGCCGGGATCGATGCGGCGCTGGTGCTGGACCGGATCGATCCGGCCAAGGATGTGGACGGGTTCCATCCGGTCAATGTCGGGCGATTGTCCACCGGGACCGGCGGGCTGGTGCCATGTACGCCATTGGGGATCATGAAGCTGCTCGACAGCGTGATCGACGATTATCGCGGGTTGAACGCCGTTGTGATCGGCAAGTCGAATATTGTGGGCAAGCCGGTCGCCATGCTGTTGCTGGAGCGGGAGGCGACGGTTACCGTCACCCATATCGAAACGCTGCACCTGCCCGACATTGCGCGCAAGGCGGACATCATCGTCGCGGCCGCAGGTGCGCCGCATCTGGTGCGGGGCTATTGGGTCCGGCCCGGCGCGATCGTGATCGACGTCGGCATTAATCGCGTCACCCAAGCCGACAATAGCACGCATATTATCGGCGATTGCGCTACCCATGAACTCGACCATGCCAAGGCGGTGACGCCGGTGCCGGGCGGGGTCGGACCCATGACCATCGCCTGCCTGCTCAGCAACACCGTGCTGGCAGCCGAAAGGAGCCAAGATGCCTGAAACGATCTGCACCACCCGCGTGAAGGTGCGCGACCTGCCCCTGCTGGCTGACATCGGCATCAATCCCGACGAGATCGGCCGTCGCCAGCCGCTGGTGATCTCGGTCGATCTGCTCCTGTCCGCCGACCGGGTGGACGGGATTGGCGACACGGTCGACTATCGCAAGGTCGCGCAGGCGGCCGAGGATCTGGCGCTGGTCCATATTCCGCTGATCGAGACATTCGCGCAGAAGCTGGGCGAGCGCTGCCTGGACTTTGCCTGCGTGGTCGAGGCGCGGATCAGCGTGGACAAGCCTTTCGCGCTGACCCGCGGGCTGGCGGGGGTCGAGGTGACGGTGCGGCGGGACTAATTCTCATCCGAGGGACGGATGCGGGAGGCCAGCAGGACCAGCGCGGCGATGCCTGACCCCAGCGCCAGCAACAGCGAGGTGGTGCCTCGCCCTGCCCCTGCCGCTAGCAATTGCCCCGCCGCGAAGGGACCAAAGGCCGCGCCGAAGCGGCCGAAGCCGATCACCGCGCCAGTACCCGTCGCGCGCAGGGTGGTGGGATAAACGTTAGCGATGAGCGCATAGAGGCCAACCACCGAGCCGTTGGACAGGAAACCCAGGATGAACGCCGCGCCCTGAAGCAGGACCAGTTCGGGCGGTACGGCACCGAAGGCGGCGACCGCCACCGCTGCGCCAGCGAGGCCAAAGATGACGAGCGGGCGCAGGCCAAGGCGGGGCGAAAGCAGGCCCAGCATCAGCCCGCCGATCGCGCCGCCCGAATTCATGAACACCGACACGATCGTCGCGCGCGACGGATCGAACCCCAGCGCCACGACCAGCGATGGCGCCCAGCCAAGCGCATAATAGAAGGTCATCATGTGCAGGCCGTACATGACGATCAGCGCGATGGTGGTGACGCGGTAACGGTCAGCGAACAGGGACCGCATCGATGCTTTGGGTTCGTTGAGCGCCACCAGTTGCGCCGCCTGCGGCTGGCCAAGCCGTCGCAATATCGCGTTGATCCGCGCCAGCGCATCCGGCCCCCCGCGCGTCGCCAGCCAGCCGATCGATTCGGGCAGGCAGGCCAGCACCAGCGGTACCATGATGAGCGTGGCGACGCCGCCGAACAGGAAGATCGCCTCCCACCCCTGCGTCCGTAGCAATTGCGCCGCGCCCCAGCCGCCGATGATGCCGCCAACCGGATAACCCGCCGCCATGATGCTGACCGCCAGATCGCGGCGGCGACGGTTGGCAAACTCCGCCGACATGGCGTTGATCGCAGCCAGCATCGCCCCCAGCCCCAGTCCGGTGAGCGCACGCAGCAGGCCCAGCGACACGACCCCGGTGGCAAAGGCGGACGCGAACATGCCGACCGTCATGATGCCAAGGCAGAGCAATATCTGGCGGCGGCGGCCGATACGGTCGGCCAGTTGCCCCAGCGTCAGCGATCCGATGACCATGCCGACAAGGCCGGTCGAGACGATGATGCCGATCGCGCCCGGCCCGATCGCCCAGTCCTTCGCAATGCCCGGCGCGGCGAAGGTCACCGCCAGCACGTCGAAACCATCGAGCGCGTTCAAGAGGAAGCAGACAGCGATCGCGACGATCTGCGGCAGGCGCATCGGGCTGTTGGCCATGATGCTGCGCGGGTCATCCGCTGGCAGGGTGGCGATGGCCATATTCATCCTCTCCTGTCGCGCCGTGCTGCCGCCATGGCGATATTGTATGCTGACGACACAATTAGGCGATCCTGCCCGCTTGCGCCAGCCCTATGATAAATGTAACGATCGTTATTAAATGGGAAGAGGGTGCGGATATTTATGACCGATGCGAGCCGGATAACGGCCGGGGAACGCACGCAGCCCAGCCTGTTGCTGGGGATCGGCTTTGGCTTTCTGTCGTCGCTTGGTCCCCTGGCGATCGATCTCTATCTGCCCGCCATGCCCGGCATGGCGCGCGAGCTGGCAGCCGATAGTGGCGCAGTGCAGCGGACTTTATCGGCCTTTTTCCTGGGGCTGGCACTGGCGCAGATCCCGCTCGGCACGCTGGGCGACCGGTTTGGGCGACGCTGGCCGCTGATTGGCGGGCTGGCGCTGTTCATCGCTGCGTCAATGGCATGCGCGCTGGCGACCAGTCTGGAGCAGCTGATCGCGTTTCGCTTCCTTCAGGGCATGGGCGCGTGTGCGGGGACGTCGAGCGTGCGGGCCATGATCCGCGACCGGCATAGCGGCCATCGCGCCGCGCAGCTGATGGCGTTCACCTTTCTGGTGATCGGCATTTCGCCGGTGCTGGCCCCGCTGGCAGGAAGCTATTTATTGCAGCTGACAAGCTGGCGCGGGCTGTTCGGGTTGCTGGCGTGCGGCGGCCTCGTGGCGATCGTCGCGGTGTTGCTATTCCTGCCCGAATCGCTGCCATCGGAGCGAAGGGTGACGCGCCAGTCGATGCTGATATCCTATGGCCAGCTGCTGGCGACCCCAGCCTTTGTCGGCTGGACGCTGGTCGCGGGGTTGGCGACGACCATCCCCTTCGCCTTTGTGACCGCAGCGCCCTTTGTGTTCAGCATCGGCTTTGCCCTGAGCGCGCATGAGTATAGCCTGTTGCTGGCGCTGAACGCCGTGACGTCGATCATCGCGACCCAGTTTGCGCCGGGCTTGATGCAGCGCCTTGGCGCGCGGCGGCTGGTACTGAGCGTTGCGAGTATTGCGATTGCCGCCACGGCAGTGATTGCGCTGGTGGCGACGCGGCAGGCCATGCCGTTGTTGCTGTTCCAGCTTTATTCGATGCTGTTGTTCGCGATCGCGGGCCTGATCCTGACCCCGGCGGCGATTTCGGCGTTGGATGCTGCGGCGGGCGGGGCGGGCGCGGCGGCGGGATTGCTGGGCACGCTGCAACTGGCGATCACGGCGCTGGCGAGCGGGGTTGTGTCGCTGTTGCCGTCTTTTACGGTACTGCCGCTGGTCGGCGTGTTGGGGGGGGCGTTCGTCATCATGTGGGTGACGAGCATTGCGATGGGTGCGCGAAGTGGAAGCACCGTTCGTCCTGAGTAGCCGTTGAGCTTGTCGAAATGGCGTATCGAAGGACTGCAATTGGACGCAACCCTTCGATACGGGCCTTCGACTTCACCTTCGGTGAAGTTTATCCTGAGCGCCTGCTGCAAGCAGGCAGTCGAAGGGCTCAGTCCCTACTCAGGGCGAACGGAGTTTAGATAATTTCTAAACCTCTTCGTCGTCGGGGCGGGTGGATTCGAGGAAGCGGCTATTGCCTGCCTCGTCCTTGGCTTCGAGCGTATCGACCAGCGTGTCGAGGAAATGGTTGAGCGTATCGACCTGCGCCGCTTCCAGTCCCGACACCAGATAATCGGCGACCTTGTCGGTCTGGGGACGCATCAGCAGATAGAGACGCTGGCCTTCGTCGGTCAGCACCAGCGTCTTGCGCCGCTTGTTGCTGGCGTCGCGCTCCACCGTGATGCGGCCATGTTTTTGCAGGGCGGCGACAGCGCGGGAAACGCTCATCGGGTTCACCCCGGTCATCTCCGCCAGTTCGTGGCTGGCGGAATTGGGGAAGCGGCCGATCAGCATCAGCAGGCGAAATTCATTGAGGCTGATCTTGTAGCGATGCTCCAGATAGGTGGAGAAGGGCGCCATCAATTTATTGGCCAGCCGCAATATGCGGTGCAGCGTATCGGACTGGCTGACTTCGTCAGCACGGGACCGGGGCGACTTGCGCGGTGCGGTCGGGCTTTTGGGCGCAGAACTGTTCGACATGGCTATCCGATAGGACATTTGCCGGGCCGCAAGTCAAGCCGGGCATGGGGAAAGACAAACTCTCAGGCAGGGACGATCGCGCAGCCGACGCTGGTGAAGCGGTCGTTGGCGACATGATAATGGATATATTGGCGCATCTCCTGCACCTCGCCTTTTTTGATCGGGACGAACTGATCCAGCCCCTGCTCGTGCAAAGCCTCAGCGGTCAGGTCCTGGGTTGCCTCCACCCGGATGATGCCTTCCAGCGCGACCAGCTCTTCGCTGGCGGCGAAGCGCTCAATCGTCAGGGTTTCGATGACATGGGCATGGAGAAAGCCGTAGAAGCGCTTGAACGCCTCGCGCGTGCCAAGATCGACGCCAAAGAACTGGATCGTCGCGCCCGGCGCATAGAAATCGAACACCGTGTCATAATCGCGATTGTTGAAGGCGTGCGCGTAACGCTCATAATCGGCGCGGTTCATATTGGCCTCTCCTGCTTTCCGGGCGGCGATTTTTCCCCTGCCCGCTTGCCTTATTAATAACGATCGTTATCGTAAGGGCAAAGGACGATCAAACGCCAGCAAAAAGATGGGAAGAGGATGATATGGCCCGCACCGAGCAGGAAGAGCGCAATCTCAAACTGGTCATGGCGATGTTCGACCATGTGCTAAAACCCATGGATGCCGACGCGGTGGACCGCTATCTGGCCCCCGATTATATCCAGCATAACCAGTGGGTCGATACCGGGACGGAGCCGCTCAAGGCATTTTTGCGGCAGGTGCGTGGGGAAAACCCGGACGCCGTGCATGACATCAAGCGCTGCTTTGTCGAGGATGACCATGTCATCGTCCATTATCATGTCCGGCGGCGGCCGGGCGATCCGGGATTTGCCGTCATCGACATTTTCCGCGTCGAAAACGGCCTGATCGCCGAACATTGGGATGTGGTGCAGGATGTGCCGGCCGACAGCCCCAATCCCAATTCCCCCTTTTGACGGAGAGCGACATGCGGTTCAGCGACAAAATCGTTCTGGTCGTCGGTGGCAATAGCGGTATTGGCCTCGCCAGCGCGCAGGCCTTTGCAGCCGAGGGCGCGATCGTGCGGTTGACCGGGCGCGATCAGGCGACGATCGACGCGGCGGTGGCAGGCATCCCCGGCGCGAAGGGCTATCGCGCGGACATTGCCGATCTGGACGCGATGGACGCGGTCATGGCCGACATGGCGGCGCAGGACGGGCGGATCGACACGCTGTTCGTCAATGCAGGCGTCGGCGGTTTCGCGCCCTTTCGCGACCTGACGCCCGCAGACTGGGACCATGTCCATGGCGTCAATCTGCGCGGCTGCGTATTTGCGATCCAGAAGGCGCTGAAGCTGATGCGCCGGGGCGGGTCGATCGTCGCGACCGGATCGATCGGCGGTCATGCCTTCGTGCCTGGGAACACGGCCTATGCCGCGGCCAAGGGCGGGCTCTATGCCGCAATGAAGGTGATTGCGGGCGAATTGGTGGGCGAGGGTATTCGCGTCAATCTGGTCAGCCCCGGCCCGATCGAGACGCCGCTGCTGCATCGCAATCCGGGGATGAGCGACGCGGATGTCGTGGCGATGCGCGAGATGATGATCGAGGCGGTGCCGATGAAGCGGATGGGCCGGGCGGACGAAGTGGCGCGCGCGGTGCTGTTTCTGGCATCGGATGAGGCGAGTTTTATTACAGCGGCAAATCTGTTTGTCGATGGTGGAACATTGGAGCTTGGATAATGGAAAATCTGTTTTCGACGCTGGATAATCCACGGCTGGAATTTGCGATGGAGGTGCGGCTGCAATTTCCGCGGGTGCAGACCATCGTGAATACGCCGATGGGGGGCAATCGCAGCGCCGTCTATGTCGATGGCGGGACGTTTGAGGGGCCACGGATCAAGGGCAAGGCGGTGCCGGGATCGGGCGGCGACTATGCCTATTTCCGACCCGACGATGTCGCGGTGTTCGACGCACGCTATATGCTGGAGGAGGAGGATGGCACGCTGATCCTGCTCAACAATCGCGGTTTCCTGTGGGGGCGCAAGCCCGACACGATGGCGAAGTTGCGCGACTGGGCCTTTGGCGAAGGGCAACCGGTGGAGCAGCAAGACTATTATCTGCGTGGCAATCCAACCTTTGAATGTCCGGTCGGCAAGCATGACTGGCTGACCAAACATGTGTTCATCGGCGTGGGCGAGCGGCGCGCGGATGGCAATGTGCTGCGCTATTATGCGCTGACCTGAAATGCACCATCAGCCGTTCGCTTCGAGCGAAGGCGAGAAGCTTTGAGCGGAGTGCTTGGCGTTTCTCGACGTAGTTTATCCTGAGCGCCTGCCGTAGGCGGGCAGTCGAAGGGCTCGAAACGAACGGAGGTAACTTAAAGCGAAATCAGCGCGTCGAGCGCCAGCGCGCCCTGTCCTTCGGGATAGACGATCACCGGGTTGAGATCGACCTCGCGGATAGCGGGGGTGGCGGCGACCATGCGGCCGAGGCGCTGGACCACGTCGGCGACTGCGCCGATGTCCATGATCGGCGCACCGCGGAACCCGTCAAGCAAGGGGGCCATGCGCAGCGTGCGGATGCGGGCGATGATAGCGTCGCGCGGCAGGTCGGCTGGAAGCAGACAAACGTCGTGCAGCAATTCCGCCGCGACGCCGCCGAAACCGACCAGGATGGTCGCGCCCCAGTGCGGATCATTGCGCGCGCCGACAATGAGTTCGACACCCTTATCCGCCATCCCCTCCACCAGCACGCCGTCCAGCACCAGACCGGGGCGGGACGCGGCGATATTGGCGGCGAGGCGGTGCCAGCCTTCGGCCAGTTCATCGCTATTCTTGAGGTTGATGATGACACCGCCGGCGTCGCTTTTGTGCGGCAGGTCTGGTGATTGGGCTTTGAGAACAACGGGATAGCCCAGCGTATCGGCGGCGGCGATCGCCTCATCCACGCTCTGCGCCATGGCGAAGCGCGGGAAGGCGATGCCGTGGTCCGCCATGATCGCCTTGGACCGATATTCGGGGATGGAGTGGCCGACCTGCGCCAGATCGGCGATCGGCGCAGCATCCAGCGGGGCTGTCGTGAAATCGCGCGCGGCAGCGGCGCTGATCCGGGCGAGCGCGCGAACGGCGCGTTCGGCGGTGGGCAGATAGGTCACGCCTGCCTGGCGCAGGGCGGAAAGGTCGTCCGCGAACACGCCGCCGCCTTCATCGACGCCGCCAACGATGATCGGCTTGTCGGGACGCAGGCTGGCGAGAGCGTCCAGCACGGCGGCGAATTTGATGTGGGATGTGCCGGTGTCGGTCTGGATCAGGGTCAGCAGGATGGTGGCGATGCGCGGATCATCGACCAGCGCGGCAAGCGTGCGGCCATAGAGGCCGGGATCGACCAGCCCCTGCGCCGTGACGTCAAGCGGGTTGGTGACGGGGACGAAATCGGGCAGCGCCGCGCGCAGCGCCGGGCTGTCGGCATCGGACAGGGTCGGCAAGTCGAGCGCGACCGCTTCGGACAGGTCGAGCATCATCGCCTTGAACGCGCCGGATTCGGCGATGACGCCGGTGCCGCCCGTGCCGATCGACGCATTGCGGGTCAGCATTTCGGCGACGTCGCCCAATTCTTCGAGCGAGTCGACCAGGATGACGCCGGCGCGTTCGACATGGACGGCCATGACGGCATGATCGCCCGCCATCGCGCCGGTGTGGGTGGCGGCGCTGGCCGCACCCGCCGCACTGCGGCCGGGATGGAGCAGCACGACCTGCTTGCCTGCAGCCCGTGCCGCGCGGGCAGCGGCGAGGAAGCGGGCGGGGTCGCGGATATGTTCGGCGATCATGGCGATGACCATGGTTTCGGGTTCATCGACCAAATGGGTCAGATAATCCTCGATCCCGCTGGCGGCTTCATTGCCGGTGGAAATGTAGCAGCTCAAAGGGACGTCGCGATGGATCATCGTCGTTGCCAGCACTGCGGCCATCGCGCCCGATTGCGAGACGATGCCAACGCGGCGGTCGCCCTGCGCCTTTGCTTCGGGCATTTCGATGAAGGTCAACGAGACATTGTCGCGGAAATTGACGAGGCCCAGGCAATTTGGCCCTTCGACCACCATCCCGGCGTCGCGGGCGATGCGGGCGATTTCCTGCTGGTCGGCCAGTCCCTGCGGCCCGTCCTCGGCAAAGCCTGCTGAAAAGATCACCGCCGCGCCGACATGACGACGAGCCAGGCCGCGCATCGTATCCAGCACGCCTGCACGCGGGATGGCAAGGACAGCGACATCGACACCTTCGGGCAGGTCATCGACCGAGGCGACGCAGGGACGGCCACCAATCTCGGAACGCTTGGGATTGACCAGATGGATGGCCCCGGCAAAGCCCTGCCGCACCAGATTGGCCAGCACCGATGCGCCCAAAGCGCCCGGCTTGTCCGACGCGCCGACGATGGCGACGGAGCGGGGCCGCAATAACCGGTCGAGCGACGGGGCGGCCATGGACGATGCGGGCCGGTCGAGGTCGATCATGTCGGTCAAGCGTATCTCTCCCCAGAAATCAGGTCATGGAAGCGGGTCGAATCAGCCCCTCCCTGACGCTGATATTGTGCGCCTGTGATACAATTTGCGCAACCGCTTTTGCGCTGCCCCGTCCTTTAGTCGGTGCTAGCGGCGCGCGGCGCGGGGCCGAGTTTGCGAAGCAAAGCACTAAGCGTGCGGACTTCCTCCGCGCTCAGCCGTGCCGTCATTCGGGCGTCCGACACGCGCAGCGCATCCACCATGACCGGCACCTGCGCCTGACCATCGGACGTCAGCCACAGCGCATTGGTCCGCAAGTCTCGCCCCGGCCGCCTTTCGACCAGGCCGCGTTCTGCCAATATGTTGACCAGCTTCATCGCGCTCGACCGGTTGATACTGAGCGCCCTGCCCAGCGCAGTCTGGTCGCAGCCAGGATTGTCACGGATCAGGATGAGCGCGGTCAGCTTGGCAGGCGACAGGTCATGCGCGGCCATTGCGGCGCGCGCGTCCGTGTCGATCACCAGATGTGCGCGCTGGATCTGATAACCGACCAGCCCACGAAGATCCGCCCCCTGTTTCATCGCTGCCTTTATCCTCTTGCCAAAATTGTATCACAGGCGCACAAATACATGCTACAGGCTAGCAGCGCACAAAGCGATAGCCAAAGCCGTTCCGAATCAGGATTTGCAGTCAAGGAGAGCGATAATGGATCATGAATACCGCCTGTTGATCGACGGCGAACTGGTGCCGGGCGTCAGCATGTTCGACGTGGTGAACCCCGCGACGGGCGCTGCCTTTGCATCCGCACCCAAGGCCGACGAGGCGCTGCTGGAGCGCGCTGTTGCCGCCGCCAAGCGCGCGCTGCCCGCATGGTCGGCGCTGCCGGTCGATGAACGGGCCGCACTGGTCAATAAGCTTGCCGACGCGCTGGAAGCGCGAATTGGGGAATTTGCCAGCCTGCTGACCGCCGAACAGGGCAAGCCGCTGGATCAGGCCGGTTATGAGATTATGGGCAGTGTGTTCACGCTGCGCGGTTTTGGCGCGATGCGGATCGAACCCAAAGTGCTGAAGGACGAAGGCGGCAACCGCGTTGTCGAACATCGTACCCCGCTGGGCGTGGTCGCGTCGATCACGCCATGGAATTTCCCGATGATCCTGCTGATGAACAAGCTGGGTCCGGCGCTGGTCACCGGTAATACGATGATCGCCAAGCCCGCGCCGACAACGCCGCTGACCACATTGCTGTTCGGCGAGCTGGCACAGGCGATCCTGCCGCCAGGCGTGTTCAACATCGTGTGCGACCAGAATGAGCTGGGCGCCCTGATCACCGGCCATCCCGATATTGCCAAGGTCGCCTTCACCGGATCGACCGCAACCGGCAAGAAGGTGATGGCATCGTCGGCGGGTACGGTGAAGCGGGTGACGCTGGAACTGGGCGGCAATGACGCAGCGATCGTGCTGGACGATGTCGACGCCAAGCAGGCGGCGAAGAAAGTCTATCAGGGAGCGATGACCAATGCCGGGCAGATCTGCGTCGCGATCAAGCGCGCCTATGTCCCCACCCCGATGTATGACGAATTTTGCGATGAGCTGGCCAAGCTCGCCAATGAAGCGATCGTCGACGACGGGGCCAAGCAAGGGACGACGATCGGCCCGGTGCAGAACAAGATGCAGTTCGACAAGGTCAACGCCCTGATCGAAGATGCGCGCACCCGCGGCACGGTGATGACCGGTGGCGCGCCGCTCGACCGGGCGGGCTATTTCATTGCACCCACGATCGTGCGCGATCTGGACGATGATGCGCCATTGGTGCGTGAAGAGCAGTTCGGCCCCGTGCTGCCGGTGCTGAAATATGACGATATCGACGATGTGATCGCACGCGCCAACGACAGCGATTACGGGCTGGGCGGCACGGTGTGGGGCAAGGATCTGGCCCGCGCCACGGCGGTCGCGATGAAGATCGACAGCGGCACGGTGTGGGTCAACCAGCATCTGGCGATCGACGCCAACATCCCGTTCCGGGGCGTGAAACAGTCCGGCCTGGGCGCGGAACTGGGCGAAGCGGGGCTGCTGGAATATACCCAGGCGCATATCGTCAATTCGGTGGAATTTGCCGACGCCTGATGGACAGGGGACCTTTGCTTAACTCACTCACCTGTAACCGTTCGGGCTGAGCCTGTCGAAGCCTTGTCCTTCTTCTCAAGAAGTACGGCCCTTCGACAAGCTCAGGGCGAACTGATGAATTTGACTATCCCTCATGCAGGGCAAAAAGGGTCGGAGAAGCAGATCGCTCCTCCGGCCCTCTCTTTTTGACATTTTCGCGTCGCCCATATGACGTATTCGGAATTTTCGTTCGCGCGGTCATCATAGCCTCAACCCAGGAATTGGCCCCCTTTGTCGAGGAACTTCCCTATGCGTTTCGCTCCTATGGTGACTGCCGCCGTTACCGCTGCCACTCTGATCGCCGCCACCGTTCCTGCCAGTGCGCACGGCATCTGGTTCGCCCAGCGCGCGCGCCAGATTGCCCTGATCTACGGGGTCGGCGCGGACGATCTGGATGCGGTCAAGCGGCTACCGATGATCAAGTCCGTCGCTGGCTATGATGCCGATGGCGCGCCGGTGATGACCTCGCTGCGTGCGGCTGGCGCAATTCCAGTAGTGGACAGCGACGAGCCTGTCACGATCGTCGCGGCGGTCATGGATTATGGCCTGTGGAGCCGGACGCCCGATGGAGAATGGCATAATAAGGGCCGTGACGAGGTGCCGACGGCGGCACTAGCCGAACATAATTGGAAATATGCCGTCCATCTGACGCAGGTGCCGACCAAGGCGCTGCCGATGATCCCAGGGCATATGCTGCAGATCGTTCCGGTCGATCCCGCCATCCCGCAGAAAATGGGCCAGCCGATGAAGGTGCGCGCCCTCTATCAGGGCAAGCCGATGGCGGGCGTCACGGTCATGACCGATTATGTCAATGATCCCGACGAAGCCGCGGTCAAGACGGGCGCTGACGGTACAGCGACCATCACGCTGCGCAATCAGGGTCTGAACGTGCTGATGGGCATTTATGTCGGCCCGGCAGACGACAAGACGAAGGTCGACCATGTCGAACATCGCGCGTCGCTGTCCTTCGTCCTGCCGCATCTGCCCGAATGATCCGCCTTTCCAGGGAGAACCATGTCATGAACACCGCTTTTTTCCGCACCGACATCGCCGCACTCGCCCTGATCGCGGCGCCCGCCATGCTGCACGCCCATGGCAGCATGAAGCCGCAGCATGGCGGCCTCGTCCAGATGTCGGGTGAGACGATGATGGAACTGGTCGCTGGGCCAAAGGGCGTCGACGTCTATCTGAGCGAGGAGGATGAACCGCTGGCAGCAGCGGGCTATACCGCCAAGCTGACCCAGAGCGTCGCCGGGGCCAAGACCGAGGCAGCGTTGAAACCGGCAGGCGGCAACAAGCTGACTGCACCGGGCTTCAAGACCGCCAAGGGGGCCAAGCTCGTCGTCGCGCTGGTCGACAAGAGCGGCAACAAGATTTTCGCAACCTTCCAGGCGAAATAAGGAACACAGCCGATGCGCAACGCGACCCTCCCCCCGTCTCTCTCTCCAGGCGTGCGGCGGGTCGCGCTGCTGCTGGTATCGTTGCTGTTTGCGCTGCTCAGTCAGGCGGCGATGGCCCATGGCGTCGATGAGAATGACAAGGCCTTCATAGAAGGCGCGTCGGGCGTCAATATCATCCCGTACATGTATCTTGGGGCCAAACATATGGTCACCGGCTATGACCATCTGCTGTTTCTGGCAGGGGTCATTTTCTTCCTCTACCGGATGAAGGATGTCGGCGCTTACGTAACCTTGTTCGCGATCGGCCACAGCACGACTTTGCTGCTGGGCGTATTGCTCGACATTCGCGCCAACCCCTTTCTGATCGACGCGATCATCGGCCTGTCGGTGGTCTATAAGGCGATCGACAATCTGGACGGGTTCCGCACCTGGTTTGGCATAGCGCCCAATCCCAAGGCGGCGGTGCTGATCTTCGGTTTCTTCCATGGCTTTGGTCTGGCGACCAAATTGCAGGAGTTGACACTCGCGAAGGAAGGAATGATATATAATCTCATTAGCTTCAACGTCGGGGTCGAGCTGGGCCAGTTCATGGCGCTGGCGATCATCCTGCTGCTGATGAATCTGTGGCGCATGAGCGGCAATTTCCAGCGCTCCGCCATTTTCGCCAATGCCGCACTGATGACGGCGGGTTTCGTCCTGGTCGGCTTTCAGCTGGCCGGTTATTTTACGCAAGGGGCATGACATGACAGCATCTGCGCTTCCCACCCGCATCACCCCGTCGCCTGCCACGCTGGCCAAGGCGACCGGTGGCGCGGCGATCGCCGCCGTGGCGATCCTGACCCTGTTCGTGCTGCCGGCCGAATATGGCATTGACCCTACGGGAGTCGGCGGCGCGCTGGGCCTGACTGGCATGGTCGCGGCCAAGGCGGATGCGCCGCAAGCTGCTGTCGCCGTACGGACCGCGGCTGCACCGGCGCTGCCGACAGGCGCGAGCATCGCGCGCACCGGCACGCTGCGGCAGGACAGCATGACCATCACCCTGGAGCCGCATAGCGGACAAGAGGTGAAGGCGCATATGCAGGCGGGCGACAGTTTCGTGTTCAGCTGGACCACCACCGGCGGGCCGGTGAAGGTCGATATGCATGGCGAGAAGCCCAATGCCGCCGAGGGTGAATTCACCAGCTATTGGGAAGAGCGCGAACAGACCGGGGCGCAAGGTAGTTTCACCGCGCCTTTTGCCGGCACCCATGGCTGGTACTGGCGCAACAAGGGCGACACGCCCGTAACCGTGACGGTAAAAACCGCCGGTTTCTACAAGGATCTCTTCCAGCCCAAGGGCGCGTGAAGCAGAGGATAGAGGGACAGACTATGAGCAGCATTGCGGGCCACGCGCCCCCCACCGCCTTCGGCCCAAGTGCCACCTCGCCGGTCGCGGCGGCCAAGGCGCGCACGCGACTGATCGCCATCGACGCGCTGCGCGGCCTTGTCATGCTGTTCATGCTGGTCGATCATGTGCGCGAGACATTTTTCCTGCATTTGCAGGTCACCGATCCGGTCGATGCCAACACGACCGATCCGGGGCTGTTTTTCACACGGCTGCTGTCGACCTTCTGCGCGCCGACCTTCGTCGCGCTGACCGGCCTGTCGGCCTGGCTCTATGGCCAGTCGCACAGCAAGGGTCAGGTGTCCGAATTTCTGCTCAAGCGCGGACTGTTCCTGATCTTTCTGGAAATGACCGTTGTCGGCTATGCTTGGCCGACCCAGGCGCCCGCATTTCCCCCCACGGCTATCTGGTTGCAGGTGATCTGGGCGATCGGCATTTCGATGGTCGCGCTGGCGGCGCTGTTGCATTTGCCGCGGGCCGCGCAATTTGGCGTGGGGCTGGCGATCGTCTGCCTGCATAATCTGCTCGATCCCATTCGGCTGACCGCGGACCAGCCGGGCTATGTCGCCTGGGCGATCCTGCACCAGCGGTCGCTGATCGAATTTGGCGGCGCGGCGATCAAGACCACCTATCCGGTGCTGCCGTGGATCGGCGTCATCCTGCTGGGTTATGCCTGCGGGCCGTGGTTTGCCAAGGGCAGCGATCCGCAGCGGCGCATCCGCCGTCTCGTCAAGCTGGGACTGGGGCTGATCCTGGGTTTCGTTGCGATCCGCTATCTCAATTTTTACGGCGACAAGCCCTGGTTCGTCGCGGAAACACCGTTGCGCACGGTGATGAGCTTTCTGGCCCTGACAAAATATCCGCCGTCCCTACTGTTCCTGATGCCGACCGTGGGCGCTGGCTGCCTGCTGCTAGCCCTGTTCGAGACATATGAGGACAGCGCGGTCATGCCGCATCTGGCGCTGCTGGGCGGGGCGCCGATGTTCTATTATATCCTGCATCTCTATGTGCTGAAGCTGATCTATAATATCGCGCTCGTCCTCTACGGGCCGACCAAAGGGACGGTGTTCGGGGTCGATAATCTGTCCACCGTATGGATCTGGGTCGCGCTGTTGATCCTGCCGCTTTACTTTCCCACCCGCTGGTTCGCGCAGCTGAAACAACGGCGCAAGGACATATGGTGGCTGAAATATCTGTAACGGGGTCACATGGCGGCTTCCGTTACGGAGGCCGCCATTTCCGGGGGATTTCGCCGTCTTTGCTGCGAAAATCGGGCGCAGCATTTTAATGCCGTAACGATCACCGATTCACAATTTTGCGCCGTCCTATGAGCCAAGTTTGACGGAATATTTCTGGAACTCATCCTAGCCTCGAACTCAAGAAGAGGTGAAACAAGCACCCCGTGGCCCGGCACCCGATGACAGGACCAACAGTCCGCACCGGACATAAAAAGACCAGCCGGTCCCCACTTCGCAGGACGTTCGGAACAGCGATTTTTTAAGGGGATTTCATCATGCGACCATCATCCAACATCCGCCTGGCGCTGATCGCCAGCACCGCCGTCATCGCACTGCCGTCTGCCGCGATCGCGCAGGCACCCTCCGCCGAATCCAGCGACATCGTCGTCACGGGCCTGAAGCGCCAATATTTTGGCGACACGCCGGTCAAGGAAATCCCGCAGGCGGTCCAGTTTCTGGAAGGCAAGCTGCTGGATGATTTGAACATTACCCGGCTGGACACCGCGCTGGAACTGGCCAGCGGCATTTCCAAGCAGAATAATTTTGGCGGCCTGTGGGACAGCTTCGCAATCCGTGGCTTTGCCGGCGACGAGAATTTTCCAAGCGGCTTCCTGGTCAACGGCTTTAACGGGGGCCGTGGTTATGGTGGTCCGCGTGACGCATCGAATGTGGAGCGCATCGAAGTACTCAAAGGTCCGAACTCGGCACTGTTCGGGCGCGGTGAACCAGGCGGCACGATCAACATCGTCAGCAAGAAGCCAACCTTCAAGGAAGGCGGCAGCTTTTCGATCGCGGGCGGCAAATGGAACACCTACCGGGTCGAGGGCGACTATAATCTGCCCATCACCGACACGGTTGCGATCCGCCTGACCGGCGCGGTCGAAGATGCCGAAAGCTTTCGCGATACGGTGGAAACACGCAAATATGTGCTGAACCCATCCTTCCTGGCGAAGCTGTCCGAACAGGATATCTTCACGTACGAGCTGGAATATGTGAAGCAGGACGTGCCATTCGAGCGCGGCGTCGTTGCCATCCCGACTGTTCAGGCCAATGGAACTATCAACTACAAACTCGGCGCAATTCCCAACACCCGCTACCTAAGCAACCCCAATGATGGCCCAACCAAAGTCGAAGTGTTGGGGCATCAGGCGCAATATCAGCATGAATTCGGCAATGACTGGACGTTGATGCTGGGCGCGGGCTACAGGGATACGACATTCAAAGGCTATTCCAGCGACCCGGAACTGGTGCTAAGTCGTCAGATGCTCGATAATGACGGTCGCACACTTTCGCGCCAGCGCCGGTATCGCGATTACAGCACCACTTATATGGTGTTCCGCGGTGAAATCAGTGGAAAGCTGGAAACTGGGTCGATCGTCCATAATATCCGTGTGGGCGCCGACTATGATCGGTTCAAGATCGACTATTTCCAGACACGCTACCGGCCAACGGCGGCCGACCAGAGCTATTCGATCGACATCTTCAATCCCAGTTACACCATCCCGGCCCCCATCCCGACGGCCGTGATCCAGAACGCCACCGAGGTTCAGAAGGCCTGGGGCATCTACGCCCAGGACCAGATTGAAATCGCAGAATGGCTCAAGGTGCGCTTTGGTGGCCGTTATGACGATTTCAGCCAGAATATCGACCTGCGCCTGAACGGCACTAATCCGAAAAAAGCCTATACCAAGTTCAGCCCGATGGCCGGTTTGGTGATCGAGCCGACCAGCAGCCTGTCCTTCTACGCCAGCTATGGTAAGGGTTTCCGCCCGAACAGCGGCGTCGGTGCCAATGGCCAGCCATTCGATCCGGAAATCAGCACATCCTATGAAGTGGGCGCCAAGTTTGTGACGCCCGACGGACGCCTGACCAGCACATTGTCGCTCTACAAGATGAAAAAGACCAATGTTCTGTCCACCGATCCAGGCAATCCCGGTTTCTCCAAGCCAGTGGGCGCAGCCGACAGCAAGGGCGTGGAGTTTGACGTCAACGCCAAGTTGCCAGCGGGGTTCGAGCTGTTCCTGACCTATGCCTATATCGATGCGGGCTGGGCCACCAACGTGTTCGACCCCAATTTCGGCCTGCCGATCCTGAAGGGCGATCCGCTGATCAATATTCCCAAGCATCAGGGCAATATCCTGCTGTTCAAGAATTTTTCGATCGGCGGTCATGAAGCGATGCTGGGTGGTGGCGTCAGCCATGTCGGCAAGCGCCTGGGCGAGACGGCGACAAAATTCTTCCTGCCCAGCTACACCATCGCCAAGCTGATGGGATCTGTCACGATCAACGACCAGTTCAAGCTGTCGGCCAATGTCGATAATCTGTTCGACAAGAAATATTATGCCAGTTCCTATGCAGCCCTGTGGGTGCAGCCTGGCACGCCCCGTTCCTTCACGGTGCGCGGCACGTTCAACTTCTAAACAGGTGCCGGGGAGGCGTTCGCGCCTCCTCTTTCAGGGCCGCTGGCGACATTTCTTCTCCTGTCGTCAGCGGCCTTTTTCGTTGCAGAGGGATACCCCATGAACCGCGCGCTGATGTTGCGCCTGCACCGGATCATCGGCCTGACCATGGCGGCGTTTCTGCTGGTGCAGGCGCTGAGCGGCGCGATGCTGGTCTATCGCGGGCCGTTGGCGCGGTTGATCGATCCCGTGGCGATGACCAGCGGCGGCGCGGAGCCGGAGATTTCTGTCGGCGCGGCGGTGGTGCAGGCGAACCGGTCCGCGGCGGGCTTTGCGGTAACACGTCTGTTCGCGCCCGACGCGGACGGCGCGACCTGGTTCGCGCAACTGGGCAATCGTGACGGCGCGGTGCGCTATGCGTCGGTCGATCCGGCGGGCGGCGCGGTGATGCGGTCCGGCAGTGTGTTTGCCTTTCCGGTCGAGGCGGCATTGCAGATCCATTATCGGTTGATGACAGGCAAGGTCGGCATGGCGGTGATCGTGCTGAACGGCATAGCTTTGCTGACAATGGTCGTGAGCGGGCTGGCCTATTGGTGGCCCAAGCGCGGCAAGATGGGCAAGGCGCTGGAGATACGCTGGACATTGTCGCCCCGATTGGTGCTGCGCCAATGCCACCGCACGGCTGGCGTCGTGCTGAGCGCGATCCTGCTGTTCATGGCGACGACAGGCCCGTTGCTGGCGGTGCCGGAATTATTGGGCAGCGGCGCGGCCAGTACGCCGTCGGCCGCATCGGCCGCGGCGATCGACCGCAGTTTGGTGCTAGCGCAGACCGCCTTTCCCGAAGCTGCGCTGCGTGACCTGCGGATCGACGGCGACCGGCTGATCGTCAATTTCCATGCGCCGGAGCGTAATGCGCGCGCGATCCATCGTGTCATCGTGACGCTGGCGCAGCCGCGTATTATTAGCGCAATCCGTGCGGATAATAACAAGGCGCTATGGATAACCGTTCTGCCGCTTCATGCGGGCGATGCCTTTGGCGCTGTTGGTAAGGCGCTGCTGCTGATCGTCGCGCTGGCGCTGGCGGCGCTTGCTGTTTCCGGTCCTCTCATGTGGTGGCAGGCTCAGCGCGCCCGCCGCCAAGCTCCCGCCCGAAAGTCTGTGTCATGACCCTGCTCTATACCTCCGACCCAGAACGTGGCCGCATCTGGCGCGAAATTTTTGGGGCTGAGGCGGGCGATATCGGCTTTGCCGATCCAGCCGACGCAGCTGACCCCGCCACGATCCGCTATCTGGCCGCGTGGAATCCGTCAGCCGACCTGATCGCCACCCTGCCCGCGCTGGAGATACTGTTTTCGATCGGTGCGGGGATCGACCAGTTCGATATGTCCCGCCTGCCGCCCCATGTCCGTGTCGTGCGGATGATCGAGCCGGGGATTGCGCAGGGCATGGTCGAATATGTCACTATGGCGGTGCTGGCGTTGCATCGTAATCTGATCGACCATGGGATCGCGCAGCGCGAAGGGCGCTGGTCGCCGATCAAGCTGACGCCAGCCAGCCAGCGCCGCATCGGCGTGATGGGGCTGGGCAATCTGGGGCAGGCGGTGCTGGGGGCATTGCGGCCGTTCGGCTTTCCGCTGTCGGGGTGGAGCCGGTCGGCCCATGCGGTGGAGGGCGTCGATTGTTTTGCGGGCGAGGCGGCGTTGCCGACTTTCCTGTCAGGCTGCGATATCCTGATTTGCCTGCTGCCGCTGACGGACGAGACGCGCGGCATTTTGTGCCGGGCGACGCTGGCGCAGCTGCCGCGCGGAGCGGGCCTGATCAATGTCGGGCGGGGCGGACATCTGGTGGAGCAGGATCTGCTGTCTCTGCTGGACGATGGGCATCTGTCGGGCGCGGTACTGGACGTGTTCGATCCCGAACCGCTGCCCCAAGGCCATGCTTTCTGGGCGCATCCGCGCATCATCATGACCCCTCATGTCGCCAGCATGACCCGCGCGGACAGCGCGGCACGCGCGCTGATCGCCAATATCCGCCGCCACCAATCGGGCGCGCCGATGGAAGGCGAAGTCGCGCGCGACCGTGGCTATTGAGGGCGCGGCAATCTATGCCGAAAGGGTAGCGATAAAAGCCCCATATATGCGTCCGCACCCGCAGAAATGGGCTTCATGTTCCGGTGCGCCCATGTCGTAATATGGCAGTCACATGGCCAACAGGCCGACCGTTAAGAACCCGCAAAGGACGATCAGCCGATGCCCAATTTCCGGCCTAAATATATCAGCTTCGACTGTTATGGCACGCTCACCCGTTTCCGCATGACCGAGATGGCGACCGCCTTCATGGCCGATCGTATCGACGCGGAAAAACTGCCCGCCTTTTGCAAGGACTGGAGCGCCTATCGCTTCGACCAGGTGATGGGGCCATGGGAACCCTATCAGGAGATCATCCGCAACTCGCTGCGCCGGACGTGCGAGAAGTGGGGTGTGGCTTATAATGAGGCAGACGCGGACGCTGTTTACAACGCTGTGCCGACCTGGGGTCCGCATGACGATGTCGCCGGTGGCCTGTCCAAGATTGGCGACAAGATTCCGCTCGTCATCCTGTCCAACGCGATGAACGACCAGATCCATCATAATGTCGGGATGCTGGGCGCACCCTTCCATGCGGTCTATACCGCGCAGATGGCGCAGGCCTACAAGCCGCGGATGCAGGCGTTCGAATATATGTTCGATCAGCTGGGCGCGAATCCGGAGGATATGATGCACGTCTCCTCCAGTTTCCGCTATGACCAGAATACGGCGACCGACCTGCATTTTGGCTGCCGCGTATTTGTGGGCCGGGGGCATGAGCCGTCCAACCCCTTCTATCGCGACGTCGAAATTCCCCATATCGGTTGCCTGCCCGCAGTCGTGGGTCTCTGATCGTTCGATGAGCGCCTCCCCCCTCTCTTACTGGCTCGCCAGCGCGCCGCCCTTCATGGGCGGGGCGGAGGGCGGGGTCGACGGGTCGGCCGATGTCGCCATCATCGGCGGCGGCTTTACCGGCGTGTCGGCGGCGCTGGCGCTGGCGAAGCGCGGCGCGAACGTCGTGCTGCTGGAGGCAGGCCAAGTTGTGGGCGAGGCGTCTGGGCGCAATGGCGGCCAGTGCAATAATGGCACCGCGCATGATTATGGTGCCTTGTCGGCCAAGTTTGGCAAGCCGGTCGCCAAAGCCTGGTATCGGGCGCATTGCGATGCGGTCGATACGGTCGAGCGGCTGGCGCGGGACGAAGGCATTGACTGCAACTTCACCCGGTGCGGTCGGGTGAAGCTGGCGGCCAAGCCCCAACATTATGACAAGCTGGTCCGCGCGCATGACCTGCTGGCCGCCGAAGTGGACGAGAATGTCCGGCTGGTGCCGCCGGAGCGCATCCGTGAGGAAGTCGGATCCGACGCTTTCCATGGCGCGCTGATCCAGACGACGAGCGCGCAGATCCATCCCGCTAGGTTCGGTGTCGGGCTGGCCGAGGCGGCGGCGCGGGCTGGCGCGAAGATTTACGAGGGTGCCGAGGTCACAGGGCTGGATCGGTTGCCGACCGGGTGGCGGGTCACGTCTTCGCGCGGGACCGTCAGCGCGAAACAGGTGCTGGTCGCGACCGGTGGAGCGCCTGCGGCTGCGCCGTTCGGTTTCTTCCGTCGCCGGATCGTGTCGGTCGGCAGTTTCGTGATCGCCACCGAGCAGCTGGACGATGCGCTGATCGCGCGACTGCTGCCGGGGCGGCGCAATTATGTGACCAGCAAGAATATCGGCAATTATTTCCGCCTGACCCCCGACAACCGGCTGATCTTCGGCGGGCGGGCGCGCTTTGCGATCAGCGATCCCCGGTCAGACATGAAGAGCGGGCGCATCCTTGAAGACACGCTGGGGGAGATTTTCCCGGCGTTGAAGGGCGTGGGCGTCGATCATGTGTGGGGCGGGATGGTAGACCTGACAGCTGACCGGCTGCCGCGCGCGGGCGAGACGGACGGGTTGTATTATTCCATGGGCTATAGCGGCCATGGCGTGCAGATGGCGACCCATATGGGGCAGCAGATGGCGCGCGTGATGAGCGGCGAGCCGGACGCCAACCCCTGGGCCGATCTCGACTGGCCGAGCGTGCCGGGGCATTTCGGCGAGCCATGGTTCCTGCCGCTGGTGGGGCTATGGTATAAATGGCAGGATGTGATCCATTGATGGACGGTCAGCCGCCTTTTTCGCGCCGCGAGATGATCGGTGCCGGGCTGGGGCTGGGTGCCGGGCTGCTCTTGCCCGATGGCGCGCTGGCGGCGAGCAAACCCCGCGTCGGTGGGCGCATTCGCGTCGCCAGCCTGTCCAGCTCGACCGCCGATACGCTCGATCCGGCCAAGGGTGCGCTGTCGACCGACTATGTGCGCCATTATATGTTTTACAGCGGGCTGACCCAGCTCGACCGCAATCTCGTCCCCCGTCCTGCGCTGGCGGAGCGGATGGAGAGCGCGGACCAGATCAACTGGCATGTGCGTTTGCGCAGGGGCGTGGCATTCCATAACGGTGCGGAGCTGACCTCTGCCGATGTCGTCTGGTCGCTACTGCGGCACAAGGATGCGGCCACCGGGTCCAAGATGGCGCAGATCGCCGACCAGTTCGCACAGGTGAAGGCGACGGGTAGGCATGATCTGACCATCCGCCTGACCGGGCCCAATGCCGATCTGCCGACCATATTGGCGCAATCCCATTTCCTGATCCTGCGTGCGGGAACGCGCGATTTTCGTACCGCCAATGGCACCGGTCCCTATCTATGTGCGCAGTTCCGGCCCGGTGTGAGAACGCTGGCCCGGCGCAACCCGAATTTCTGGAAGCCGGGCAAACCCTATCTGGACGAGATTGAGCTGATCGGGATTCCCGACGAGGTCAGCCGGGTCAATGCGCTGCTGTCGGGCGACGTGCATCTGGTGATTGCGGTCAATCCGCGATCGACCAAGCGGATCATGGCGTCGCGTGGCCATGGCCTGCTGGAAACCCAGTCGGGCCTCTACACCAACCTCATCATGCGGCAGGACCAGTTGCCGACCGGCAACCCGCATTTTGTCGCGGCGATGAAATATCTGCTCGACCGACCACTGATCAAGCGGGCGCTCTATCGCGGCTATGCGACGATCGGCAATGACCATCCGATCCCGCCCTTCCACCCCTATTATCGCGCCGACCTGCCGCAGACGAGCCTGGATCTGGACAAGGCGAAATGGCATTTGCAGCGGGCCGGCCTGACCGGCGTGCGCCTGCCGGTCTATGCGTCACCCGCCGCTGACGGATCGGTCGATATGGCGTCGATATTGCAGGAATATGGGTCGCGCGTGGGCTTGAAACTGGCGGTCAACCGGGTGCCGGGCGATGGATATTGGTCGACCCACTGGATGAAGCATCCACTGGGCTTCGGCAACACCAATCCGCGCCCGACCGCCGACCTGCTGTTCAGCCTGTTTTATAAATCAGATGCGGCCTGGAACGAGAGCGGGTGGAAGAATCCGCGCTTCGACCGACTGTTGCTGGAGGCGCGGGGCGAGGCGGATCAGGCGCGGCGCAAGCAGCTTTATGGCGAAATGCAGGGGCTGGTGCGCAGCCATTGCGGCGTCGGTATCCCGGTATTTATCAGCCTGATCGACGGATATGATCGGCGGTTGAAGGGGCTATATCCTGTGTCGCTGGGTGGGCTGATGGGTTATCAATTTGCCGAACATGTGTGGTGGGAAGGCTGATGGCGGGCGCATCCACCCGGAGCGGCATGAGCGCCGCGCTGACCTTGATCGGCAAGCGGTTCGCGTCATCACTGCTGACGCTGCTGCTGGTGTCGATGACGATCTTCGTGATCGCGCAACTGCTGCCCGGCGACGCGGCGCAGGAAGCATTGGGGCAGAGCGCCACGCCGGAACAGGTCGCGGCGCTGCGCCATGAAATGGGCCTCGATCGCCCGGCCCATGTCCGTTACGTCAGCTGGCTGGCGGGCATGGTGAGCGGCGATCCGGGCCAGTCTCTGGTCGCCAATATGCCGGTGTCCGAAGTGATTGCCGAGCGGCTGCCCAACAGCCTGTTGCTGGCCGCACTGAGCGCACTGGTCGCGGTGCCGGTCGCGCTGGCCATCGGTATCGGGTCGGCGATGAACCGGGGCGGGCGGATCGACCGGGCGCTCAATATCGTCACGCTGTCGATGGTCGCGGTGCCGGAGTTTTTGGTGGCGACGATCGCGGTGCTGATCTTTTCGGTCAAGCTGCGCTGGTTGCCGTCGATCGCGATGGCATCAAGCGACATGGGATGGGGCGATTATCTGCGCGGGGTCGCCATGCCGATTCTGACGCTGAGCGTCATCGTCATCGCGCAAATGGCACGGATGACGCGGGCGGCGGTGATCGACCAGATGGACCGGCCCTATGTCGAAATGGCGGTGCTGAAAGGCGTTGCGCCGGTCAGGATCGTGCTGCGGCACATCATGCCCAATGCGATCGCGCCGATCGTCAATGCGATGGCGCTCAGCCTGTCCTACCTGCTGGGCGGGGCGGTGATCGTGGAGACCATCTTCAACTATCCGGGGCTTGCCAGCCTGATGGTCAATGCCGTCACCAGCCGCGACATGCCGCTATTGCAGGCGTGCGCGATGATTTTCTGCGCCGCCTATCTCATCCTGATGCTGATCGCGGATGTCACCGCGATCCTGGCCAACCCCAGGCTGCGGGCGCAATGATGGGTAATGCTTTCCAACGGGCTAAAGCCCTGCCGCTGTCGGGCAAGGTGGGACTGGCGCTGGTCATCTTCTGGCTGGCTGTCGCGCTGTTCGGGCCGATGCTGGCCCCCTATCCGGTCGGCGCGTTCGTGGCCTATGACGTGTTCGACGGCCAGTCGGCCAAACATTGGTTGGGCAGCGACTATCTGGGCCGCGATGTGCTGAGCCGGTTGCTGTCAGGCGCGCGCTATACGGTGGGGCTGGCCGCGGCGGCGGCGTTGCTCGCCAGCACGACCGGCACCGCGCTGGCGCTGACGGCGGCGGTGGGCGGGGCGAAGGTGGATGAGCCGCTGTCCCGCTTCATGGACATGCTGATTTCTATCCCGTCCAAGATATTCTCGCTGGTGCTGGTCGCAGCGTTCGGGTCGTCGCTGGGGCTGCTGCTGCTGATCGCGGCCTTCACCTATGTGCCGGGCAATTACCGGATCGCGCGGGCATTGGCGGTCAATCTGGCGCAGATGGATTATGTGCAGGTGGCGCGGGCGCGCGGAGAAGGGCGCTTCCATATCGCCATCGCCGAAATATTGCCCAATATGATCCACCCGCTGCTCGCCGATTTCGGCCTGCGCTTCGTGTTCATCGTGCTGTTGCTGTCGGGCCTGTCTTTCCTCGGCCTTGGCGTCCAGCCGCCTGACGCCGATCTGGGGTCGCTGGTGCGGGAGAATATTTCGGGGCTGGGTGAAGGCGCGCTGGCGATCCTGGCACCGGCCGTCGCAATTGCGACGCTGACCGTCGGGGTGAACCTGTTGATCGACGCGATCGGCTTTTCGGGCAAGGGGAAAGGCCGATGAGCGCGACTCCCCATGTTGAGGTGAAAGGCCTAACGGTCACCGCGCGCAATGCGGCGGGGGAGATATTCCCGATCGTCAGCGGCATTGATTTCGCGCTGAAGCGCGGCGAAGTGCTGGCGCTGATCGGCGAGAGCGGGTCGGGCAAGACGACGATAGCGCTCACCCTGCTGGGCCATGCCCGGCCCGGCGCGACGATTGCGGGCGGGTCGATCCGCGTGGGCGAGCGTGACCTGACCAAGCTGGATCGCAGCGCGCTGGCGCAGCTGCGCGGCAATCGCATCGCCTATATCGCGCAGAGCGCAGCGTCCGCCTTCAACCCGTCGCGCACGATCATGGATCAGGTGATCGAACCCGCGCTGATCCATGACCTGATGTCGCGTGCGCAGGCGGAGGCCAAGGCGGTCGAGCTGTTCCGCGCGCTCGCTTTGCCCTTTCCCGACACGATCGGCGCGCGTTACCCGCATCAATTGTCGGGCGGCCAGTTGCAGCGGCTGATGGCGGCGATGGCGCTGATCACCGACCCCGAACTGGTGATATTGGATGAGCCGACCACAGCGCTGGACGTAACCACGCAGATCGAGGTGCTGCGCGCATTCAAGGCGGTGGTGCTGGAACGCGGCGCGACGGCCATCTATGTGTCGCATGATCTGGCGGTCGTCGCCCAGATGGCGGACCAGATTGTGGTGCTGAGCCAGGGACGCATCCGCGAGGCCGGGGCGGCAGCGCAGATCCTGCACGCGCCTGCCGACGACTATACCAAAACGCTGATGGCGGCGGCGCGGCCCGCGATCCGCCCAGCGCCCGAAAAAATCGCCCTGCCCGCTGCGCCTTTGTTGGAAATACGCGGCATGACGGCGGGCTATGGCAAGATCGGCAAGGATGGCCGACCGCGCATCCCGGTGCTGCGAGACATCAACCTGACGATCGAGCGCGGCGCGACCTTAGGCGTGATCGGCGAAAGCGGGTCGGGCAAATCGACCATCGCGCGGGTCATCGCCGGGTTGCTGCCGCCCGCCAGCGGGCAAGTGCTGCTGGATGGTGAGGCTCTGCCGCCGGGGTTGCAGGGGCGCAGCCGCGACCAGTTTCGCCGGGTGCAGCTGGTATTCCAGAATGCCGACACGGCGCTGAACCCTGCGCATAGCGTCGGGCGGATATTGGCGCGGCCTTTGGCCTTTTATCATGGCCTGAAAGGCAATGCCGCGCGGATGCGGGTGCTGGAGCTGCTGGACCTTATTCGCCTGCCAGCGACGCTGATCGACCGACCGATCGGCGGCCTGTCGGGTGGACAGAAGCAGCGGATCAATCTGGCGCGGGCGCTCGCGGCCGATCCGCAGCTGATCCTGTGCGATGAAGTGACTTCGGCACTGGATACGGTAGTCGGTGCGGCGATATTGGAGCTGATGGCGGAGTTGCGCCGGGAATTGGGCATCGCGACCATGTTCATCAGCCATGATATTTCGACGGTGCGGGCGATTTGCGACGACATCCTCGTCCTTTATTCCGGCACGATGGTGGAGACGGGACCGCGCGCCGCTTTCGGGGTTGCGCCCTTCCATCCCTACACCGACCTGCTGATCGGGTCCGTGCCGGAAATGCGCGCGGGCTGGCTGGAGGAAAGCCATGCCGGGGCCGCGCCGCCGCCGATCGGGGAGACAGGCGATCATCCCGACCTGTGCCGTTTCCTGCCGCGCTGCGCCGCACGGGTGGATGGGCTGTGTAACACCACGCCCCCGCCCCGCCGTCCGCTGAACAAGGGCAGCCAGATATTGTGCCATCATGGAGATGAAAGCTTGATCCCCTCATGAGCCGCTTCGTTCGCCTGGGCGAGACTGACCGCCCTGCCGTCACCGTGCATGTCGATGGTGCGCCCGTTGAGGCGTTGGAGGGTGACACGTTGATGGTCGCGCTGCTGAGCCAGGGCGGCGTACTGCGTCAGTCGGAATTCGGGCCGGAAAAGCGCGCGGGTTTCTGCCTGATGGGCGCGTGCCAGGATTGCTGGGTGTGGACCGAAAGTGGCGATCGCCTGCGCGCCTGCTCGACTCTGGCCGCAACGGGCCAGCGCATCCTGACCAGCCAGCCGGAGGCATCATGGCCGAACCACGCATAATCATCGTCGGTGCCGGACCAGCGGGGACGCGCGCGGCGGAAGCCTGTGTGCAGGCGGGGGTTCGCCCGATCGTTCTGGACGAGGGGCGGCGCGATGGCGGGCAGATTTACCGTCGTCAGCCCGATAATTTCACCCGGCCCTATGCCAAGCTTTACGGCAGCGAAGCCGGGCGGGCGCAGGCATTGCACGAAACGTTCGACGGGCTGAAGGGCGCGGTCGATTATCGGCCTGAAACATTGGTGTGGAACATATCGGGTGGACAAGTCTGGACAGCGAGCCAGACATATGCGGACACGCTGCCGTTCGATGCGCTGTTGCTCTGCACCGGGGCGACTGATCGGTTGATGCCGGTCAAGGGCTGGCAATTTGCGGGCAGCTATAGCCTGGGCGGATCGCAGGTGGCGCTCAAGAGCCAGGCGGTGTCGATCGGGCACAAGGTCGTGTTCATGGGATCGGGGCCGCTGCTCTATCTGGTCGCCAGCCAATATGTCGAGGCGGGGGCAAATGTCGTCGCAGTGCTGGATACCGCGCCCTATAGCGCGCGAATCAAGGCGTTGCCCGATCTGCTGGCAGTGCCGTCGGTGCTGTGGAACGGCGTGGCGCTGACGATGAAATTGAAGCGCGCGGGGGTGGCAGTGCATAATGGCATCAAGCCATTGGAAATAAAAGGTGATGCTGAAAACGGCGTAAGCGGTGTCCGCTTTCGCACGGGGGCGGGTGCCGAGCAGGAGCTTGCCTGCGACGCGGTGGCCATGGGGCATCATCTGCGACCGGAAACCCAGCTGGCCGATCTGGCGCGCTGTGCCTTCGCCTTCGATCCCGGCACCCGGCAATGGCTGCCGAAGCGGGACGGCGATGGGCGGTCGAGCGTGGCGGGCGTCTATCTGGCGGGCGATGGCGCGAAGATATTGGGCGCGCGGTCGGCGGAAGCCAGCGGACGGCTGGCGGCGCTGGCGGCACTGGGCGATCTGGGACTGCCCATCGACAAGGGCGAGATGGCGTCGCTGCGCGGCGATGTCGGCACCTATGCGAAATTTGCGCGGGGATTGGCGACGGCCTTTCCATGGCCCGTTGAACAGGCGGCGGCGCTGCCGGATGATGCCATATTGTGCCGGTGCGAGGGGGTGACGGCGGGCGACCTGCGCGGCGTTATGCGCGAAACGGGCGCGAAAGAGGCGAACCGGGCCAAGGCGTTCAGCCGGGTCGGCATGGGACGCTGCCAGGGGCGCTATTGCGGGCTGGCGGCGGCGGAGCTGATCGCGGCGGAAGCAGACATTCCGATCGAGCAGGTCGGGCGATTGCGCGGCCAGGCGCCGGTCAAGCCCCTGACCATTTCGATCGGAGACGATCAATGAGCGCGGCCAGCGACGTCATCATCGTGGGCGGCGGGCTGATGGGGTCATCGGCGGCCTTGTTCCTGCGTGGCCATGGCCTGTCGGTCACCTTGCTGGAAACCGACCTGATCGGGCGGCAGGCGAGCGGCACCAATTTCGGCAATGTCCGGCGGCAGGGGCGACCCATTCACCAATTGCCTTTGGCCAATCGCGCCATCGCGATCTGGCGGCAATCACGCGAACTGCTGGGGGCGGATGTCGAATATCTCCAGTCCGGCCATATCCGCGTCTGTTACCGCGAGCGGCCCGAACTGGTGGGGTCGATGGAGGACTATGCTGCCAAGGCGCGCGAGGAAGGGTTGGAGCTGGAATTGCTGAGCGGCAATGCGCTGCGCGACAAATTCCCCTTCTTCGGGCCGGACGTGCTGGCCGGTTCCTATTCGGCGACAGACGGTCATGCCAATCCACGGCTGGCCGCGCCTGCCTTTGCGCGGGCAGCGGCGCGGCTGGGCGCGGTGATCCATGAAAATACGAAAATTGTGGACGCGCAGAAGGTCGGCGAAGATTTCATCGTCACCGCCGCGGACGGGCGAACATTCCGCGCACCCATCCTGCTGATCACCGCAGGGGCGTGGGGCAATGCGCTGTCTTCGCAATTTGGCGAGCCGGTGCCGATCACGCCCAAAGGCCCGAATATGAGCGTGACCGAGCCAGTGCCTTACGGCATCCTGCCCGCCGTCGGGGTGATGACCCCGATCGAGGAGGAGACAGTCTATTTCCGGCAGGTCGCGCGCGGCAATATCGTGCTGGGCGGCAGCACGCGCGGACCATCTTTCCCCGACCAGTATCGCGCCTATGTCGAGCCCCAGAACACGCTGAGCCAGTTGAGAGAGATCAGGCGGCTGGCCCCGTCGTTGGGGAAGCTCAACATCATCCGCGTCTGGTCCGGGATCGAGGGCTATATGCCCGACAGCCAGCCGGTGATGGGACCGAGCGCGACGACCAGCGGGCTTTATTATGCGTTCGGCTTTTCCGGGTCGGGCTTCCAGATCGGGCCGGGCGTGGGCGAAACGATGGCGGAGATCATCGCCAAGGGCGCGACCGACATTCCGATCGAACCCTATCGCATCGAACGCTTCGCCACGCCGACCTGACATTGCCGATTGCGCGCCATCCCCCCAGGGTCAGGCTCCATTGATTTGGTCTGACGGCTGTGATTCAGGCTCGCGGTGGTCGGCGGATGGAGCCGCTTCCGGTCAAGCGACGGCATCACGCGCGACAATGCGACGGCGGGGCTGCTGGTGAGCGGGCGGGCGCGCAGCGGGGGAGGCTGACGATGGACGGCGTGAGCGCCTATCGCGCCCGTACGGAGTTTGACGGCATGTTCAGTTTCGAGCGGGTTCGCTATGGCCGCTACCGGCTGAAGGTCGCGCAGGGCCGCCACCCCCATGTCGAGCAGATGGTCGAACTGGGTCAGACACGTAGCATGGTGCGGCTGGGCGTGATCGACGTGCGCGCGGCGGCGCAGTTGGCCGCGCGCTGATCAAAATTCGATCAGCGCCACCTTGGTCTTGAGGTTGGCGACATAGGCTTCGCGACCCAGATCCTTGCCGATGCCCGATTGTTTGAAGCCGCCAGTGGGCAGAATGAAATCATTGCTGCGGCCATAGCGGTTGACCCAGACGGTGCCGGCCTCCAGCGCGCGGGTGGCACGCAGGGCGCGGGTGAGGTCGCTGGTGTGGACGCCTGCCGCCAGCCCATAGGCGCTGTCATTGGCCAGCGCATAGGCTTCGCCTTCGTCGGCGAAGGTCTGGACGGTCAGCACGGGTCCGAAAATCTCGCCCTGCACCACCTCGCTATGCTGCGCAGCATTTTGCAGCAAGGTCGGCTGGAAATAGCTGCCATCCTGCGGCGCGGTGGCGCGGGTGCCGCCGGTCAGCACTTGCGCGCCATCAGCCATAGCGCGCTGGACGATACCGTCGATCCGGTCCAGCTGGCCTTCGGAAATGATCGGGCCAAGCGTACTGTCGCTGGCCCAGGTCGGTCCCGCCTTGTGCGCAGCAAAGGCCGTCATGATGCGGTCGATCACCTGATCGGCCACCTTGTCCTGCACCAGCAGGCGCGATCCGGCGACACAGACCTGACCTGCGTTGAGCGTAATCGCGCGGGCGACGATGGCCGATGCCTTGTCCAGCCCTGCGTCGGCAAAGATGATCTGCGGGCTTTTGCCGCCCAGTTCCAGCGTCACCGGCTTTGGCCCGGTCTGGGCGCAGGCGGTCATGATCGCCGCGCCCGTGGCGGTCGATCCGGTGAAGGTGACCTTCGCGACTTCAGGCCGCCGCACCAGCGGATCGCCGACGCTGCGCCCGTCCCCCTGCACGATGTTGAAGATGCCAGCGGGCAGCCCTGCCTCGATCGCCAGTTCAGCCAAGCGAACGATGCTGAACGGCGTCATTTCGGAGGGCTTGAGGACAATGCTGTTGCCTGCCGCGATGGCAGGCGCGATTTTCCACGCGGCCATCACCAGCGGCAGGTTCCACGGCGCGATCGCCGCGACCACGCCATAGGGTTCGTGGATCGTGAGGCCGAGCTTGTCGGGTGTGGTCGCTGCGACCTCGCCGCCAATCTTGTCCGCCCATTCGGCAAAGAAGCGGACGGTTTCGGCGGTATAGGTCACGTCCCAGGCGCGGATTTCGTGGATCATCCGGGTGGAGCCGAGCGCTTCGAGCGGGGCCAGCACCTCCATATCCGCCTCAATGAGGTCGGCCCAGCGGCGCAGCACCCGCATCCGCCCGCGCGGATCGGTCTGCGCCCAGCCGCTGCTCTTATAGGCGCGCTGGGCGTCCTCGACCGCTTGCGCCAGTTGCGCGTCGTCCACGCTGTCGAGATCGGCATAGACCCGCCCGTCCGAGGGACGCCGTACGGGTATCGCCTGCCCGCGCCCGATAACGCGTCGCCCGCCGATGAAATTGCTGCCCTGCGGCAAGGCGATCAGATCGGGGTTGAAAATGTCCACGGCGCGGCTCTCCTTCATACAGGCTATATGACAGAATATGGATCGCGCGCGGCATGTGTTGCAGTTGCGCGGGAAAATCTGCGCGATAATCTTCCAAAATCAGCGCGAAGGCAGCAGCCAATGCTTGAGGGTGCCGATTAAGCTTGCCCCAAGTGATTCCTAATCTGGGCAGGCGGACGACCCTTTTCCGCCGGGGAGCAAGACGCATGGCGACAGGCATAGAGGCGATGGTGGACCTGCGGGCGATGACCGTGGATGATCTGACCGCCGCCCACGCGCTTTCCAGCGAGCAGAAATGGCCGCACCGGATCGAGGATTGGGACATGCTGCTCAGTCTTGGCTTTGGCTATGTGGCAGAACGCGACGGGGAAGTCATCGGCACGGCCATGGCGTGGCTGTACGGGACCAACGCCGCGACGCTGGGGATGGTGATCGTGTCGCCCGCCGCCCAGGGAATGGGGCTGGGCCGCCGGTTGATGGAAGCGGTGATGGCCGACCTTGGCGACCGCACGATCCTGCTCAACGCGACCGATGAAGGCGCGCCGCTCTATCGCAAACTGGGGTTCGAGAGCATCGGCCCGGTGTTTCAGCATCAGGGCGCGGCCTTTGCCGTGCCGGTCGCCGAGCTGATCCCCGACGAACGGGTGCGGCCGCTGGGGGCGAAGGATATGCCGACGCTTCATGCGCTGGCGCGGCGGGCCAGCGGCATGAACCGCGATGCGCTGCTCGATGCGCTGGTGCCGGGCGCGCAGGGCGTGGTGCTGACACGCGCCAACGAGCCGGTGGGCTTTGCCTTGTTTCGCCGCTTCGGGCGCGGCTATGTCGTCGGGCCGACCGTGGCACCCGACACCGGTGGCGCAAAGGCGCTGATTTCGCATTGGCTGGGTTCCAACAGCGGCATTTTCTGTCGGCTCGACGTGCCAGAGGAAAGCGCACTGTGCGGCTGGCTCGATGAACTGGGCCTGCCCTGCGTCGGCCGGGTGATGCGCATGGTACGCGGCCCGATGCCGCAGACCGACCCTTCGATCAAAGTCTTTTCCCTCACGACACAGGCGCTCGGATGACCCTTTCCCTTTCCAACCCTGCCCTTTTCGTTGAGCGCGCCTATATAGGCGGCGCATGGGTCGGCGCGGCGTCCGGCGCCACGGTGCCGGTCGACAATCCCGCGACCGGCGCAATCATCGGCACTGTGCCAGATTGCAGCGCGGCCGATACGCAGGCGGCGATCGATGCAGCAGAAGCGGCCTTCCCGGCGTGGAAAGCCCGGACGGCGGGCGATCGCGCCGCCGTGCTGGAGCGGTGGCACGCGCTGGTGCTGGACAATGTCGCCGACCTTGGCCGGATCATGACCGCCGAACAGGGCAAGCCGATCGCTGAGGCCGAGGGCGAAATTCGCTATGCGGCAAGTTTCATCAAATGGTTTGCCGAGGAAGCCCGGCGGATCGAGGGCGGCATCATCCCTGCGCCCGAAGCCAATCGCCGCATATTGGTGATGAAGGAACCGGTCGGCGTGTCCGCCGCGATCACACCGTGGAATTTCCCTGCCGCGATGATCACCCGCAAATGCGCGCCTGCTTTGGCGGCTGGTTGCCCGGTGGTCGTGAAGCCTTCGGAACTGACCCCCTATAGCGCGCTGGCCATGGCGAAGCTGGCGGAGGAAGCGGGTTTCCCGGCAGGCGTGTTCAACGTCGTCACCGGCCTGCCCACCGCGATCGGCGGGGCGCTGACCGCCAGTCCGGTGGTGCGCAAATTGTCCTTCACCGGATCGACCCGCGTGGGCGCGCTGCTGATGCGGCAGTGCGCCGACACGATCAAGCGGGTCAGCTTCGAGCTGGGCGGCAATGCGCCGCTGATCGTGTTCGATGATGCCGACATCGACCTGGCCGTTGCCAGCACGATGGTCAGCAAATTCCGCAATGCCGGCCAAACCTGCGTCTGCGCCAACCGAATATTGGTGCAGGACAGCGTCTATGACCAGTTTGCCGAGAAACTGGCCAGAGCGGTGTCGGCGCTGAACGTTGCGCCCGGCGACATGCCTGGCAGCACGATCGGTCCGCTGATCAACGCCGCCGCCGCCAACAAGGTGAAGGCGCATATCGACGACGCACTGTCCCACGGCGCGACCCTGTTTGCGCAATCGCCCGAAGGGGCGAGCGGTGAACGCTTTGCCCGCCCGGTGGTGCTGACCGGTGCGACGCGCGACATGCGGCTGGCCGAAGAAGAAACGTTCGGACCGGTCGCGCCTTTGTTCCGCTTTACCCATGAGGATGAAGCGATCGAACTGGCCAATGCGACCAGCTATGGCCTGGCCAGCTATTTCTACACCGAAAATCTGCACCGCGCCTTCCGCGTGGCAGAGCGGCTGGAGGCGGGCATGGTGGCGCTCAACAGCGGGTCGGTCGCCATGGAGGTCGCGCCCTTCGGCGGGGTGAAGATGTCCGGCCTGGGTCGCGAGGGCGCCCATGCTGGGATCGAGGAATATCTGGAAACCAAGGCGTTCCATATCGCCGGGCTGAAACTGTAAAGCCATGAGTTCCCGCGAAGGCGGGAACCCAGCCCTTCCCTCTGAACTGGGTTCCCGCCTTCGCGGGAACACGTCCGTTGTAAAGGATGTATCATGCGCAACTACGACATCTCCGTCATCCCCGGCGACGGCATTGGCAAGGAAGTGATGCCCGAAGGCATCCGCGTGCTAGAGCGGGCGGCGAGCCTTTATGGCTTCACCATTTCGCAAAAATGGCAGGATTTCGCCTGCTGCGATTATTACGCCAAGCATGGCCAGATGATGCCGGACGACTGGAAGGAGCAGATCGGCAAGCCTGACGCCATCTTCTTTGGCGCGGTCGGCTGGCCCAACACGGTGCCGGATCACATTTCGCTATGGGGATCACTGCTCCAGTTCCGCCGCGAATATGACCAATATGTCAATCTGCGCCCGGTCCGGCTGATGCCCGGCGTCCCCTGCCCGCTGGTCGGGCGCAAGCCGGGCGACATTGATTTCTGGGTCGTGCGCGAAAATACCGAAGGCGAATATAGCTCGGTCGGCGGCAAGATGTTCCCCGGCACCGACCGTGAGATCGTCATCCAGGAAACGGTAATGACCCGCCATGGCACCGACCGGGTGCTGCGCTATGCGTTCGATCTGGCCGCCACGCGGGACCGCAAGCATGTTACCTCCGCCACCAAATCCAACGGCATCGCCATCACCATGCCTTGGTGGGACGAACGGGTGGAGGAGATGGCCAAAAATTATCCAACCGTCACCCATGACAAATATCATATCGACATTTTGACCGCGCAATTCGTGCTGAACCCCGACCGGTTCGACGTGGTGGTCGCGTCCAACCTGTTCGGCGATATCTTGTCGGACCTTGGCCCGGCCTGCACCGGCACGATCGGCGTCGCGCCGTCGGGCAATATCAACCCGGACGGCACCCACCCTTCGCTGTTCGAGCCGGTCCATGGCTCTGCCCCCGACATTGCTGGCAAAGGGATCGCCAATCCGGTCGGCCAGATCTGGTCGGCAGCGATGATGCTGGAGCATCTGGGCGAGGCGGACGCCGCTGCCGCGATCATGCGGGCGGTGGAAACCGTTCTGGCGGAACCCGGCCTGCGCACCGGCGACCTCAAGGGCAAGGCCAACACCGAGCAATGCGGCAAGGCGATTGCCGACGCACTGGCGTGACCTCAAGCGGCGCAGCATAATATGCTGCGCCGTTTCGCTAATACGGCCAGACACAGGCCCACAACCGGCAAGATTGAGACTTTCCCGCTGCGGCACAAGGATAGGCTGCATCCCATAACCACCATGGCGAGCCCCCCAACGATGCACCAATCCAACCGTTCTTTGCTGGACATCGACCGCGATCACCTGATCCATTCGGTCACATCCTTCCGCGCCCATGAAGCGCGCGGCGCAACCATGCTGCAAAGCGGCAAGGGCATGTGGCTGACGGACATGGACGGGCGCGAGGTGCTGGACGCCTTTGCGGGCCTGTGGTGCGTCAATGTCGGCTATGGGCAGGACAGCATTGTCGAGGCCGCGGCGGAGCAGATGCGCCGCCTGCCCTACGCCACCGGCTATTTCCATTTCGGTTGCGAGCCTGCCGCGCGGCTGGCGGAGCGGCTGGTCGCCCTGTCGCCAGAGGGGCTGGACCATGTCTATTTCACGCTGGGCGGGTCGGACGCGGTGGACAGCGCGATCCGCTACATCACCCATTATTATAACGCGATCGGCAAGCCGACCAAGAAACAGTGCATCGCGCTGGAGCGGGGCTATCATGGATCGAGCAGCACGGGCGCGGGGCTGACGGCGCTTGCCAATTTTCATCGCAATTTCGACCTGCCGCTGCGCTGGCAGCATCATATCGCGTCACCCTATCCCTATCGCAGCGACTTGGAGGGCGATGACGCCGCCATCATCGCGCGGTCGGTGCAGCAGTTGAAGGACAAGGTTGCGGAACTGGGCGCAGACAATGTCGCCGCTTTCTTCTGCGAGCCGATCCAGGGATCGGGCGGCGTCATCGTGCCGCCGGTCGGCTGGCTCAAGGCCATGCGGCAGGCGTGCGATGATCTGGACATATTGCTGGTCGCCGATGAGGTCATCACGGCGTTCGGGCGCACCGGGCCGATGTTCGCCTGCGAAGCCGAAGGCGTGACGCCCGACCTGATGACCGTCGCCAAAGGACTGACCGCCGGCTATGTGCCGATGGGCGCGGTGCTGATGTCGGATAAAGTCTATCAGGGCATTGCCGACGGCGCGGCAGCCGATGTCGTGATCGGCCATGGCGCGACCTATTCTGGTCATCCGGTGAGCGCGGCGGTGGGGCTGGAAGTGTTGCGCCTCTATACCGAGGGTGGAATTTTGGCGAACGGGCAGAAGGTCGCGGCGCGCTTTGACGCAGGCCTTGCGGGGCTAGCGGACCATCCGCTGGTCGGTGACACGCGCGGGCGCGGCTTGCTGGGCGCGATCGAGCTGGTGGCGGACAAGGGGACGAAGGCGCGGTTCGACCCGGCGCTGAAAATCGCCGACCGTCTGTTCAACGATGGCTATGCCAATGGCGTCATTTTCCGTGCCTTTGCCGACAATATCATCGGCCTCGCCCCGGCGCTGTGCGCGACGGACGCCGAGATGGACGAGATATTCGCGCGCATCAGGAAAACACTCGACGGCTTGCTCGAACAGGCCGATATTCGAGCGGCGCTGGGATAAATATAAGGGGGAACAAGGACATGTTGGGCGGACCCAGACTGGACAGGATCGACCTGAAAATCCTGACGCAGCTTCAGCAGTCGGGCCGGATCACCAATGTCGAGCTGGCCGATGCGGTCGGCCTGTCCCCCAGCCCGTGCCTGACCCGCGTGAAGCGACTGGAGAAGGCGGGCTATATCACCGGCTATGGCGCCCATATCAATCTGCACAAGCTGGGCGAATTTCTGACCGTCTTTACCGAAGTGACGCTGAGCGAACATCGGTCGGGCGACTTTTCCCGGTTCGAAACCCGCATCCGCAAGCTGGACGAGATTGTCGAATGTCATCTGGTCAGCGGCGGATATGATTATCTGCTGAAATTCGTGACGCGCGGCGTCGGCCATTATCAGTCGATTATCGAGGGGATGCTGGAAAGCGATTACGGCATCGAAAAATATTTCAGCTATGTCGTGATCAAATCGCCCTTCATCAAACATCATTATCCGATCCAGCATCTGTTCGGCGAGCAGCGTTAGGGTTGAGGTCTATCTGGAGCGCAACGTGCTCCCGCGAAGGCGGGAGTCCAGTTGAGACAGTGGGACTGGGTTCCCGCCTGCGCGGGAACACGCTACTCTTTGGATCATATAGTTTAGGCTGCTCCCATGACCGACATCACCGACCTGATCGAACCGCTTGTCGCCTTCCGCCGCGACATTCATGCGCACCCGGAACTCGGCTTTTGCGAACATCGCACCGCCGGGCGCATTGCCGAGCAGTTGCGCGCGCTGGGACTGGAGGTGCATGAGGGGATCGGGCGGACCGGCGTGGTGGGCGTATTGCGCAACGGAACGTCAGGGCGCAGCATTGGCCTCCGCGCGGACATGGACGCGCTGCCGATCGAGGAACAGACCAACCTGCCCTGGGCCAGCAAGACGCCCGGCATCTTCCACGGCTGCGGCCATGACGGGCATGTCGCGATGCTGCTGGGCGCGGCGCAGCAACTGACGCGCAGCCGCAATTTCGACGGGACGGTCAACTTCTTCTTCCAGCCCGCCGAAGAGGGGCAGGGCGGCGCGCGCGAAATGGTGAAGGAGGGACTGTTCGAGCGCTTCCCCTGCGACCGGGTGTTCGGGCTGCACAACTGGCCAGACCTGCCCGCAGGCACCATCGCCACCCGCCCCGGCCCGATCATGGGGGCGGCGGACAAGTTCGAGATCGTGCTGGAAGGGCGCGGCGGCCATGCGGCGATCCCGCAGGATACGCCGGATGCGATTTTGGCGGCGGCAACACTGGTGACGCAGATGAACGCGATCATATCGCGCCGGATCGCGCCGACCGCATCTGCCGTGCTGTCGATCACGCAAATCCATGGCGGGCATACGCATAATGTGATCCCGGCAGAGGTCCGCATTGGCGGAACGGTGCGGACGTTCGACCCGGCGGTACAAGACAAGATAGAGGCATCGATCCGCGAAATCGCGGCGGGTGTGGCGCTGGCAAACGGGCTAAGTGCGAGTGTCGATTATCAGCGCTACTATCCCGCCACGATCAACGATGCGGAGGCGGCGCAGGAAGCGCTGGATGCGGCGGCGACCGTAGGCGTGGCGCAACTGGCGCCAGACCCCGCCTTCACGTCGGAAGATTTCGCCTTCATGCTGCAAGCGTGCAAAGGCGCCTATATCTGGCTGGGTCAAGCCAAGCCGGACGGCGGCGCGCCGCTGCATAACCCGCATTATGATTTCAACGATGATGTGCTGGGGCTGGGTATCCGGCTGCATGTCGCTTTGGTTGAGCGGCATTTGGGCGCGTAACACCACCCAAGTCATTCCCGCGAAGGCGGGAATCTATCTCCCAGCTTTCCGACCAGACGTTATGTTGGGAGATGGATCCCCGCCTACGCGGGGATGACGAGGTTAGTTATGCGTGGGCCTGCCCGGTCAGAACCAGAAACGCACACCCATAACCAGACTCGTGGCCGACGCACTCTCCCCCGCCACGCGCGCATAACGCGCCGTATCGCCCAGCTTGCGTTCCCAATGGACGCCGACATAGGGCGCAAATTCGCGGGCGAATTCGTAGCGCAGGCGCAGACCCAGTTCGATGTCGGACACACCCGACCCGATCCCCAGTTCCGGCACATCCTGCGCGGCGATGTTCATTTCGGCGGCAGGTTGCAGGATCAGGCGCTGGGTGATGCGCTGGTCATAGCTGCCCTCCAGCCGCAGATGGGCGTCGCCCTTGTCGGAGAGGAACGCCTGTGCGCCGACCTCGAACCAGTAAGGGGCGAGGCCTTCGATCCCGACGACCGCATAGGTGCGCTGGGGTTGCGGGCGGAAATCCTGCCGCACGCCCGCTTCGACATTGAACCAGGGGTTCAGCGCCCGGCTGTAGAGCGCCTGCACTTCGGCACTTTCCAGCGGGCCACCGATTTCGCCCTCGCCTTCCGTCTTGAACGCGAAGCGGTTGATATCGCCGCCGAACCAGCCTTCGCCTTCCCAGGCATAGCCATTCGCACCCCTGTGCGCCCGATATTCCAGGCGATCGAGCATCAGTTGCGAGAAGCTCATGCCGCCGCTTTCCTTGATCATCGCGGCGCGGGCGCGGGCCATGGTGGCGGCGGGGTAGAAGGCTTCGGCAGCGTGATCGGCCGGGATTGGCGGGGCGACGCCCTGCGGCACGCTGTCGTCGGTTGCGGGCATGGCGTGACCAGCATGGGGGTCGGCGGGCGCTTGCGGCGCGGGCGGCGTCTGGTGCGCGCTATGGTCCATCTGGCTATGGTCCATTTGCGCCAGCGCGGGCGTGGCCGTGCTGGCCAGCAGCAGGGCGGCGATCAGGCGCGTCATGCCGCGTCCTCCCCGTGGCGGACCGTGACGACGCGCATCATTCCCGCGTGCATGTGCATCAGCATATGACAGTGGAACGCCCAGTCGCCCAGTGCATCGGCGGTCAGATCGAAACTGATCTTGCCGCCGGGCAACACATTGACCGTATGCTTGCGCGGATTATGCGCCGCATCCTCCCCGGTCAGCAACTGGAAGAAGTGGCCGTGGATATGGATGGGGTGCGGCATCATCGTGTCGTTGATGAGGGTGACGCGCACCCGCTCCATATGACGGAAGGCGATGGGCTCCGCGCCGTCGGACAGCTTCACCCCGTCGAACGACCACATATAGCGTTCCATGTTCGCGGTCAGGTGAATGTCGATCGACCGGGTGGGCGCACGAATATCCTCGTTGGGTTCGAGCGCGCGCAGGTCGGCATAGGTCAGCACGCGATGGTCGACATCCTCCAGCCCCGTGGGCCGGTCCGCCGTGCGATCGGCGGGCATGGAGGATAGCGTCGCCACCCCCGGTCCCATCGGCACGTTGGGCGCGACCGAAGGGTCGAGCATTTTCATGCTATGGCCGGACATGCTGTCATTGGCGGGTTGGGACAGGTCGATCACGCCCCCCTGCCCCATGTCCATGCCGGACATGTCCATCCCCATATCCTTCATGGTCAGCAGCGGCCGGGCGCGCAGCGCGGGGATGGCCGCTACCATGCCAATCTGTGGCGCAAGCGTCGCGCGGACAAGGCCGGAACGGTCGATGGCTTCGGCGATCAGGGCATAGGCGGTGGCGTCGGTCGGCTGGACGATCACGTCATAGGTTTCGGCAATGCCGATCTGGAACTCGTCGGTTTCGACCGGCTGGACATGCTGGCCGTCGCACTGCACAACGGTCATCGCCAGGCCGGGCAGGCGAACGTTGAAATTGGTCATAGCCGACGCATTGATGATGCGCAGCCGCACCCGCTCGCCCGGCGTGAACAGCCCGGTCCAGTTTTCCGCCGTGCCATGGCCATTGACCAGAAAACTGTAGGTTGAGCCGGTGACGTCCGAAATGTCGGTCGGGTCCATCCGCATCTTGCCCCAGTCGATCCGGTCCTTGAGCGGCTGGTCCTTGCCCTTGAGCAATCCGGCAAGCGTCTGGCGCTGCATATTATAATAGCCGCCCGATTGTTTCAGCCGTTTCAATTGGACATGGGGGTGGACCGGCGACCAGTCGGACAGGACGATCACATGCTCGCGCGTCGCCTGCACCGGATCGGCGCCTGCGGGGTCGATGACGATCGGACCATAATGGCCCATCGCCTCCTGCATCCCCGAATGGCTGTGATACCAGTAGGTGCCGGACTGGCGGATCGGGAATTCATAAGTGAAGGTTTCGCCCGGCGCGATGCCGGGGAAGCTGACGCCAGGCACGCCGTCCATCTGGAAGGGGACGATCAGGCCGTGCCAATGGATCGACGTATCTTCTTTCAGATGGTTGGTCACGGACAGCCGGACATTCTGCCCTTCTCGCAGCCGGATCAGCGGCGCGGGGACGGTGCCGTTGATGGTGATGGCATGGGCGGATCGGCCCCCGGTCGCAAAATGGCTGTCGGCGACGGTCAGCGCGATGCTCTCGCCCGACAGGATGCCGGGCGCTGGATGCAGCCCGTGGGTGCCGCTTTGCGCCCAGGCGGGGAAGGCGTTGGCGAGGCTGAGGGCAGCCGCGCTCTTGAACAGGGTCCGGCGGTCGAGAGTCAGGTTGGTCATGCCCCTTCATACGCGGGGCGCGGCGTCATCCCTCAAACTTTCCGACAATTTTGCACGCGCGCGATAAAGGCGGGTTTCGACCGCTTTTTCGGTGAGGCCGAGCACGGCAGCGGTGTCCGCCTGGCTCATCGCCTCGATCGTGCGGAGCAACAGCACATCCTTGAGCGCAGCAGGCAGCGTGGCGATGGCAGCGTTAATTCGGGTAAGGGCCGCCTGTGATTGCAGCGCCTGTTCGGGGTCGGGCGCGGCGTCGGCAATGTCGCCCGCTTCGTCGATCGGGCGTGCAAAGGCGAAGAAGCGCCGCACCGCACGGCGGCGGCCCCAGTCGCGGCATTTGTTGAGCGTGATCCGCGCGATCCAGCTGCGAAACGGCCGCGCGCCATCATAGCGGGCCAGCGCGGCAAAGGCAGCGACGAACACCTCCTGCGTGATGTCGAGCGCTTCGTCGCCATCGCCGATAGCCCCACGTGCCAGTCGCCACACAGCATTGCGATGCCGCCGCATCAGAGCGGTATAGGCGTCCTGATGCCCGGCCAGCGCCCGCGCTGCCAGCGCCCTGTCATCGGGTTCGGCTGCGCTCACCGGGGGGCGGGCTGGGTCAGTGCCTTGACGACGGCGCTGTCAAACTGCGCAGCCTGATCGGGGCGCAGCACCGCGCGCATCGCGAAAATATGCTGGAGCGTCTCCTTTTGCAGCGCGCCCATGACATGATGGGTGCGGTCCACGGCTTGGCCGACTTGCGGGCCATAACCATGTTCCGCCGCAATCGCCTGCGCCAGCCGCGCATTGTCAGCGCGCATTTCCGCCTCCAGCGCTTCGCGGCGAATGGCGAACGCAGCTTCAAGTTGATGGATGCGCTGTTCCTGTGCCGCATCGAGCGTCAGCTTTTCATGCAACAGCGCATGGACTTCGCTTTCCACGCGGGGCTGCGGCGCGATCCAGACGCGCGCGACCAGCACCGCCGCCAGCGCCGCGGCGAAGGCGACCAGCGCGACGAGCAGATAGCGCTTCAAGCTCATTGGCCGAGCAGGCGCGAGGGTGCATAATCCGACATGCCGATCGGCGCGGCTTGGGCGGGGACCGACGGCACGATACTGCCCGCCCAGCCGATGCCGAGCGCCAGCAGGCCGGCCAGCATCATGCTACGCCGCGCCACGCCCCTTTCACGGCGGCGGGCAACGCCCTGCATCACCACGCCGTCCATTTGCTCCAGCCGGGCGTCGACAGGCATCGCCCGCATCTGCCCCAGCAACTGATCGAGATCACTCATCTGCACATACTCCATCCTCATCGCGGCATACGCGCGGCGCGCGCTTATCCCTCACCCGATGGCGACGAAAAAAATCATGCACCTGTGATGAGGGGTCGGGCAAGTCCATGCGTAATATCCCCTAACCACCATCATGGAGAAGCCCCGATGTCCCGTTTCCTGACCGCCGCCATCGCCCTGTCGATCGCCATCCTGCCCGGAGCCGCTCTGGCCCATAGCAAGCTGTTGTCATCCAGCCCTGCCGCCAATGCGACGGTCGCCAAGCCGACCAAGCTGACGCTCACTTTTTCCGAGAAATTCCTGGGTCCGCTTTCGGGCGTCGATCTGGTCATGACCGGGATGCCGGGCATGAGCGATCATGCGCCTATGCCGATCAAGGGGTTCAAGACCGTGGTGGCGCCCGACGGCAAGACGATGATCGTCACCCTGCCCCGCGCTTTGCCCGCCGGCAGCTATGACCTGAAATGGCATATTGTCGGCGCCGACCAGCATAAGATGGAAGGCGGCTACAGCTTCAAGGTCAAGTAAGCCGTCATGGACGGGGGGATGCTGGCACCCATGCTGCTCCTGGCGCGCTTTGGCCTGATGGTCGACCTTGCCCTGCTCATGGGCCTGCCGCTTTTCTGGTGGGCGATGGGCATGGCGGGGCAGCGCACGCTGCTGGCGGCGCTGGCGCTGGGCGGCATTGCGCTGTCGGCGCTGTGGCTGCTGGCGAGCGCCGCGAGCATGACCAGCACCCCGTTGCTGCCGCCCGACTGGGCGACGGCAGAGATTTTGCTGACGATGACGCCGATCGGTCCGGTGCTGGTGGTGCGCGGCATAGCGTTGCTGGCCGCGCTGGGGCTGGCTGTGGCCGGGCGGGATCGCTGGGTTCTGATCCCCGCCGCCATTGCCGCTGCGACGATCGCCTGGACCGGCCATGCCGGGGCAACTGAGGATGTCGCAGGGACCGTTCACCGCGCTGCCGATGTCGCGCATATCTGGGCGGCGTCAGGGTGGATCGGCGCGCTGGCAGCGTTGCTGCACGCCGTGACGATGCGCCGACCGAATGTCGAACGGGTCGCAGTGATGCTGGCGAAATTTTCGCTGCTGGGGACCGTGTTTGTCGCCACTTTGGTCGTGACCGGGGTGGTCAACAGCCTAATTATCGTGGGCGTCACTGACCTGCCGATGCTGGTAGACAGCCGCTATGGCTGGCTGCTGGGCGCGAAGCTGGCTGTGTTCGGCGGGATGCTGGGGCTGGCGGCGCTCAATCGCTGGCGGCTGACCCCGGCACTGGAGCGGGGGGCGGACGGCGCGGTGCGGGCCTTGCGGTTGTCGCTAGCGGTCGAAACGGGCGCGGCAATTGCGATCTTGGCGCTGGTCGCTTGGTTGGGGACCTTGGATCCGATGGCCTAGAAACTGATGAGGCACAGCGTGTTCCCGCGCAGGCGGGAACCCAGCTCATAGGCTGGACTGGGTTCCCGCCTGCGCGGGAACACCGATGCTTGTGGTTCGAGGCTTTCAGGCCGGGCGGTAGATGGCGTACACCTTCTTGACGTGGACCTGGCTATCCCAGCTGCATGATGCGCCCTGTTCGACCAGGAAGATGTCGCCCTTGCCAAACGTCCCTGCCGCGCCTGCACCATCGACGAAGGTCACGCTGCCATCGAGCAGATACATCAGCTCATAATGACGATAGGCCATCGGGCGGCGGTGATATGGTGTGGAATCCCAGGTGCCGCAGACAAATTCGCCGTCAGCCGAGCGATAGTCGGTGAAATTGCGGCAGGACGGCGTTGGCCCGACCAGCAGTTCAGCCAGCGGCGCGCCTGACGGTTCGAGCGGCGCGCTGGTGTCGATCGGGATGATCGCGCCGTCGGCGGCAGAGCCACCGGTACGGCGCACGAACAGGAGGCGTGCGTCAGCCGTGACTGTCCAGCCAAAACTTGCGCCTTCGCACAGGACGATGCTGTCACCTTCATTGAGTCTGCGCTGGTCAATCTGTACGCTGCCCGATTCAACGATGACAAATTCGTCGGCAGGCATCGCCGCGATTGATCCGCTGCCCTGCGACAGGGCGATCAAGCCGATCGACACCGGCCCTTCCGGCTGGGGCAGCACAGCGCGGGCGGACAGGAAGGCGTCGCCCTCCCCTCCTCCGACCATCACCCCCGCCGCCCATGCGCGCAGATCGACAAAGGAACGGGTGGCGGTCTGGCTGGTCGTCATGCTGGCTTCCCTCAACAAATTTGCGGCAAGCTAGCGCAATGCAGGCGGCAGGTTGCACCAAGCGCACGTGGGGGAAACGCACCCAGTGCCGTTTGCGTCCGGCGCGACGTTCAAAGCTGCCGCAGGGCGCTGGCCGGACGGACGGACAGCAGCGGGATCGACCCGGCAAGACCAATGCCCAGCGTCAGCAAAGCGCCGCCGCCCAGCGTTGCCAGCACGACCAGCCAGTCGGGCGACCAGCTGAATTCGAAAATCTGGACGATCACGAACCAGGCCGCGCCGGACCCCAACGCCAGCGCAACCAGCGCCAGCATCGTGGCGAGCAGGCCATATTCGAGCGCCTGCCCGCCCAGCAACTGCGCACGGGTCGCGCCGAGCGTTTTCAATATCACGCTGTCATAGCTGCGCGCCTGTCGCGATGCGGCGATCGCGCCGACCAGCACGGCTATGCCCGCCAGAATCGCGACCGAAGCGGCAGCGACGATCGCTGCGGACATTTGCGTCATGATCGCGCCAACCTGCGCGATCACTTCGCCCACCGCGATGACCGACACGCCGGGGAAGGCGGCCAGCAGATCGCGGGTGACGGCGCTGTCGTGGCGCGTGTCCATGGTGATGGTCGCGGCCAGGCTGTGCGGCGCGGCGGAGACGATGCCGGGGGAAAAGACGAGGATATAGTTGAAGCCCATCGTCTCCCAGTTGATTTTACGCAGGGAGGCAATGCGCGCGGTGATTTCCCGCCCCAGCAGGCTGACAGTCAATGTGTCGCCGACGCCGATGTTGAGGATTTTCGCGGCTTCCGCGTCGAAGGAAACGAGCGGCGGCCCGGCATAATCGGCGGGCCACCATTGCCCCGCGACCAGTTCGCTGCCCTGCGGCAGGGTCGCGCTGTAGGTGACGCCGCGCTCGCCGCGCAGGAACCAGGCGCCTTCGGGTGGCTCCTTCAGGTCGGCGACGCGCTGCTTGCCATAGGCGACGATGGTGCCGCGCAGGGCGGGGACAATGTTGAACTGCGCGTCGGGGGCCTGTTTGCGCACGATGGTGCGGAAACGATCCGCTTGCTCCGACGGGATATCCAGCACGAACTGGGCCGGGGCGGTCTTTGGCACGACATTGCGGATTTCACTGTCGAGGCTGGTCTGGATGCCCGCCAGCGTCACGAACAGTGTGAGTGCCAGACCCAATGCAACGATCAGCGCGGCGGTCTGCGCGCCGGGGCGGTGGAGATTGGCCAGCGCCAGCCGCAGCAAGGGCCGTCGCGGACGCGGCGCGCGCAGGGCGATCTGGCGCACAGCCCAACCGATGCCGAGCAGGAGCAGCAGGACCGCCGCAGTCGCCCCCAGCACGGCGGCGGAGAAAAGCGGCTCGCGCGCGGTGCCGAGCGCCAGCGCTACCAGCAGCGCGCCCGCCGCCGCCATGGCGAGAATCGTGCGTCGGTCGATGCCGTGGCGCGGATCGACAACGCCGCGAAAGATCAAGGCGGCAGGCTGGGTCCGGGCGCGGGCAAGTGGCGGCAGGGTGAAGAGGAAGGCGATCAGCAGGCCATAGGCGGCGCTGGTGACGAGCGGCAAAGGATGGAGGCGAAAGCCGGGGCTGACCGGCAGCACATCGCCCGCCAGCGCGACAATGGCAGACGGCAGGAGCGCGCCAACCGCCAGCCCGCAAATGATACCAAGCAAAGCGACGCAGCCGATCTGGAGCAGATAGATGCGCGCTATGTCGCCCGACGTTGCGCCCAAAACCTTGAAGGTCGCGATGCCGGCGCGTTTCAATGCGAGATAAGAGGCGACGCCATTGCTGACGCCGATGCCCGCGATCACTAGCGCAGCGAGGCCGATCAGTGAAAGAAATTGCCCCATGCGCACGATGAAGCGGCTGGCACCGGGAGCCGCCCGATCGCGATCCTTGAACTCCCAACCGGCGGACGGATAGCGTTTTTCCAGATCCTCGCGCACCGCCTGTGCATCCGCTCCAGCGGGCAGGCGCAGGCGATATTTGCTGTCATAAAGGCTGCCTGGCTGGATCAGGCCAGTGCGGCGCAGCCCGTCGAGCGAGACGATCGCAACAGGGCCGAGGGTGAAGCCCTCGCCCAGCCGGTCGGGTTCGTCGGATATGATCGCGGCGATGGTGAAGGTGACGGTGCCATAGACCAACCGGTCGCCGGGCTTGACGTTCAGCCGGTCGGCCAGCGCAGGGCCGATCAGGATGCGGTCGGGCGCTAGCGGCGCGCGATAGCGCCCACCTTGCAGCGCCAGCGTGCCATAGAGCGGATAGGCATTATCCACGCCCTTGAGTTCGGTCAGCACGGCCGGTCCGTCGGCTCGTTCGCCCCGCGCCATGGCGCGCAGGCGGATGGTTTCGCTTAATGTGCCAAGGCGGCGGAAGGCCGCTTTGTCGCCCTCCGCCGCTTCGCGCTGGGTCATGGCGATTTCGACGTCACCGCCAAGCAACCCCTGCCCGCGTTCGCTCAGTTCCTGCGTGATCGCCGACGTCAGGCTGCCGATCGCGGCCAGCGTAGCGACACCCAGGAACAGGCAAAGAAACAGCAGCCGCAATCCCCGGAACCGGCCCAGAAGGTCGCGCCGGGCGATGCGCCAGCTTGTCGCCCAATCAAGCGCCATCACGCTGCGCGGTCCGATACGATCCGTCCGTCGCGCATCTCTACGATCCGGCCGCAGCGGTCGGCCAGTGCCGGATCATGGGTGATGATGACCAATGTTGCGCCCGCCGCCCGCTGGCGATCGAACAGCAGGTCCATGATGGTGACGCCGGTGGTCGCGTCGAGATTGCCGGTCGGTTCGTCAGCGAACAAGATGGTCGGGCGCGGCGCGACGGCGCGGGCGATGGCGACGCGCTGTTGTTCGCCACCCGACAATTGGGCGGGATAATGGTCCAGCCGGTGGCCAAGCCCGACGGCGCGCAATTCTTCGGCTGCGCGGGCGAAGGCATCAGCTTCCCCCGCCAGTTCCAGCGGCACCGCGACATTCTCCAGCGCGGTCATGGTGGGGAGCAGGTGGAAACTTTGCAGCACGATGCCGATGCGCCCGCGCCGCGCGCGGGCCAGCGCATCCTCGTCCAGTGCGCCAAAATCGACCCCGCCAATATGCACGTCCCCGCCGCTCGCCCGCTCCAGCCCACACAAGACCGCCATCAGCGAGCTTTTGCCCGAACCCGATGCGCCGAGGATCGCGATACTTTCACCGCGCAGTAAGGTGAGGTCGACGCCCTTCAAAATCTCGACGGGCGCATCGCTTGTGCCAAGCGAAAGGGTGACATTGTGCGCGCGGATCGCGATAGTGGCCGGATCGATGGGCATGTGCATGAAGAAGGAGCGCTCCTTGGCGGGCAGATTTTTGCAATATGGGGCGCTGGCGCTGTTTGTCCAACTGGCTTGCGCCTGTTCGGACAAGGCACCGCCCCCGCCACCGGTCGCCAACAGCGCCCAAGGCATGTCAGCTTCCACGCCAGCCGCTGCGCCGGTGGCCGATGGCAAGCTGGTCGTGGCGTTCGGCGACAGCCTTTATGCCGGTTATAATCTGGATCAGGGCAAGGGGCTGGCCCCGGTGCTGGAGCAGGCTTTGGCCGCGCGCGGGGTGAAGGCGCAGGTCGTCAATGCCGGCGTGTCGGGCGATACCAGCGCAGCGGGTCTGGCGCGCTTGGCCTTCACGCTGGACGGGCTGGCGCGCAAGCCCGACCTGATGCTGGTGGGGTTGGGCGGCAACGACATGCTGCGCGGCTTAAGCCCGGAGGCGACGCGGGACAATCTCGACGCGATCCTGGCAGAGCTGAAGAAACGCGGCATCCCCGTGCTGCTAACCGGCATGTTGGCGTCGCCCAATATGGGGCCGGATTATGCCGCTGCCTTCAACCCGATCTTCCCGGCGCTGGCGAAGAAATATGACGCCGCCTTCTATCCCTTCATGCTGGACGGGGTGATCGGTAACCGGGCGCTGCAACTGCCCGACGGCATCCACCCCAATGACAAGGGGGTCACGGTAATCGTCGGCAAGCTGGCACCCATCGTTGAGGGGAAATTGCGTGGCTGATGTGATCCGCGTTGGGCTGGTGGGCTATGGTCCGGCTGGCCGTATCTTCCATGCGCCGTTGCTGCGCGCCGTTCCGGCGATGGCGCTGATCAGCATCAGCACCAGCAAGGCCGATGAAGTGGCCGCGCTCGACCCCGCTATCCGTTGTGTCGCGACCGCTGCGGAGATTTTCGCCGACCCCACCATCGATCTGGTGGTGATCGCGACGCCCAGCGCCACCCATGCACCGCTGGCCGCGCAGGCGCTGCGGGCGGGCAAGCATGTCGTCGTGGACAAGCCGTTCGCGCTGACGCTGGCCGAGGCGCAGGATCTGGCGGCGCTGGCGGCCCAATGTGGCAAACAGCTGGCGGTGTTCCACAACCGGCGTTTCGACAGCGATTTTCGCAGCATCCGCGCGGCGATCGAGGAGGGCTTGGTCGGTCGGGTCGCCCATTTCGAATCCCATTTCGATCGCTTCCGGCCGGAGATACGCGATCGCTGGCGCGAGGATGGGTCGCCGGGGTCGGGTCTGTGGCTCGATCTGGGACCGCATCTGGTGGATCAGGTGCTGGCGCTGTTCGGACGGCCTGATGCGGTCAGCGCCGATTTTGCCGCATTGCGCGACGGCGCGGTATCGGACGACTGGGCGCATGTCGTGCTGCGCTACCCCCAAATGCGGGTAGTGCTGCACGCGAGCCTGACCGTGCCGGGGGCCGAGGCCGGGGGTAGCCCACGCTTCATCGTCCATGGCACCGGTGGGACTTTGATCAAGCGGCTGCTCGATCCGCAGGAGACGCAGCTGGTCGCAGACCTCCGACCGGGCGATAGCGGCTGGGGCGTCGATCCCGATCCGCTGGAAATCTATGATAAGCAGGGCGGGATGACCACGCGCCCGGCGCTGTTGGGGTGCCAGGAACGCTTCTACGCGCAGGTCGCCGCCGCGATCCAGTCCGGCGGCCCTTTACCCACGCCGGTGGAGGACGCGCTTGCGGTGCAGGCGGTGATCGAAACGGCGCAACGTTCCGCCAGCGAAGGTCGCTGCCTGCCGCTCCGCTGATATCATCGCCCCCGCGCCGAACCGGCGCGAAGCTGGCCAAGAGCGCGGCATCGGATTACGGGTCAAGGCGGGATCAAGGAAAGGATGAGCGTGGCGACAGCTGACGATGATGCACCGCTGCACCGGCGGCATCTGGCCGCCAAGGCGACCGAGCAGTTGCGCGACATCATATTGGCGCAGCCGCCCCAGACCCAGATCGGGGCGTTGCCCGACATCGCCAAATTGCTGGGCGTGGGCATCGCCACCGTGCAGCAGGTCGCCCGTGTGCTGGAGCATGAAGGATTGCTGGAAGTGCGCCGGGGTCCGGGCGGGGGCTATTTCGGCACGCGACCCGATGTCGCGGCGCTCGAACGGTCGGTCGCGGCCTATTTGCGAGTGCGCGGGTCGGACGCCTATGAGGCGCTGGAAATGATGACGCTGCTCGATTGCGAGCTGATGCCTGCCGCCGCCACATGCGATGACGCCGCGCTGCATGAGGCGCTGGCGATGCTGGCGCAACGAGTGGATCAATGCGCGGATGGCGGCGCGCGGCTATTGTTCGAAGATGACCTGCACGATATCCTGTTCCGCATGGTCGACCGGCCGCTGATCGAACTGCTCGCCCGCGTCAGTATGCGCTATTATCGCAGCGCGCCGATCGCACCGATTTTCGACGGCGCAGACGGGTTTGCAGCATGGCGGCAATGGCGCAGCGGTATCATCGAGGCCATCGTCCGCCGCGATCCCGAACTCGCCCGGTTCGAGGCGGAACGCCATCGGCGCAGCCTGTTACAGCGGCTGCGCCAGGCGATGGCGGCGGGCTGATTCACGCCATCAGCGCCGATACCGGCTTGTTCGTTTCCATACTGTCGGTCCCCCATGTATCGACCGGCACACCCATCAACTGTTGCAGCGTCAGGCCGACGCGGCTGACCGGTGTGCCTTCGCCTGCAATGTGCAGACCGGTCTTCACCCGCCCGCCTGCCGACCCGGCGGTCATCATCGGGATATTGTCTATCGTATGGAATTTGGCGAATTCGGTTTCGCTATGGGCAAAAACCAACGTGTTATCGAGCAGGGTCCGGTCCCCTTCCTGCACCGCGTCCAGCGCCTTGATGAAATAGGTCCAGGCTTCCATACATTTGTTAACGTAGAAGGTGACCTCCGGCTGATAGCCCAGGCGATTGTCCATCACCTCCTCATGGGTCAGCTGATGGTGGGTGATGGTACTGCCGATGCGCGTCAGCGACGATGCACCATTGTTGAAATTCATGTTGAACACGCGGACATTGTCGCACGCCAGCGCCATGACCAGCAGGTCGGTCATCACCTGATGATTGGCCATGACATTTTCGATTTCCGCATTGACCGGACGGTCGGCGACGGATTGCGGCACGACGCAGCTTTGCATCGGTTCGGGCTTGGTCAGCTGCACGTCGAGCTGCTTTTCCAGCTGGCGCACGGATGTGAAATATTGGTCAAGCTTCTGCCGATCCGCCGCGCCCAGCCGCGCGTTGAGCGCCTGTCGCTGGTCCGCGACGCCCGACAACACGCTGCGCCGGGCGAGAAGGGCAGGATCGGGGGTGAAAGTCGCGCTGTTGGGATCGCGGAAGTCGGGGCCGAAGATACGGGTATAGAGCGCGGCGGGGGAGACTTCAGCCGGGTTGAGATTGCCATTGCCGCGCCCCGACAGCGAATTGCGCGGGTCGCCAGTCGCCGACAGTTCGAGCGAACGGAAGCGGGTGCGGGTGCCGATGACGTCGCCGATCGCCACGTCGAAGGAGGGCGCGGGCAGCCCCCGGTCGGACGCGATCGCCATGCCGGTGCGGATGCCGATGCCGCCGCTGATATGCGGCAGGTTCGGCTTGCCATCCAGCGGCAGGCTGAAATCGCCCAATATGTTGACCTTGTGCTTCAGGGGCGCAATCGCGGCCAGCTCTTCCTTCAGGTCATAGTCCGCGCCGATCTTGCTGGGATACCAGCGGGGCGGATTGACCCCCAGACCCCAAAACCAGGTGCCAAAACGCACCGGCACCGGTGCGCCGGTCGCGGCCATCGCTGCGCCATTACCGTCCAGAAATGCGTCGAGCAGCGGCAGGCCGACCGCGACCGCCATGCCATTGACCATGCCGCGCAGTGCGGTGCGGCGGTTCAGGGTGAAGCTCATGGATGGACTTCCTTGCTTGTGGTCATGGCGATTTTGGGCGCAGCGAGCGGCGTGGCGGCTATGCGATAGGCCTCCGGCATGGTGGCGACGCGCAGGAAGAGCGACGCGATGCGATAGCCATCCTTGGCAAAATCCTGCTCGATCCCGCCCGCCAATCCACCATCATCCTCCGGCACGCGGCCAGTGGCATATTGGAAGGCGCGGCCTGCAACACATTCGGTGGTGGACTTGCTCGCGGCGAGCGCCTTGCCCAGGCCGACATTGCCCTGAAACGCGACCCCTTCGAACAGGCCCGCCGTATCGATCGGCGCGCCATTTTCGCGCGGGCGAAACGCACCGATGCCATCGAATTTTTCGAGCGGCAGGCCCAGCGGATCGGTAATCCTGTGACAGGCGGCGCAGACCGGGTCGCTATTATGCGCGGTCAGACGCATTTTTGCGGTCGGCATGGCGGTGCTGGTCACGTCCTGCACCGCGGTGAAATTGACGTTGCCGGGCGGGTTGGGGACGGGTTGGCACAGCAGCAATTCACGGATCGCCCGACCGCGCAGGGTCGGCGAGCTACGCCCCGAATGGGCGTAGAGCGCGAGGAACCCCGCCTGCCCCAAAAGACCCGCACGGTCATCACCCGGCGCGAATTCATACGGCACCCAGCCCTGCGTCGATGTGACCTTGGCCTGATAGAGCGGTCCCAGCGCGCGGTTGATGAACGTGCGGCGCGTGGTGAACAGGTCGCGATAATCGCCTTTTTGCGTCACCAGCTGATCGACGATCATCCGCAGCATCTGTTCGGACAAAGCCGATGCGACATCGGGGTTGAAGCGGGGATAGACGATCTGGTCCTTGGCCATTTCGTCGAACTTCTCGAACAACAGCATGTCGGCGAAGAAGGCGCGCACGCCATCCTCCAATCGCGGGGAGCGGACCATGCGCCCGGCGATGGCGGCGAGTTGCGCCGGGTCGGTCAGCTGGCCCTGCTCCGCCGCCTTCAGCAGCGCTTCATTGGGCGTCGTGTTCCACAGCAGGAAGCTGAGCCGCGATGCGCGCGCCAGATTGTCGAGGCGCAGGCCACCGGGACTTTCGGGGTCGGGTTCCGCGCTTTCAACGACATAGAGGAAATGCGGCGACACCAGCATCGCGGCCAGCGCCAGTTCCAGCCCCTTGTGGAAAGACCCGCTCGATTCCGTCGCCTTGCCCGCCATCATGACATAGGCGGCAACCTCCTCCTGCGTCATGGGTCGGCGGAAGAGATAGCGGCCCACCGGCACCAGCACGCGCGCGGCGCAATCGGGATCGGGGGCCGCCGCGTCGCGCGGGGCGCAGGCCATGAACTGGGCGCGGCGGTCGGTATCGAATATTTGCGCTGCGATGGCGCGGGCCATGGCGTCAAATTGCTCAATGCCCGCGGGCGATATGGTGGAGGATGCCGCGCCGGTCGCGATCAACTCATGCACCGGGCGGACGATCGGCTCGAACCGGCCCGCCACGCGGATGTCGGGGCCGAATATGTCGGCGATGCTGTTGCGATATTGCGCTTCGGTCAGGCGGCGCATCGCGACGATCTGGCCCAGCGGTTCCTTGAGCGGGGCAAAAGATGGCTCAGCCGATGCACTTTGCGGAGCCTTCTCTGCCGAGCAGGCGGTCAGACCCAGCGCGACGAGAAGGGAGAGCGCGCGGATCATTGTTGCGCCACCTTGGTCGCGGGCGGAGTATCGTTGACGAAGGCGGGAATGGCCACCGCCTCCATCGCGCTGGAGATACGACGGCACTGGCCGGTCGCCGGATCGCGGTCGCCATCGGCCAGTTTCTTCAGCGCTGCGTACATGGCGGCACAATCAAAACCTGCAGTCGTCGCTGCCCCTTCTCCACCGATCGACAGTGACGCCATGATGTTCCAGATCGGCTGATAACCCCCGACCAGTCCTTTGAGCGACCCGTCCGGCTGGAACGCCAGGCGCAGGCGGGCCTTGGCCATGTCATATTCGGTGCGCTTGCCGCGAATGTCACGTTCGGACCCCTGCCCCCATGTCTGGCGCAGGCGGATATGGGCCGGATCGGTCATCAACACGCCGCCCACGATACGGCCTTTCAGCACATTGCGATGCTGCGCATTGGCAACGATGGTGTAGCTGGCGTCGGGTACGACATTCTGCTTTGAATCTATGACGGCGCGGTCCTCGCTATTGGCATAGATGACATCGACATCGGGATCGTCCTGCAAACTGTCCACGCCCGTGAGCAGCAACACCTGCGTATGTTCGCCGCTGATCAGAAACTGGTTCAGGCCGCGCACGATGTCGCCGCCCGTGCCATCGACCCCGCGCCATGTCCGCACACAGCCCATGGCGCGCCATGTCTGATTATCGATGCCGGTCTGCCCGGTCGGGCTGGTGAAGGGGTCATGGCCGCAGCCTTGCGCCTCCGCGCCCGCATCCAGATCCAGCCCCTGCGCCACCTTGCCCTGCACGGTCCGCTGCGGCGGACGGTCGAACAGGGCGGGATGGGTGCAGATATTGGTGCCGTTCGGACCAAAGGCAGAGCCGGTCCAGCGCTTGGTCAGTTCCGGCTCGTTCACCTTTTCAAGCAGACGCAACCGTTCGGCAGGCGCCTGGGTCTGGATGTAGTTTTCACGCAATGTGGTAACCGGACCATCCGGGCAATCCTGTTGCCCCTGATAGATGGCGGGCGCGAAATGGGTGAATACGAAACCCAGTTCGCCATTCGCCGGCGCTGCGGGCAAAGTCGTCGTGTCTGCCTGCGCGATCGGGGCGAGGAAGCTTGCCGCGCATAGGGCTGCGATCCTGTAGGCGATCATGATGCTCTCCTTCATCAGGGGGTCAGCGCCACGCCGTCGGCGGGTACGGGCTGGCGCGGGGCGGCGCGATAGACGGGCTTGCCGCGATAGACCCATTGGGCGAAATCGGCGGTCTGACGGACGCTCCACTGCCCCACGCTCCCCCGCGCCATGCCAGTGGAATGCGGACGCCAGCCGCAGGGATCGGCGCAGTCGGCGGATTTCGGGCTGAACAACCAATTGCCCTGCGCATCGGCCAGCACATAAGCGCCATCGGCCAGACGCGCGGTAACGTCCGGCGGCGCGACCAGCTTAGGCGGCGGCGGCAGATATTTCAGGCTGTTCCACAAATAGCTATCCGCGCCGTCATGCTCGGTCGATCCGGGTCGGGCGTCCTTCCGGGTGAACACCAGATGGACCTTCTTATAGACCCATTGCGGCCCGGCCGGTCCTTCCACCACCGTCCAGTCGGGGTTAGCGGAGGCGGGTTCTACGACCGGCGCTTCCTGACGCGGTCCGCCAAAGGCGCGCGGGAGAGGGGAGATGGGCGCACCGCGCGGGGCCAGCAATGGCTCCCATTGGGTCAGGCAATCACCGCTACAATAAAGCGCGGGCTGGCCGGTGCGGCCGGTCGCGGCGCGCATGTCCATGCCATAGAGGGTCAAGCCGCGCCGGTCGGTATAGACGCGCGCCTTGACCGAAATGCCGCGCGGAAAATGATCAGCCGCTGCGACCGGAATGTCGAGGTCAGCCGCCTGCGCCCAGAGCGGTGCGGGGGAGAAAGCCAGCAGGATGAGCGCGCGGCGCATCAGCGCTTGTCCTCGACCCGAAAGCTGCGATGGCAGGTCGCGCAACTGCCGCCCAGCGCCTTGGCCGCGACCCGCATTTTCGCCACGTCGCCGCTGCCTGCGACCCCGGCAAACGCATTGGCCTGCGCCACGAAGCCGTCCTGCGCCTTTTTGAAGGCAGGTGCCTGGCTCCAGATTTCGGCCTTCGCCGCTGTCTTGACACCGGGGCGCGGACCGCTGCCCGCCGGGAACCAGCCGACATGCTGACGCGCATAATCGCGGATTTGGCGCGCGGAAATCTGCACCACATAAAGCTGTGGGCTGCCCGATTTCAGTTCGTCATTGATATTCTTGAACGCCGCACCGACTTCGCGGAAGCCCGCGATCCGGGTGGCGACGATATCGCCGGGCGCGGCGATCAGCGGCGATGTGAGCAGGGCCGCAAATCCGGCTGCGATCAGCAATGTCCGCATGGCATATCCTTTCATGGGTTCAGAGCGCCGACTGCGCAAACAGCCACCAGGCGAGTGCCGCCGACAGCGACAGCGCGACGACCAGCGCCAATGGTCCGGCCCGGCGCATCGTCATCGGGGCCTGGGCGGCGGTGCTGCCTGTGACCATCGGTCCGATCAGGTTACGCCTTCGCACCACGAGGTAGAACAGGACCGCCAGCACATGCAGCACGATCAGCGCTTGCAGCACCGTGAAGCAGACCCCGTGAATGGCGGAGGCCAGCCGCCCCTGATCGAAATCGACAAGGTGGGAAAGCGGCCCGGACTCGATACCGTCTATATCGACCGCAAACAGACCGCTCACCACCTGCATGCCCAATATCGCCAGCATCGCGACCACGCTCCAGCCGCCCAGCGGGTTATGGCCGACGCTGGCAGATGCCTGTTTATCGGCCAGATAAGCGCGGATGGCGCGCGGGCCTTTCAGGAAATAGGCAAAACGCGCCGTGTCGGATCCGACCAGGCCCCAGAACAGGCGGAAGGCGATGAGGAACAGCACCGCCTGACCCGACAGCCGATGCCAGTCCATGTGGTAATTTTCCGCGCTCCACCAGGAAAAGCCGATCAGCACGACCAGCGCCCAGTGGAACAGGCGGACGGGCAAGTCCCAGACGAATTGGCGGGGCGCGCGCGTCATCGCAATCAGCCCTTCTTCGCCCAGCTGTCACACACGCCATTGGCGGGGACAATGCCGCCGCTCAGCAGCGCGCATGGACCGCAATCTGCACCCTTCCCGGTAAAGAAGGCGCAGGTCGCGCAATGTTTGGCAGGATCAGGCGCGGGAGATTTGAAGCCGAGCGACTTGCGCATACTCTTCTGCGCAGCAGAGAGAGTGGCAGGATCGGCACAGGACGCCGCATGGGCCTGAGCGGCGATCGCCAATGGCGCGATCGCGACCAGCCCCAATATGGTCCGGCGTGTCAGCATCCCATCGCTATCCGGCATAACCCTGTCTCCTGCATCGGGCCGGTCGAGCGGCCTCTATCCGCGAGGCTTTAGCAGATGGGGCGCCGACTAATTTGTCTGCGTTGACACAGAGGGGCGAAAAGGCGGGCGTCACTGTCCCTGCGATGGCTGTCACGCCACAATTGAATCGCCACCGGAAAAGACCGACAAGAGGAGCCAGGAGAGGAAAGCCGCCATGTCGGACGTCGAAGCCCCCGCCCGCCCCCGGCTGCTGATTGTCGATGACGATCCGGCGCTCCGCACGCTGATCCGCGATTTCCTGATCGCGCAGGGCTATGATGTGGATGAGGCGGAGGATGGGCGCTCCATGCGCGCGGCGCTGGCGCGGCAGGCCGCTGATATCGTCATCCTCGACGTGATGATGCCGGGCGAGGACGGGCTGTCGCTGGCGCGGACGCTATCGGACACCGCCGATGTCGGGATCATCATGGTGTCGGCGCTGGGGACGGAGACGGATCGGATCACAGGCCTTGAGGGCGGTGCCGACGATTATCTGCCCAAGCCCGTGTCACCGCGCGAATTGCTCGCCCGCATTCGCGCACTGGAACGGCGGCGGCGGCCGGTAGCGGGCGGGAGCGCCGAGGCGACCGCCCATTACCAGTTTGACGGATGGCGGCTGGACCCGGTGCGCCGCGTGCTGCGCGATCCGGGCGGGATCATCATCGGCCTGTCGGAGGGGGAGTTTGGCCTGCTGCTGACGTTCATCGAAAAGCCGCAGCAGATATTGAATCGCGACCAGCTGCTGGAACTGGCACGCGGCGAGGATTCGGATGCCTTCGACCGCGCGATCGACACGCAGGTCAGCCGGTTGCGGCGGAAACTGGGCACCCGCACCCATGGTGAAATCATCCGCACGGTGCGCAGCGAAGGCTATATATTCCTGCCGCTGGTCACACGCGCATGATGACGCGCCTGCGCCAATGGGCCAACTCGATCCACGCCCATATGCTGGCCATGGCATTTGGCGTCATCGCCATGCTGACCCTGTTCAGCCTCTCGACCCTCTTCCTGATCCACCCGCCCGCGCGCATCCCGCTGTCCGTCTATGAAATCGCCCGGATCGTGCGGGGGCAGCCCGTGCTGCGCGACAAGCCGATCCTGCAAACCCGCGTGCAGCCAACGACGCCGCGGGCAATGACCGACCGGACCGAAAAGCTGGTTGCGGCCATGCTGGCGCGACGGCTGGGCGTGCCGCAGGCGGATGTGCGCATCTATCTGAACAGTGGCGATCAGGCCCGTTTCGACCAGATCATCCACGAAATAACACTTTATGGCCGCGACGGCAGGGCCGATCCCTTCATATTGGGCACGTTCACGGCAGCGGTTAAGCAGCCCGACGGCGCATGGCGCATGGTGACGCGCGAATCGCGCAGGCCAGACACCATCTGGAACCTGACCGGGCGGGACACATTCCTGTTCAGCCTGCTGTTCATCATTCCGGTCAGCATGTGGTTCAGCGCGCGGCTGACCCGCCCGATCCGCAGCTTCGCCGCGTCGGCCGAACGGCTGGGAGCCGGGGTCGAGGCAGCGCCGGTGCCGGTCGAGGGACCGACCGAAATCCGCATGGCCGCCCGATCGATCAACGACATGCAGGCGCGCATCGCGCGGTTCGTGCAGGAGCGCACATCGGTTGTCGGCGCGATCGCCCATGATCTGCGCACGCCCCTCTCCCGCCTCCACTTTCACCTTGCCACAGCCCCAGACCCGATCCGCACCGCCGCGCAGGAGGAAATCGCGCAGATGGAGCAACTCATCAGCACCACGCTGGATTTCGTCGACAATGAAAGCCGCCCGCGCCTGATGGAGCCACTCGATCTTGGACTGCTGGTCGAGGGGCTGGTCGATGATTTTGCCGATATGGGCCATGCCGTCACCATCGCCGACGTCGTCCCTATCACCATCCACGGCGACATGATCCTGCTGCGACGACTGTTCACCAACCTGATCGATAATGCCGTCAAATATGGTGACGCCGCCCACGTCACGGTGCGAACGGAGGGCATGATGGCAGTGGTCGAGGTGGCCGATAATGGCCCCGGCATGAGCCAGGACCATCTGGCCCGTGCGTTCGAACCGTTTTTCCGCGGCGAACCCTCCCGCAACCGGCGCACCGGCGGGGTGGGCCTAGGCCTCTCCATCGTCCAGTCGGCGGCGCAGGCGCATGGCGGCCATGTCATACTGGCAAGCCAGGCCAAAGGCGGCCTGCGCGCCAGCGTATATTTGCCGCTGCCGGGTTAAGCGGGCTTTTTGGGCAACTCCACTTCGCCCTTGGCGGTCGCCAGCGTCACGCCGACCTGATTCATCAACCGGCATTCCACCTGCACTATGTGACGGCCTTCCTCATCGACGAGCTTGTCGAGGATGATGCCGGTCGTCACCGTGATGTCGCCTGTCAGCGCCGGGCCGCGATAGTGGCAGGCGGAATGGCGGACCATGCCCCACTCCCCGGCCCAGCCCGCGAAATAATCGGTGATCCACGCCCCCATCGACGCGCCATAGCCATAGCCGCGCGGCATCCCGATAAAGCGCGCCCAGCGCGGGAACAGATGCCCGCGTGACGGACCGATATAGGCGCCGTCAGTAAATTCGGGATTGATCGCCTCCATCACCGGGTCATTTTCATGCCCCGCCATTTCCTTGACGAAGCCCAGCGCTTCCATGTCGAGGTCGGTGCGCCGATGGGTGCCGCCCCATTGGGTGAACATATAGGCGCGCCATTCGGTGGTGAAGGACACGATCGAATGGGGACCGATCACCCGCTGCGGCAAGGCCGCGCCGACCACCACATCATCCCACCAGCGCCGGTCATGGCCCAGATCGTGCAGCATCTGGATCCATTCCATCTTGCGCGCTTCGAGCGTTTCCAGCTCATCGTCGGTCCAGACCGGATCGTCAAAGCCATCGGTGGGCGCATTATCCTTGCCCGCTGCCTGATCATAGCGGATCGTCGTGGAACGCTGCTTGGCGATCAGATCGCCGTCATGATTATAGTAGAAATTGTCGCCGCGCTGGAAACAGGTAGGCCCGGCGAATTTGGTATCCTTGATCGTATAATCGAACGGGATGCGCTCGTTCCAGATACGGTCGCCACCCTTCATGCGGGGCCCATAAAACCACCATTCGTCGCCACCGAACAGCAAATGGCTGTTGGGAATGCTGCCGACGCAAGCGGGCGCGGAACCATGGGCACAATCCATGGTGACGGCGAAACTTTGCGGCGCGACCAGCGCGCCCCAGCGGCTTTGCGCGGCATAGCCTGCATCATAATGGAGCCGGTTGGGATAGCGCATCCCCTGCACCCAGCGCCGAATATCGCTATTGGCGATCGGCTCCACCATGCGGGCAGGCTGGATCGGCTTGCCCAGATATTGGTCGATATCCGAACAATCGAGCGTCGGGCTGGTCATCTCTCTCTCCTGTCATGCGTCGCGCGCCGCAGTTGGACTGGTCGGCGGGATTGCGATGCAGGCTAGCAGCGGCACCAGCGCAGCTGCTTGACGGATTTGGACAGTGCAGCTTCAGGCGCGTGCCGCCGCGCGGATCGCGGTGGGCGCGGCGCCAAGCCACAAATGGCAACTGCGGGTCAGCACCGACTGTTCGGCAAAACCCAGCTTTTCGGAGATGACCATGACGTCCAGATCGGTCTGGCGCAGATAATAAAGCAGCATGTCGCGGCGCACCTCATCCTTGATCGTCTGGAAGGCAGTGCCTTCGGCGCGCAACCGCCGATGCAGGGTGCGCTGGTGCAGGCCAAGCTGCACGGCGACCTGCGCATTGGAACAATCGCCGACGCCCAGCCCCTGCATGATCAGGCCACGCACCTGCGCGTGCAACGGGGGATGATGATCGGGGAAGTGCTGGCGGATATAGGCGGTTACCGCGCTTAGCGCATCTGCATCCGGCGCGACGATCGGGCAGGCCATGTCCCGGTCGGCAAAGCTGATGCCATCCTCGCTCTGGCCGAAATGCACAGGACAGCCGAAATGGCGGCGATAGAGGGGAAGCGGCGAGAGCGGCTGATGTCGGAAATGGACCCGGCGCGCGCGGGCTCGGCTCCCCGTCAGGTCCATCGCGGTCAGATGCCCCAACAGCAATATCTGCTCCATCGCCTGCGCCCGGTCGGGCATGGCGTCGAGCAAGATGTCATGGCCGACAAACACATGACGGACCGAGGGAAAACGCCGCAGCCAAAGCCGCGCGGCCAGGCTGTGGGCATAGCTGTGGCGGCTGGCATAATCGAGCGCATTGCCCAGCGTCGGCGAATTGCGCATCGCCTGCCCCAGCGGCCCGAACATCGCCCCGCCCCGCTGACGCAGGGCCAGGCGCAGGCCGAAATCGGGACGGCCCAGCGCGGTCGCGCTGCACTCCAGCAGCAGGACCAACTGACGATAACCGATGCTGGGGTCCGCCGGATCAAGCCCGGCTTGATGCAACAGCAGGACAGGATCGCCGCCCAGATCACGCACCAGTTCGGGGTAGAAACGCAGCAGGCGGGCATGGACGGCCTCGAACGGATCGCTCCTCTCAGTCATGATGATTCTCTCTTCCGGGGCCGCGGCGATGATGGGCGCATGTCCAGATTCGTCAAGCCAATCACCACGCCGCTGCGCGATAATCGCGGGAACGAAGGAGAGGATCATCATGCCCGACGATGCGGCGACATGGCGGTTTTTGCACGACCGGCAGCAGATCGGCGACTGTCTGGCGAGACTGGCGCGGGGTGAGGACCGGCGCGACGCGGCGCTGATCAGCGCCAGCTTCTGGCCGGACGCGACGACGGACTATGGCATATTTGCGGGCGATTTCGCCGCCTATCTCGCATGGGTGGTGCCGGGGTCGGATGCCATCGCAGTGACCCAGCATATGTTGGGACAAAGCCATGTCGTGATCGAAGGCAACGGCGCACGAGTCGAAACCCAGGTCAGCGCCTACCACCGCATCGACGCGGGCGAAGGCGCGCGCGATATCTGGCTGGGCGGGCGTTATCTCGACGTGATGGAACTGCGCGCGGACGAGTGGCGGATCATTCGCCGCATGATGGTTTATGACTGGTTCCGCGATGATGGCCCGGCGGTCGACTGGTCGCAGGGGCTGATGGGCATGGCGTTCAGCGGCCCGGACTTTACCGGCCGCGCCCAAGGCGATGTCAGCACGGCCTTTTTCGCGGGCCGCGATTAGAAATATAAGGAGTAACACGGGATGGGACAGCTGACAGGCAAGGTGGCCGTCGTCACCGGCGCAAGCCGGGGGATCGGCAAGGGCATTGCGCTGGCGCTCGCAGAGCAGGGCGCGACCGTCTATGTGACAGGCCGCACGGTAAACGCCGGCGATCATGATCTGCCCGGCACGGTTGGCGAGACAGCGGCACAGTGCGACGCACGCGCGGGCCATGGCATCGCGGTCGCGGTCGATCATGGCGATGACGCCCAGGTCGCCACACTGTTCGACCGCGTCGCGGAGGAGCAGGGTAGGCTCGACATTCTCGTCAACAACGCCTTCGCCCTGCCGGAGGATCTGACCACCCCCCTGCCCTTCTGGGAAAAGCCGCTCTCAAACTGGGATATGGTGGATGTGGGGGTGCGGTCCAACTTCACCGCCGCCTGGCACGCGGCAAAGATCATGACGCCGCAGCGATCAGGCTTGATCGTCGCGATTTCGGGCTATGTCGGGGTCACCTATACTTATGGTACGGTGTTCGGGACTTGCAAATCAGCCGTTGACCGGATGGCGCGGGACATGGCGATCGAACTGGAACCGCATAATGTCGCATCGATCTCGCTCTGGCAGGGGCTGACCTTTACCGAGCGGGCCAACCGCAATCTGGCAGCTAACCCGGCGATGAAAAGCCGCACCGTCACCAATCCGCTGGTCGGCTGCTCGCCCGAATTTGCCGGCCTCGTCATCGCTGCGCTGGCGGTCGATCCAGCGATCATGGAGCGGTCAGGCGGCACCTTCATCACCGCCGAGGTCGCGCAGGACTATGGTATCACTGATATCGACGGGAAGATCATCCCGTCGCTGCGGGCCGAACGCGGATCGCCAATCTGGCGCCCCATCAAGGAGTCCGGCCATGGACGCTGATCGTATCGCCCGCCTCGACGCGCTGCTCGACCGGCAGGACATCGCCGATTGCATCACCCGCTTTGCCCGCGGCATGGACCGGTTCGATCGGGCGCTGTTCCTGTCGGCCTTCCACCCCGACGCCACCATCGCTGCCGGGCCATTTGTTGGGGAACCCGCGCCACTCTACGACTGGGCGACGGGCCTGCATGAGGCCGGGCAGGAGGCCACCCACCATAATCTGCTCAACCAGACGATCGACATTGACGGCAACACCGCCCATGTCGAAACCTATTATCTATTCGTCGGCCGCAACCGCGACGCCAGCAACTGGATCGCGGGCGGGCGCTATCTCGACCGGATGGAACGACGCAACGACGCTTGGAAAATCGCGCTGCGCACCAATATCATCGAATGGTCTGGACTGGGCCCCACCCTCCCCCTGCCCTTTGCCGACTGGCCGGGCATCAACGCCAATGGCATATCGGCCCGCGACAGAAGCGATCCGTCCTATCAACGCCCGCTCGTCAATCATCGCCCCGCCCATATACCCGCAATGGAGCATGATTAGGCCCAAAACACAGCGTGTTATCACGTCGCATCCGACGTGGTTTCAGAATCGCTCCAGCGTGTTTTCAGGTTGGATCGGACGTGGGATCGGTTTTGCCTGCCCCTGCCCGACTCATGGAAACGGGCCGAAAAAAGCACCGCTGACCAAGCCCTAACCCTGCTAATCCCAGAATAAATCTCTAAGCCCATGGTCAGGCGCGGCAAAACAGAACGGCAAGGTTGGCCATCCATCGCAACCATGACATCAGGATTGAGGTTGATGGGCTATCAAGAGGTTCCAAACCCATCCGCCGCGACCCAACGCCGAGGTTATGGTTTGACGATATCGCAGTGCAACAAGTCGGTATTATCGGCGACTCGCACCGCTGGTTTGACTTTCAAGGCAAAATAGGCGCATTAAACGCCAACCAATTTACTGCCCATGATTCGGCGATGCGAGGCACCATGTCGTTTACAGTCAACACACTGCGTAACGTCACCACAGCCTGCCAGCAAATGCGCGATCATATCAAGACGATCGTGTTCCGGCCGGACAATCACAAGACGCTCGATATCACTTTCGGCCCGACCGTCGCTGCCGAACTGATCGGCCGGACCCCCGAAGCGCTGGCCAAGGCGGAAGCCAAGGGCCGCCTGCCCCAGCCCAAGCAACTGCCCAATGGCCGCCGCTATTACACGCTTGAGGATCTGACCCAGATTCGCACCGCGCTCGGCATACAGGTGGGCAAGCAGCCGGACGAGGATGCGGTCGTGCTGGCCGTGCAGAATTTCAAGGGCGGGGTCGGCAAAAGCACGATTACCAAGCATCTGGCCGACTATCTCGCGCTGCATGGGTACAGCGTGCTGGTGATCGATTGCGACCCTCAGGCCTCCACCACCACCATGTTCGACATCCAGCCCGAAACGCTGATTGATGACGAGCAAACGCTTGGCGCGTTCCTCTCACCGCGCAGCACCTTCAGTGATTTTTCCCAGACGATCCGCGACACGCCCTGGCCGACCATCAAGATCGTGCCATCGAGCCTTGGCCTGCAGGACGCCGAATGGGATCTGACCGCGACGTTGCGCGAAGGCGGGCAGGCCGTACGCGAAGGGTTGCAGGCGTTGCGCATCGGCATTGCCAGCGTGACCAAGGATTTCGACGTCATCCTGCTCGATCCGCCGCCAGCCATGGGTTTTCTGGGCCTCAACGTTATGGCCGCCGCGACCGGCCTGCTGATCCCCGTGCCGGCGCGCCAACTCGATTATCTCTCGACCATCCATTTCATGGACACGATCGCGGACAATATCGAGATTCTCGAAGAAAATGGCACGCCAGTGGACTATGGCTTCATCCGCGTTGTCTGTTCCGCCTTCTCCCCCAGCAAGCCCGGTGAGAATGATATGTGGCGGATCATGCAGGCAACCTATGCCGGGCTGCTGCTGGGGCAACCGATCCTGGCGTCCGAGGAAATCAAGAACGCCACGCAGGCGTTCCGCTCCATCTATGAATCCAAGCCGTCCGCCTCGCACCAGACCTATACGCGCTGCCGTGACAATCTCGATGCTGTCTTTGCCGAGGTCGAACAGCAGATCCGCCAGCAATGGCCATCGACCAGCCTGACCGCTGACGCCAGCGTGGGGGTCGCGGCATGAGCCGTCGGTCCCTGATCAGCGAAGCGTTAGCTGCCTCGCTCAACGATCCAGCGCCCACGCCCGTCCCGGCGAGCGATGCCAATCCTGCGGCTCCGCGCCCCAATTTCACCAACAAGCGGCTCGAAGCCTTTGGTGAGGCGGCGCGGATCGTCAAGCGCCCGACGATCCGGTTGAAGCCGTCGGAATGTTCGATCTGGTCGGGCAATGCGCGCGACTATTCGCTCCTCGACGAGCATCGTCTGCGCAGCCTGATCGATTCTATCCTGGCCGAGGGCGGCAATCGCATCCCCGCCGTGGTGCGCCGCACGCCGCAGGGCGAACTGCCCTATGAGTTGGTCACCGGTACGCGGCGGCACTGGGCGATCGCCTGGCTCAACGCCAATCACTACCCCGACATCGAACTGATCGCGATCATCGAGGATCTGGACGATGAAGCGGCCTTCCGCCTGGCCGACATCGAAAATCGCGAGCGGGAGGATATTTCCGATCTCGAACGCGGTGCGAACTACAAGGCCGCGGTCGATCGTTTCTATGGCGGCGTACAGTTGCGCATGGCCGAGCGGCTCAAAATCTCCAAGTCGCAGCTGTCGCGCTATATTGCGCTCACCGAAATTCCGCCGTTGCTGGTCAGCGCCTTTCATTCGCCGATGGACCTTCAGGCCAAATATGCTGAAAAGCTCCTGCCCCTGCTGCGCGATCCAACGGCCCGCGGCAAGCTGGAGGCTGCGGCCGACCAGATCGCGTCGGAACAAAGCTTTCGCCGCTCAGGTGACGAACAGCCCATTGCCGGTTCGGAAGTGCTGGCGCGCCTGCTCAAGGCTGTGACCGTCAAGGGCCGGGTGCAGAAGGCGACGATCGCAGCTGCGGACGGCGCAACCGTCGGGCAGGTCGACAAGGACCAGCAAAAGCTTTTGACACTGTCACTGATGCCGTCCGACCTGTCGACCGACGCCATCTTGGAGGCGTTGCGCCCGGTGATCGAACAGGCAAAGATCATGCGTTCGCGGCGGCGTTAAGGGCCAAGGGATGAAAAGCTGAAAAATCCTCTTTTATTGTTATATTTCAGAATGTTATCACAATTTTCCCCCTGGAGGGAACACAGGACGGGACCAATAGGGTGGAGATTGAGGGCGAACTCAAGACGGCGCTGAAAGAGCGCAAGGTCCAGTTCGAAATGTTCTTCACCCTGCCTGATTTCAGCGACATTTCGTTGCGTGATTATCAGGAGACGATGCAGCGGCCCTTCTTCAGCCTGTCGAAGCGCAAACGCATAAAGCCCATCGATTATACCAGCCCCGACAAGTCGGTGAGCGTCCATGTCTCACCCAATCCCGCCTATGGCATGGCGACGATCTGGGACGCGGACATTATGATCTACCTCGCCTCCCACCTCAACGAATTGCGCGAACGCGGGTCCAATGATCTGTCGCCGGTGATCCGGCTGCAACCGGGCGACCTGCTCAAACGCATCTGCTGGGGGACGAGCGGCCGCGCCTATGAGCGGCTCGTCAATGCGCTGGATCGACTTCAGGCGACCACGATCAAGACCAATATCCGCGCCAGCGCCAAAAGCCGCGAGACGACTTTCTCCTGGATCGACAGCTATACCCATCTGGTCGACGAACGCACCCAGCGGTCGCTGGGTATGGAAATCACTTTGTCCAAATGGTTCTTCGACGGGGTGATGGACAAGCGCAACGTGCTATCGATTTCACCGCTCTATTTCGAGATTACCAGCGGCCTTGGTAAATGGCTCTATCGCGCCTCGCGCAAACATGCCGGGGGCAATGGCGCGGACGGCTTCACCATCGGTTTCGAGACGCTGCACCAGAAGAGCGGCAGCGAGAGCCTCTATCCCGTATTCAAGCGCAAATTGCTGGATCTCGCCCGCGTCAATGACCTGCCCGATATCAGTCTGGAAGTGATTGACGGAGATGGCCCGCGCCCCAAGATGAAGATGGTGATGCGGCGGCATCTGAGCGAGCGAGCCAGAACCCGGCGACAGGCCGCCCTCCCCTCCCCCGCCCAGGACGATCAGGATATGGTCGATCCGCGTCTTGCGCTGGGTATGATTTCCAGCCTGTCCAGGGGAATGCGGGTCAGCACAGATGACGCGCCGCGACGTGTGATCGGAACGCCACCTGCACGCCGATCCGACTTTGCTGCCCGCACGACCGCCAACAGAATGATCGACCCTGAAATTTATGCCGCCATTCGTACCGACTTTCCTGGCTGGGACTATGACGAGCTGCTGCGCCGCTTCGATGCATTTCTTGGGGCTAATCCCTCGGAACTGCCGCGCAACTATTCCAAGCGCTTCTATGGCTTCGTCAAGGAACATCACCGGCGCAATAAATATCGCCTGTGATCGTAGGTCGACGCTGATACAGAACGCGTGACCTGAACGTGTTTTTAGAATCGCGTTCTGGACGAGGTTCTTACTGCTGCGCTAGTGTCATTTCGGTCTGATGGCTCCTGCCCTACAGGCACCCTGCCCGCTCAAACGCCGCAGATGCTCGCCTTTCGCACAATGCGATACTCGTCGTTAGAATTGGTGGTCAGAAAATGAACACGCCGCATCAGTGATTCTGAAAACACGTCGAGTCGACACTTGCGCAATGCTGTTCGTTAAATTGTGACAGCGGGTTTTGCCGACAACGCACCAGAATTCCCTCGCCCATGGACGCATTATGTCCGACGCATTGAACTCAACGTGTTTTCAGATTCGTGCGCTCTCATCGAGCGACACCGCTCGTGCATAGTTTCAGAAGCGTGAACAAAAGACGAAAATGGCAGAAATGGCCCTGAGAGCCTCTTGGAGCGCGTCTGGTTGTCCGGCATATCTCCGGTCATCCATCGTGCGAAATGGCGCTCAGAGAGGCTCTGGCGAGGTGTCATTTTCAGACTCATCCGACCAAAAATCGTTCATGAGCCAATCTGAAGGCCGGTGCGAACGTTGTGGGAAGAGTGGCGTCATGCTGACGGGCAAGGCATAGCTGCGGTAGCTGGCCTGCCCGGATTGCTCGATCAGCAATCCTTCGCCCACTGCGATGGTCAATAATTTGATCGCACCCGCTGATGTCAGGCCCAATGCCTTGGCCACCGAGCTGCTCGATATGCGTGGATGGGCCATGGCCAGGCGCAGCACGTCCTTCAACCCACCCGGCCGCCGCCGCCGCTCAATATGCTGCGCCGCCCGCCAGGCATAGGCACGCAACCGCGTTTCCAGATCGAGATGGGCGTGTGCGCCGGTGCTGATCGCGTCGATCCAGAGCCAATCCAGTCGGTCGCCCGTCGCCCGCTTCCATGCAGCTTCACCGCTGTCCAGCCCCAGCGCGATCAATCCTCCAGCCGAGCCGGTCCATCGCCCCGGACCCCAACGATCGCCGATCAGCAGGCTGGCGACAAGATCGCCCTGCCCGATCGGCGCATAACGTCGCCAGAGCTGGAACAGCTGCGCGCCATGAAGCAGGGGCGGGGAGGCGGGGAGTGCCGCGACATCGCGCTGCCATGCAGCAACAGCTAGCAAAATGTCCGCCGCATTGCGGCCTGACCGTAAAATAGAAGTCGGATCAGTCCCGATCGACGGGACCACACCAAGCCAGCGCAGCACCTCCAGGCCGTCATTAAGAAGTGCGTCAAGTGTGATCGACGCACCAACCGCCTGTCGCCAATGGCTGAGATCGAAGGCGGAGGTCGAGACGGCACCACGACCATCAATCGTAAAATCCCGATCGTCGATAGGGCTATTGTCGATCCGCGCCAACGCTTGCCGTTCGGCTATGAGTGTGCGAATCCGCCAGGGATAGCGAACCGGGCTAAGCTTGCGCCGCTCCTCCAGCCGTTCCAGCGCCCCTTGCGCTTCGGCATAGGCAAGGATTAGCCCATTTTCATGGTTCGAGCGCAGATTAGAGGGTTGCATAGTGTCAATCACACCGAATTATACGCAAAAAATAAGCTACGTAATAACAGTAGTATGATCGATAATATTAAACGATATATTCTTTATAGCAAGTCTACTCCTACACCGCCTCGCGACGGCTGCCCGCTCATCGCGGGGTCGATCCTTAATCGCCCGCGTTGACGCATAGCTGCGCGCTGGCCAAACCATCCATCCAAATTGCCACCCGCCGGAAAGCTGACATCATGACCATCGCCCTTGCCGATCCATCGCTGTTGCGCGACCAGTGCCTGATCGACGGCCTCTGGACCGGGGTGCCGACCATTCCCGTGATCGACCCGGCGACTGGCGCGACCATCGCTTCCATCCCCGATCTGGGCGTGAGCGAAACCCACGCCGCCATCGCCGCCGCCGATGCAGCGCTCCCGGCATGGCGGGCGAAAACGGCGGCGGAGCGCGCCCGCATCCTGCGCCGCTGGTTCGACCTGCTGATTGCGCATCAGGATGATCTGGCCATGATCCTGACCCGCGAGCAAGGCAAGGCGCTGGCCGAGGCCAAGGGCGAGATCGGCTATGCCGCCAGCTTCATCGAATGGTTCGCGGAGGAGGCGCGGCGTGTCTATGGTGAAATCATCCCGTCCCACCGCGCCGACAGCCGCATCGTCGTCATCAAGCAGCCGGTCGGCGTCGTCGCCGCGATCACGCCCTGGAACTTCCCGGCCGCGATGATCACGCGCAAGGCCGCTCCGGCGCTGGCGGCTGGTTGCACCATGGTGTTGAAACCCGCCACGCAAACGCCGCTCACTGCGCTGGCGCTGGCGGTGCTGGCCGAGCGGGCAGGGGTGCCAGCGGGCGTGTTCAATGTCGTTACGGGATCGTCACGAGTTATCGGCGGCGAACTCACCGCCAATCCCCTGGTACGCAAATTAAGCTTCACCGGATCGACCGAGGTTGGCCGCACATTGATGGCGCAATGCGCGCCGACGATGAAGAAATTGTCGATGGAACTGGGCGGCAATGCGCCCTTCATCGTCTTTGCCGACGCCGATCTCGATGCCGCAGTCGAAGGGGCAATCGCGTCCAAATATCGCAACAGCGGCCAGACCTGCGTCTGCGTCAACCGCATCTTCGTCCATCGCGATATTGCCCTGACTTTCGAACAGAAACTGGCCGAAGCCGTGGCGAAGCTGAAGGTCGGACCAGGCATCGATGCGGGTGTGACCCAGGGGCCGCTGATCGACGACAAGGCGGTCGAAAAGGTCGAGGAGCATCTCGCCGACGCCCTGGCCAAGGGCGCCCGGCTGGTCAGCGGCGGGCGTCGCCATCCGCTGGGCCACAGCTTCTACGAACCGACCATCATTGCAGGCTGCACCCCCGCCATGGCGCTGGCCAGCGAGGAAACATTCGGCCCGCTCGCCGCGCTCTTCACCTTCGATACGGAGGAGGAAGTGATCGCTATGGCCAATGATAGCGAAGTCGGGCTGGCGGGCTATTTCTACACGCGTGATCTGGGTCGCGTGTGGCGGGTAGGGGAGGCGCTGGAGGTTGGCATGGTCGGCATCAACACCGGGCTGATCTCGACCGAGGTCGCGCCCTTCGGCGGCATCAAGCAATCCGGCATGGGCCGCGAAGGATCGCGCCATGGCATAGAGGACTATGTCGAAATCAAATATATGTGCATGGCGGGCATCTAATCGGGATCACAGAAGGGCAGGGCAATGGCAGGCATAGTAGCAGTTACGGGCGCGGCGGGCGCATTGGGGCGCAAGGCGGTCGAGATATTGAGCGACGCCGGATGGACAGTGGTCGGTATCGATCTGGGCGATGTAGCGCCCGATGGCGTTGCATTGGCGCTCGGCGGCGTGGACCTCACCGATGAGGCGGCGGTGACGGCAGCGGCGGCGCGGATCGAAAGCGAAGTTGGGCGGCTCGACGGGCTGGTCAATATCGCGGGCGGTTTCGCCTGGGAAACCGTGGCGGACGGCAGCGTCGCGACATGGGATCGGCTCTATGCCATGAACGTCCGCACCGCCCTGATCGCCAGCCGCGCGCTGTTGCCCCTGTTGCGCGCCAGTCAGGGGGCGATCGTCAATATCGGCGCAGCGGCATCGGTGAAGGCCGGGGCGGGGATGGGCGCCTATGCCGCCTCCAAATCCGGCGTCGCGCGCCTGACCGAGGCATTGGCCGAGGAGTTGAAGGACGAAGGCGTGCGCGTGAACGCCATCCTACCCAGCATCCTCGATACGCCCGCCAACCGCGCCGACATGCCAGACGCGGATTATGCGAAATGGGTGTCGCCCGCGCAGCTTGCGGGCGTGGTGGCTTTTCTGTTGTCGGCAGAGGCCACGCCGATCACCGGCGCGCTGATCCCGGTGACGGGGCGGGTTTAACAACCCGCCTCACCCCAGCTGCCGGTCCGCAAAGGCGAACACCGCGTCGTTGAATGCATCATTGGCGTCGCCCGCGACCATATGGTGGGCGCCGTCGATATGGACATAGTCGGCGTGCGGCACCATTTCCATGAAGGCCCGCGCGCCCTCTTCGGTGACGATACGGCTGCGCCCGCCCCGGATCAGCAGGGTAGGGATGGTCAGGCCACGCGCTGCGCTTTCCAGCACGGTTGGTCCCTCGGCCTGTTGTTTCACATCCGCGCCCATCGACATGAAGGCGGGGTCCCAATGCCAGTACCAGCGATCACCCCGCTGGCGCAGATTCTTGGCCAGCCCCTTGCTGCTGCGCGGCTTGTCGCGATGGGGGAGATAGGCGGACACCGCATCCGCGGCCTCCTCGATCGAGGCGAAGCCGTCCGCGCCCGCGCTCATGAACGCGATCACCTCGTTCGCGCCTTCCATGTCGACATGAGCGGTAATGTCCACCAGCACCAGCGCGCGCAGCGCCGCAGGGTCCGCCGCCGCCACCATCATCCCGACAATGCCGCCCAGCGACGCGCCCACCACCACCGGCGGCTGCTCCAACTGCGTCAGCACGGCGCGCAGATCGTCGGCAAACAGGTCGAGATCATAGCGCCCGTCCGGCGACCAATCGCTGTCGCCATGGCCGCGCAAATCCAGGCTGATCGCGCGAAAACCATGCCGCGCGGCCTCCACCAGCGCCTTGCCCCAGCTTTGCCGCGTCTGCCCGCTGCCATGCAGAAACAATAAAGGTTGCCCGTCCACAGGGCCAGTCGCATCGGCAGCCAGGTCCAGGCCTGCGCCGCGCAGGGTCAGTCGTTCGATCGCGCTCATGGCACTGGCTTTACGCCTTTATGGCCGCGCGGAAATCCTCATTCTTCAGGAATAGCGACGTATTGTCCGCCCCCAAATGGGTCCATTTCAGGTTCAGCCCGCCATCGACAAGGATGGTCTGCCCGGTGATATAGCTCGACAGGTCGGACAGCAGGAAAGCGATGGCCCCGGCCTGCTCCTCCGGCTGGGCGCGGCGGCCCATGGCGATGGCGGCCTGATCGCGGGCGACATCCTCGTCAATATAGGCACCCGATCCCGGCGTGATCGTCGTGCCGGGGGCCACCGTGTTGACGCGAATATTGTCGAGCGCCAATTCGGTCGCCAGCGTGCGCGTCGCCGCGACGATCGCCGCCTTCGCCGTGCCATAGGCGACATGATAGGGCGCGCTGTTCAGCCCGCTGATCGAGGATACCCCCACGATCGCACCCGGATTGCCGCGTGCGCGCAGCTCCCGGGCCACCGCCTGGCTCATGAAGAACATCGTTTCCAGATTCTGCTCGAACAGCGCGCGCCAGTCCGCGCGCGTCACCCGTTCCGCCCGCATCCAGGTCTGCGGCGCGGCCCCGCCTGCGACATTGGCCAGACCATAGAGGGTGCCGGGCGCGGCCAGCGCCGCCTCCATCACCTTCGCCACACCCTCGTCCGTGCCGACGTCAGCAATCACCGGCACAATCGCCAGCCCCTGCGCGATCAGCGGCGCGATATGCGCGTCGAACTTGGCCTGGGTCCGTCCGGCGGCGATCACGGTCGCGCCCGCCTGCGCCAGCATCTTGGTCGTCGCGGTGCCGATGCCGCCGCCTGCTGCGCCGGTGACGATGATCGTGCGTCCCTCAAAACTCATCAGCGGCTGCGCCATACTCTGTCCTCTCATTCTCTTGTCGGTCGCGGTTCTAGCGCGAGGCGAGGCGGGCAAAATAGGTCAGACAAGAAAAGATCGCCACAGCGCTAACCGGGCGCTCTGCGTTGCAAATGAACAGTAGTGTTGATTAACTCCCCGCAACGATAGAATCCATGGAGCGGATATGAGTTGCAAGCCCACGCGGACGCCAGCGCCCGATACATTCGATATCCCAGCGCTGCGCGAAAAATATCGCGAGGAGCGCGACAAGCGTCTGCGCGGCGACGGGCAGGGACAATATCAACCCACGACCGACGACACGACCCACAGCTATGACGATGATCCCCATCAGCCGGTCGTTCCGCGCGATCCGATCGTCGAGGAACTGGACGTGCTGGTGCTGGGCGGCGGCTTTGCCGGGGTGCTGGCCGGCTATCATCTGACCAAACAGGGCGTCACCAATTTCCGCAATATCGACCATGCTGGCGACTTTGGCGGCGTTTGGTACTGGAACCGCTATCCCGGCATCCAGTGCGACAATGACGCCTATTGCTATCTGCCGCTGCTCGAAGAAACCGGCTTCATGCCGTCCAAGAAATTTGCCGACGGCGCGGAAATTCAGGGTTATATCAAGCAGATCGCGCAGACTTTCGGCTTTCACGACCGCGCCCTGTTCCACACCCTCATCACCTCGCTGAAATGGGATGAGGGCATCCATCGCTGGCGCGTCGCCACCAGCCGGGGCGACGAATTTCGCGCCCGCTTCGTCATCATGGGCTGCGGCGTCCTCAACATGCCCAAGCTGCCGGGGATCGAAGGGATCAACCAGTATAAGGGCAAGATTTTCCACACCGCCCGCTGGGACTATGGCTATACCGGCGGCAGTTACGAAAATCCGGTGCTGGACAGGCTGGGCGACAAGCGCGTCGCCATCCTCGGCACTGGCGCCACCGCGATCCAGGCGGTGCCGCATCTCGCCCGCTACGCCCAGCAACTCTATGTCATCCAGCGCACGCCTTCGACCGTGGACGAACGGCCCAATCCGCCGACCGATCCCGATTGGGCCGAATCGCTGCAACCGGGCTGGCAGGCGGAGCGGCAGGCCAATTTCCACCGCGCCGCGATGGAATTTTTCATGCCCGGCGAGCAGGATTTGATCTGCGACATCTGGACAGAAATCGCGCGCAACCTCCATGCCGAGCTGGAAGCCGAAGGCTGGCCGCAACTCTCGCCTGAAGAATTTATGGCCCGGCGCGAAGTGGTGGATTATCGCGTCATGGAACGGCTGCGCGCGCGCGTCGATGAGATGGTGAAGGACGAGGCGACCGCTGCCTCGCTCAAGCCCTGGTATCGTTTCCTGTGCAAGCGTCCGCTGTCCAGCAACGATTTTTACGCCGCCTTCAATCAGCCCAATGTGAAGCTGATCGACGTTGCGGATTCGCGCGGGCTGGAACGGATGACAGAAAAGGGCTTCGTGTCGAACGGCGTCGAATATGAAGTCGATGCGATGATCTTCGCCAGCGGCTTTGAAGTCACCAGCGATCTCAAGCGGCGCTGGGGTATCGACGTGGTGGAGGGGCGGGGCGGCCTGTCCATCTACGATCATTGGGCAAACGGTCCGCTGACTCTGCACGGCACCATGACCCATGGTTTCCCCAACCAGTTCTTCATTGGCTATATTCAGGGCGGCCTCAATGCCAGCGTCACCGAACAGTTCGGGCGGCAGGCGCAGCATATCGCCCATATCATCCATGCGACTATGGAAAAGGGGGCAACCTCGGTCGAAACCACCAGGCAAGCGCAGGACGCCTATGTCCAGCACTTCCACGACGTGGAATATGACACCTCCGCCTTCCAGATCGAATGTACCCCCAGCTATTTCACCAATGAAGGTCAGGTGAAAGCCCCCTGGGCGCTGTTCCGCAGCTACGGGCCGGGCTGGGCCGCGTTCCAGACCTTGCTGGAGGATTGGCGTGCAAAGGGCGATCTGGCGGGCATGGAGTTGACCCGCTGATCGCTGGGGGGATGATCGCAGGGCCTGCGCGTCTTTCGGTTGGGACGGGCAGGGCCATGCGATACGAGATGCAAACCCCTGTCTGTAGCGGATGCGTGCCATGTCTGTGCGCGCACGCAACCAACCGGGCCAAAGACCAGGCTGGCTCTATTTGCCGGAGGATGTCGTGAACAAACCGATGAACATCGATGTGGACGATCTGACCAAGCCACTCACCTATCCGACCGAGGCATTCCTGTCGAAGGACTATGCCGCGGCGGAGAAGGAATATCTGTGGCCAAAGGTCTGGCAGATGGCGTGCCGGGTCGAGGAGTTGCCGAACGTCGGCGATTGGCTGACCTATAATATCTGCGACGATTCGATCATCATCGTGCGCACCGCGCCAGATCGGCTGAAGGCCTATTTCAACGTCTGCCCGCATCGCGGCCGCCAGCTGGTCAATACGCCCGACACCGTCCATTCGGTGCGCGGCAACGGACGCAGGAATTTTATCTGCGGCTTCCACGGCTGGACCTTCGATATCGAAGGCAACAACACATATATTCTCGATCCGCAGGACTGGCAGGGCGCATTGACGCCAGACTGCACCCATTTGTCGGAGGTCAAGCTCGACACATGGGGTGGCTGGGTCTGGGTCCATATGGATATGGACGCGCAGCCGCTGGTCGCATTTCTGGGCGATGCCGGGCGCATATTGTCGCATTTCGAACTGGACAAGATGCGCTACAAATGGCGCAAATGGGTGGTCTATCCGGCCAACTGGAAAACCGCGCTCGAAGCGTTCATGGAACCCTATCATGTCGCTGGCACCCACAGCCAGCTGCTCGCCTATGGCGATTATTACGCCTATAGCGCCGCCTATGGCCTGCACGGCGTCAGCGGCTTCGACCAGCGCGACCCGGCCTTCAGCATGAGCCAGAGCAGCAGCGTGACCCGCGCGGGCAAGGGCGACGATCCGCGCCGCTCGACTTACGAACTGATCCGTGAAAATTACGAAACGCTCAACTATGCGGCCTCTACCGAGACGCTGGTGAATGCCGCCAGCCGTCTGGTGGACGAACTGCCCGAAGGCACGCCGCCTGCCGATGTCATTGCCCATTGGCTGAAATCGGCCAAGGCCGACGATGCCGCGCGCGGCGTCATCTGGCCGGAAATTCCGCCCGAAATCATGTCGGAAGCGGGCCTTGCGTGGAACGTCTTTCCCAACATGTCGGTGCTGCACGGGATCACCTTCGCGCTTTGCTATCGCACGCGGCCCTATGGCGACGATCCCAATATGTGCATTTTCGAATCCTACGCGATCGAGCGTTTCCCGGAAGGCGAAGAACCGCAGACGGAGTGGGACAATGCGCCCGCGACCGCCGAAGGCTGGGGCGCTGTCCTGGCGCAGGATTTTTCCAACATGGAATGGGTGCAGAAGGGGATGAAGTCGCGCGGTTTCCGCGGGCCGCTGCCCAATCCGCATCAGGAACGCAAGATCACCAATTTTCACCGCAACCTAGCCGCGTACATGGGTACGGGCGCACCGAGGCACCTGAAATGAGCTATGACGATCCCAAGCCCGCCGCTGCCGCTGTGACCGCATCGGGCAAGCCGGGCACCCCGGTTTACAAGCGCGTCCTCGACCTGTTCGAGGCTGAGGGCATCAACACGCTGTTCGGTATTCCCGACCCGAATTTCGTCCATATGTTCCTGGAAGCGGAACGGCGCGGCTGGACCGTGGTGGCCCCGCACCATGAAGCCGCCGCCGGTTTCATGGCCGAAGCCGCCTCGCGCATCACCGGCAAGCCCGCCGTTGCCATCGGCACGCTGGGGCCGGGCATCGCCAATATGGCGCCCGCCATCCAGTGCGCGCTGGTCGAACATTCGCCGGTCATCTTCCTGTCGGGCCAGCGCGCCCGCGTCACCGAACAGCGCGTCCGCCGTGGCCGCATCCAGTTCGTCAAGCAAATGCCGCTGTTTGAAAATTCGGTCAAATATGCCGCATCGATCGAATATGCCGACCAGACCGACGAGGTAATTCGTGAGGGCATCCGCAAGGCGATGGGCGGCACGCCCGGCCCGGTCTATATCGAATATCCCAGCCACATCATCCTGGAAGAACTGGACCTGCCCGCGCCGCTGGTGCCGGAGCGTTATCGTCTGGTCAATCAGGGGGCGGACATCGACCGGGTGAAGGAAGCTGCGGATCTGATCCGTGCGGCGAAGAACCCGATCCTGCTAGTCGGCCATGGCGTCCACACCTCGCGCTCCGGCGCGGCGGTCAAGGAGTTGGCGGACCTTATGAACTGCCCCGTCATCCAGACGTCGGGCGGCACCAGCTACATCAAGGGGCTGGAAGATCGCACCTTCCAGTACGTATTCTCCAAGGCGTCGATCGAGGCGGTGACCGAGTCCGACCTTGTGCTGGCGCTCGGCACCGAACTGGGCGAGCCGGTCCATTTCGGCAAATGGCGCTACTGGATGAAGAATGAAGCGATCCGCAAGTGGATCTATGTCGAGCAGGATCCGTCGGCGATCGGCGTCAACCGCCCGATCGACGTGCCGCTGGTCGGCGATCTGCGCGGCGTCGTGCCGCAGCTGGTTGCAGCGCTGAAGGACACGCCGCGCGCGCCCGCCCCGATGCTGGCAGCCTTCATGCGCGACGGTCAGGCTGAACTGGACGAGCTGGCGGCGGAATCGCTGACCAAGAGCGACGGCAGCGGCGACGTCGCCATCCATCCGGCCCGGCTGGCGGTAGAAGCGACCCAGGCCTTCCCCAAGGACGGCATCCTGATCCGCGATGGCGGCGCGGGCGTCGTGTTCCAGTGGACCTATTCGCAGTGCAAGCCCAACGACGTCATCTGGAACCAGAATTTCGGGCATATCGGCACCGGCATCCCCTATGCCACCGGCGCGATGCTGGCGGATCGGGCAGCGACCGGGGTCAGCCGTCCCGGCATGTTGCTGACGTCGGACAGCAGCTTCATGTTCCACATCGCCGAACTGGAAGTCGCCGCGCGCACCAAGCTGCCTTTGGTCTGCGTCATTGGTGTCGACAATCAATGGGGTCTGGAAGTCGGCGTGTACAAGCGCACCTTTGGCCCTGGCACCGAAGAAACCGGCACCCACTGGAGCAAGGATGTCCGGTTCGATAAGATTGGCGAAGGCTTTGGCTGCCACGGCGAATATGTGACCCGCGCGGAGGACATCAAACCCGCCATCGAACGCGCCTATGCCAGCGGCAAGGTGGGCGTGGTCCATGTCGTGATCGACCCCAAGGCGAATTCGGAAGAAATGCCCAAATATGCCGAATTCCGCACCTGGTACGCCGAAGGCACGCAATAAAAACCTCATCATTGAGGGCAGGGCTATCACATATGACCCCCCTCTTTCACCGTCACCCTGAACTTGTTTCAGGGTCCATTGCTCCGGCTCAAGCCGTTGTTTGTGACGAGAAATGGATGCTGAAATAAATTCAGCATGACGTTGGAGGGATAGCGAAAAGTCATGTGAGACAGCCCTCGCCTAAAGGGGGGAGGATATAAAGACGGAGAGACCCATGCGCGACCATCTGCAATTCTACATCGACGGCCAGTGGGTCGATCCGGTCGAACCCAAAACCGCCGAGGTCATCAACCCGGCGACCGAGCAGGTTGCCGGCCACATCGCGCTGGGTTCGCCAGCCGACGTGGACAAGGCCGTCGCCGCCGCCCGCCGCGCTTTCCCCGCCTGGTCGGAAACGACGCGGGAACAGCGGCTTGACCTGCTCCGCGCGATCCAGGCCGAATATCAGCGCCGCCTGCCCGATCTGGGCGCGGCCATCCGCGAGGAAATGGGCGCGCCATCGGGCCTCGCCAACGGTTTCCATGTCGGCCTTGGCGCAGGCCATCTCCAGACCGCCATCGAACTGCTGGAAAATTTCGCGTTTGAGGAACTGCGTGGACCCACCATGATCCGTCGCGAGCCGATCGGCGTCTGCGCGCTCATCACGCCCTGGAACTGGCCGATGAACCAGACCTGCGTGAAAGTCTTTCCCGCGCTCGCTACCGGCTGCACCATGATCCTCAAACCGCCACAACTCGCGCCGTTCTCCGCCCAAATCCTTGCCGAAATCATCGACGCGGCGGGCGTGCCAGCCGGCGTGTTCAACATGATTCAGGGCCAGGGCAGCGTCATCGGCACGGCGCTCTCGACCCATGCAGATGTCGATATGGTGAGCTTCACCGGCTCCGAGCCGGTCGGCGTGCAAATCCAGAAGGATGCTGCCACCACGGTCAAGCGCGTCGGCCTGGAACTGGGCGGCAAAAGCGCGTTCATTGTGCTGGACGACGCTGCGCTGGCGGACAACGTCACTGGCGCAACCGCGGGCATGATGGGCAATAGCGGCCAGACATGCAGCGCCGGATCGCGCCTGCTCGTCCCCGCCGCCCGCCTCGACGAAGCGCTCGCAGCGGCCAAGGCGGCTGCTGACGCCGTGACTGTTGGCGATCCGGCAGGCGATGTCGCCATGGGTCCGGTCGTGTCCAAGGCGCAGTACAACATCATCCAGGACTATATCGCCAAGGGCGTGGCCGAAGGCGCGACCCTGATCGCGGGTGGCCCCGGTCGCCCTGACGGCATCGAGCGGGGCTGGTTCGTCCGCCCGACTGTGTTCCTTGGCACCAACGACATGATCATCGCGCGCGAGGAAATTTTCGGTCCGGTGCTGGTCATCATCCCTTACACTGATCTGGACGATGCCCTCGCCATCGCCAATGACAGCCCCTTTGGCCTGGCGGGCTATGTCAACGGCCTCGACACGGACACGGTCCACGCCGTCGCCCGCCGCCTGCGCACCGGCTGGGTCAGCATGAATGGCGGCTTCGATTTCCACGCTCCCTTTGGCGGCTACAAGCGCAGCGGCAACGGGCGCGAATGGGGCGAGTTCGGCTTCCACGAATATCTCGAAGTCAAATCCATGCTGGGTTACGGCTGATATGAATGGCCGCATCGCGCCCAGCGGCATGACGGCGGGGGAAGGGTGGAGCCTTGAAAGGCTCACCCCGCCCAGTCGCCTCTATGGCGCGAACGGCCTCGCCACCGGCGCGGATGGTCGCCTCTATGTCGCGCAGGTCGGCGGCAGCCAGGTCAGCGCAATCGACGTGGACACAGGCGCCATCTCCACCATCAGCCCGATGGGCGGCGCGATCGTCGCGCCCGACGATCTTGTGTTCGATGAAGCGGGCAATCTCTACCTCACCGAAATCACCGAAGGCCGCGTGTCGATGCTGACGCCCGGCGGGCAGGCGCGTATCATCCATGGCGACATGCCCGTCGCCAACCCGATCACCTGGCATCAGGGTCGGCTGATCGCGGGCGAATGTCGCATGGGCGCGCGCATCATGGAATTGCCGCTCGACGGCGGCGCACCGCGCCTCATCCTCGACAATGTGCCGATGGCCAATGCCTTTCAGGTGGGGCCGGACGGCAAACTCTATTTCCCCGTCATGGGTGCCAATGAAATCTGGCGCGTGGACCTCAACGGCGGCGCGCCCGAAATCGTCGCGGGCGATCTGGGTGTGCCGGACTCGGTCAAGTTCGACAGCAAGGGCCGCCTCGTCACCACCCAGGTTGCGAGCGGTCAGGTGCTGCGTATCGACCCGGTCAGCGGCACCCGCGAAATATTGGCCGATCTTGGCCCCGGCCTCGACAATGTCAGCTTCATCGGCGACCGCATCTTCGTCTCCAGCATCCCCGGCGAGATCACCGAATTGATGGGCGACGGCAAGGTCCGCTCCGTCGTCCCACGCGCATTGCAATGGCCGCTTGGTCTGGCGGTGGACGGGGCAGGGACGATCTTCGTCGCCGATGGCACCTTCGGCTACACGCTGCGTCCCGGCGCTGCGCCCCAACTGGCGGGCATGATCTTCTACCCCGGCTGCCCCGGCTATTTGCGCGGCGTGGCACCCGGCGCGCAGTCGGGCGAATGGATCGTCACCACCGGCACCGGCAGCCTTGCGCGTTATCGACCGGGGGAGGGGGCCAGCGACTTCATGAGCCATGGCCATGACCGGCTGATGGGCGTCGCGGTCAATACCAGCGGCGCGATCGTCTTTGCCGAACAGGGCAGGGGGCAGGTGCATGTCGCTGAAAATGGCGGGGTGCGCGAAATCGCCAGTGGTCTCGACCAGCCGATGGGCGTCGCGGTGGATGGCGACACCGCCTATGTCGCCGAAGCGGGCAAGGGGCGCATCGTCCGGCTCCAACAGGGCAGCAAGCCGGAAACGGTCGCTGAAGGACTGGGCCGCCCCGAAGGCATCGCGATCAGCAACGGCACCCTCTATGTCGTCGACACTCAGACGAAATCGCTGATCGCACTTGATCCCGCCAGCGGCGCGCAGCGCGTCATCGCCACCCATCTGCCGGTCGGTGCCCCTGTCGGCATCACCCCCAAATATCTCGGACCGATCGGCGACATGGCGGGACCGATGATCAATTTCTGCGGCCTCACCGCCGGACCCGACGGCACCCTCTATCTGTCGGGCGACGCCGAAGGCAGCGTGCTGGCGCTACGCCCCGCTACATAAACCTCCGTTCGTTTCGAGCCCTTCGACTGCCCGCCTGCGGCAGGCGCTCAGGATAAACTACGTCGAGAAACCTGCGCGCAGGTTTCTCGACTTCGCTCGAAATGAACGGATTTTGTGCTAAGCGCCGCCGCCCAACTGCCCCGACAAAGCACCCGCCGCCTCCACGAGCGCCGCCTGCAACGCGCCAAGCTCCCGCCCCAGCGCCGCGCCGATGCCGATTGCGACCAGCGCATGAACCGGGCGTCCCGCGCCTTTCCACACCGGCGCGGACACCACGGTCGCGCCCGCAATATATTGCCCCTCATCGACCGCGAAGCCCTGCGCACGGGTCTGGCGCAACTGCTCCATCCAATCGTCAAAGGCAGGTGGATCGTCCCAGCGCAACTGGTCGAACCGCGCCTTCAACTCTTCAACCGGATAATCGCCAAAGGCCGCGATGCAGCGCCCCGTCGCACTGATCAACGCCGGAAAACGACTCCCGACCTGCGTGCTGAGCTGAAACCCGCTGCCCGACTGCGCCATGGCGACGACGATCATATGGTCCAGCCCCACCGCCTGCACCCCCAACATGGTCAGGCCAAAACGCCCCGCCAGCCGATCGAGATGGGGCTGCGCCAGATCGTTGAACAGGTCGCGCCGCAACCAGTGCCGCGCCAGCGTCAGCACGCCTGCCTCTAGCGCATAGCGTTTGGTGTCGGGATCGAACGACACTAGTTCCTCCTCCGTCAGCGCGCGCAGCACATAAAGGCAGGTGGACGGCACCAGCCCCAATTCCTTGGCAATCGCCTGCACCCCCAGCGGTCGATCGCTCTTGCCCAGCAGCCGCAGGATCGCCGCCGCACGGGTGATGGCGGGCGCCTTGCTGTCCTTCACCGCATTGGCGACCTTGCGCACGGTGGAGGGTGGCCGGGGGCGGGCAGGGGGCAGGGGATCGCTCATGGTCCATCCCTATCGCACCGCCGATCAGCTGTCATTCAAAATATCGAACATCATTCACCATTTACAACAGATGAGTCGGTATGACATCCAGCAATCACCGTGGAGGCGGGCCGCAAGCCTGTTCGATATAGTGAATGGATATATGTGATGGTGAAGCTCACCGACTATAGCAGCTATGCCGATGCGCAGGCCCATGCGACGTCCAATGCGCCATGGGAGCTGTTCGACGGCAACCGCGAAGAGATGAACATCGCGCATGAGTGCATCACCCGCCATGCCGATGGATCGGGCCGTCCTGCGGTGCGGATCGCGCACGCTGATGGCCGCGACGAAATATTGAGCTTCGACACGATTTCGGCTGGCGCGGCGCGCTTTGCCCATTGGCTCGATGCAGAGGGCGTTCAACCCGGCGAACGCATCGCGTTCATGCTTGAACCCTCCTTACCTTTCTATGTCTGCCTGTTCGGGGCGATGCAGACGGGCGCGATTTCGGTGCCGCTCTTCACTTTGTTTGGCCCCGATGCGCTGCGCCTGCGGGTCGATGACTGCAAGCCGACGATCCTGATCACCAATAGTGAAAAGGCGGACCTTGCCCGCAGCATGAACGGCCCGCGCGTCGTCGTCGCCGACGATGGCCTGCTGGACGAGATTGAAAAATATCCCGCGACCTACACGCCGAAAACCAAAGCGAACGACCTGGCCGTGTTCCAATATACGTCCGGCACCACTCGCGAACTGCCTGAAGCCGTCAAGCACAGCCACCGCGCGCTCGTGACGCTGATGTTTGCCGCGCTCTACGGCACTGGCATCCGTCCGGGCGACGAATTTTTCTGCCCCTCCTCGCCCGCCTGGGGTCATGGATTGTGGCACGGCACGCTGGCCCCGCTGGGCATGGGCGTGACGACCGGCACCTTTGCGGGCCGGTTCGATCCGGTGCGGCTGATGAAGGCGCTGGATGATTATGGCATCACCAACATGTCGGCTGCCGCGACCCATTATCGCATGATGAAGAATAGCGGCAAGGCAGGCGATTACAGCTTCCATTTCAAGAAGCTGTCCTACACCGGCGAACCGATCGACCCGGCGACGCTCGACTTCATCGACACCTATTTCAAGGTGCCTGCCTGCTCCATGTATGGCACCACCGAAATCGGCGTGGTGCTGGTCAATTATCCCGGTGCCGACGATTTCACCGTCAAGCCCGGCTCGCTTGGCAAGGCGGTGCCGGGCCAGAAACTGCAAGTGCAGCGCCCCGATGGCACGTCGTCCGACCCCGGCGAAATCGGCGAACTGATGCTGTGGCGGCGCGACAAGTGGGAAACCACCAAGGATCGCGCGAAGATCGACGCCGACGGCTATTTCTACCATTGCGGCCGCGCCGACGATGTCATCATTTCGGCTGGCTGGACGATGAGCGCGGTGGAGATTGAAAACACCCTGCTCAAGCATCCGACCGTGCTGGAATGTGCCGTCATCGGCGTGCCCGATCCGCAACGAGGGCAGGTGGTCAAGGCGTTCGTCATCGCCAATGTCGATGGCAGCGACGCGCTGGTGAAGGAACTCCAGACCTTTACCCGCGAAAAACTCGCCCAGCATGAATTTCCCCGCGTCGTGGAATTCGTGACCGAACTGCCCAAGACCCCGGCGGGGAAAGTCCACCGCAAAATCCTTCGAGATCGTGAGGCTGCAAAAGCAGCCGAACTCGTCAACTGAACCCCAGGAGAAGAAATATGGCAACTTTGGCGGAAGCCCCCACCAATAAATTCCCCAAGATCACCGAGGAAGGCCTCGACGATCTGCGCAAGCGCATTGGCGTGAAGATCGAAAATACGGTCGAACCGTGGAATTATGAAGCGACCCGCGACGCGATCCGCCACTATGCCCATGGCATTGGCGACGATAACCCGCTGTGGTGCGACCCGGCCTATGCCGAAAAGACCAAATATGGCTCGGTCGTCGCACTGCCCAGCTTCCTGTTCACCACCAGCCGCATCATTTCGGGCTATTGCGGTGGCCTGTCGGGCGTCCACGCCATGTGGGCGGGTGCCGACTGGACCTGGCACAAGCCGGTGCTGCGTAACGACACGATCCGCACGGAGGCCTATCTCAAGGATCTGGTCGAGCATCAGACCAAGTTTGCCGGCCGTTCGTTCCAGCAGATCTACCATGTCGACTTCTTCAACCAGTCGGGCGACAAGGTGGCCGAAGGCGACAGCTGGGTATTCCGCACCGACCGCGACGAAGCCCGCGAACGCGGCACCAAATATACCGAAGCCCGTGGCCGCGTGGAGCAATATACCGAGGAAGAACTGGCCGAATTCACCCGCCTGTATCAGGAGGAAGAAATTCGCGGCTCCGTTCCCCGTTATTGGGAAGATGTGAAGGTCGGCGACGAACTGCCGCGCATGATGAAGGGACCGATGACGGTTACCGGCTTCATCTGCTATGCTCAAGGGTGGGGCGGCCTCTACATCCGCGCCAACAAGCTCGCCAACCAGATGCAGCAGGCGCATCCTGGCCTGGGCATCCGCAACCGCTTCAACGTGCCGGATTGCCCTGAGCGGGTTCACTGGGACGAAGCCTTCGCGCTCGAAGTCGGCGCGCCGGGGGCTTATGACTATGGTCCAGAGCGTTGCAGCTGGCTGACCCACCACATCACCAACTGGATCGGTGACGATGGCTTCCTGACGCGCAGCAAGTGCCAGATCCGCCGCCACAATCCCGATGGCGACGCGATCTACATCGACGGCAGCGTGATCCGCAAGTTCGAGGAAAACGGCAAGAAGTTCGTCGAGATCCAGCAGCAGGCGACCACCCATCGCGGTGAAGTCTCGGCCTTCGGCACCTCGATCGCGCAATTGCCCAGCAAGCCAGCCTGATCCTCCAGGGGTAGGAGAGGAAGGGTCGTCGCCGCAGCGATATGCGGCGGCGGCCCTTTTTCGTTGCGTCCGTACCGCTAAGATCGGGCCAAAGTGAGTTGAGAGGGTCGCAGGATGGATGAAATGCGCTTTGACGGCCGGGTGGCCGCGATCACCGGGGCGGGCCGTGGGTTGGGCCGCGCCTATGCGCTCTTGCTGGCGGCGCGCGGCGCAAGGATCATCGTCAACGATCCGGGCGTGTCGATGCAGGGGGAGGGGCGCGATGCCGGTCCCGCCCAGGCCTTGGTCGATGACATCCGCGCCGCCGGGGGCGACGCCATCGCCTCGACCGACAGTGTCGCGACGCCGGAAGGCGGGCAGGCCATCATCGACGCTGCCATCACCCATTATGGCCGCATCGACATCCTCATCCACAATGCCGGCATCGTCCGTCGCGGATCGCTCAATGACTTGAGCTATGCCGATTTCGAAACGGTGCTGGACGTTCATATGCGCGGCGCTTTTCACGTCGTGCGCGCGGCCTTCCCGCATATGACGGCTGCCAATTATGGCCGCATCGTCCTGACCGGATCGATCAACGGCCTCTATGGCAATGCAGGCGTCGTCAATTATTCCATGGCCAAGGCCGCGATGACCGGACTGTCCAACGTCGCCGCGATCGAGGGGGCAGCGCATAATATCAAGAGCAACATCATCCTGCCCGGCGCGGTCACCCGCATGGCCGATGGCCTCGACACCAGCGCCTATCCACCGATGGACCCGGACCTGGTCGCCCCCACGGTCGGCTATCTGGCGCATGAAAATTGCGCGGTATCGGGCGAAATGCTGATCGCCATGGCAGGCCGCGTCGCCCGCGCCTATACGATGGAAAGCAAGGGCATGTTCCGCCCCGACTGGACCATCGAACAGGTCGCGGACAATCTCGACACCATCCGCGCCACCGACGACGCGCTCCATTTCCCGCCCGTGCCGGACGGCCATATGGACCATCTGCGCTACTGCTTCGCGATGGCGCGGGCGGGGTAAAGCACCCAAAACCGTTCGTGCTGAGTAGAGCCTGAGCGGAGTCGAAGGCTCGTATCGAAGCATCAAGCGCTGTGCCTGATCCTTCGATATGCCGCTTCGACAAGCTCAGCGTCTACTCAGGACGAACGGTGCTTGATTGCAGCCTCAAACCTTACACTTGATCCCGAACCGCTCGGTATAATCCTTGAAATGCGCATGGATGCCCGCGCGGTCCAGCCCGTAATCGGCCAGGTCATAGCTATGCTTGCCATGCTTGCCCTGCGGATTGGCGTCCAGCATCGCCTGCATCGCGGTTTCCGCCTCTGCCGTCAGCTCCGTGTCGAACCGCGCATAGAGCCGCTTCATCTCGCCGATCGGATCGCGCAGCTGCGCGTCATATGGGATGTCGTGGATCGACTCCGCGCCATGCTTCTCGCGATAGGCCATCATCCGCTCGATCATCAGGTCGAAGGTGCGCAGTTGCGACTTGCCGACTTCGACCGGGTCGACATCATCGCTGAACATCTTGCGCACCTGATAGACCAGGCTGCACGCCGAAGCGACGACATCGGCGGGATCGCGATGGGTCATCACCAGCTGCGCGTCGGGATAGATGGTGGTCAGGTCGTTGAGAAACAGCGGATGCCACGGGTTCTTGAGCGTCCACTGCCCACCATTATTTTCCTGCAACAGCTGGAACAGCCGCTTCTGATAGCGGAAGGCAGGCAGATAGCTCGTGGAGAACAACCACTTCTGATAGCTCGGAATATTGAGGACCGAGTCATAATATTGCGCGCAAAAGGATGGCGACATCGAGAATTGGCACTCGGTCGGGCTGTCGGCATCCTCATGATGCATCGCCGAAATATGCGGCGCATATTGGAGCATCATGTCGAGCCGCGCCTGCTCCGCGACATAGCGCGGATCGCTGCTCAGCGCGCCCTTGGCCGCAGGCGGCACGCTGTTGAACGCTTCCCAGCGCAGGAAGCAACGCCGCACCGGATCAGCGTTCAGCAAATTGATCGTCAGCGTGGTCCCCGTGCGCGGCAGGCCGAATACGAACAGCGGCTTTTCGACCGGCGCGTCCAGCAGCGCAGGATGCCTGGCCAGATAATCCTCGACCTGCAAGCGGTTCGCCAGCGTCGCTATGATCTGCTGCGCCCAGCGGCCCTGTGCCGCCTCGGTCAGCTTGGCTTCCCGGTTGATCGCGTCGATCAGGACATGCAGCCCCTCCAATATCGCATCGTCGCCCAGATCATTAAGGCCCGTCTGTTCACGCGCGGCGGCGATCAGTGCATCGGCGTCCAGCCCTGCGGTTGTGGTGGTCATCATCCTTCTCCCTTATCTGTTTGGCTGGCGAGGCGTTTCTCCGTCTCGGCGATTTCCGCCTTCAGCCACATGGTTTCCGACAGGTTGGTGCTGCCGCTCGCGGCCAGCAATTGCTCCAGCGCGGCCTTGCGTACGGTCAGGCCAGCCTCATGATCGGGCGTCACGCCGAGCGCGATGTCGATCAGATGCAGCGCCTCCAGCGGTCGACCCGCCGCCGCATGAACATGGGCGCGGCCCACGATCGCGCCTGCGCCACCCGCCAGTTCGACCAGATCGGCACTCACCGCCGAACGCGGCACGCCATAGAGCGCCGTGGTGCCATCGGCATAGTGGAACCAGCCGCTATTTTCCTCCCAGATGGCGCGCACCACCCAGCTGGTCTTGCCGTGGAACTCGCCGATTTTCAGATCGGCGGGCAGGGCAATCTCGCGCATCAGATCCTGCACCGTCCGGCCCGCATTCATCCCCGCGATCGTCTCGCGCTCCAGATAGCTGACCGCCGCGTGCATCGCGTCGAGGTCCGCGCGGATCGTCTCTGCCCCCCGGATCGGATCGCCATGGCCGGTAATCAACAGTTCCGCGCCCAGCGCCCGCACCTGCTCGACCGACCGCAGATAGGCGCGCACCAGCCGGGGCTTGTCGCCGCGCATCGTCACCAGATTGGGCATGGCCCGCCACACCGGGCCGAACAGATTGCCGGTAAAGACGGTCCTTTCGCCCGGCATCCACACGAATACCGAATCCAGGCTTTCGCCGCCTGGCGTCTTGACCACCTCGAACCGGCGACCGCCCTGTTCGAACGCCAGCGTGGTCGCGACCTCCACATCCGGCACAATCACCGGCGGCTTTGGCGGCGGCCCGTCGCGCCGGGTCATGGACGCCCATAATTTGCCCGACCGGCGACCGAGGAACGGCGCAAGCCGGTCGAAATAATCCACCGTCTCGGTAAAGCCCGCCCCGACTATGATCTGCGTGCCGTCCTCCTTCTGGTCGGGCAGCGCGCCATAATGGTCGGCATGGGCCTGCGTCACGATGATGCGCCGCAATGGCCCTGTGCGATGCGCGGCAAACAGCCCCTTGTTGCGCGCGCCATTACCCAGAAAGCCCGTATTGACCAACAGGTCGCCGTCGCCCGTCGTCACCAGATAGGCGTTGGAAATATCCTTCACCATGAAGATGCCGTCACCGATCCGCTCAGCGTCGCTCTGGCCCTGACCCGCCATCACCAGCGCGCCAAGCGGAGTCTGGGGGGGCGTCTGTTGCTTCTCGCTCATGCGCTGGCGCTTTCAAATTCGATCATCACCTTGGCCGATTGTGGCCGCGCGGCGATGTCCAGCCCTTCGATCACCCGGTCGAACGGCAATGTGTGGCTGATGAGCGCGGCGATCTTGTCCTTCAAACGCGGCATAGCGGCGATCACGTCGGGCATTTCGGTCGGGTAACCGACCGCCGTGGTGATCGTCATTTCGGTGGTCAGCATCGGCCCGGCGGGCAGTTCAATGGGCTTGAGATAGGCGGCGGTAATGACATGGCGCGCATGGCTCTTGGCCAGCGTCACCACATCATGCAGGATCGATGGCGCACCCGCCGCGTCGATATAGGCGTCGGTCAGCGACTTCTCCCGCCCGAACACCATGACCGTGCCGTGGATCGCCTTGATCCGGGCGATCGCATCCTCGCTGGCCGGATTGATCGTCGTCGCCCCCAGCGCCCGCGCTCGCTCCAGCCGCTCCTCCGCCAGATCCAGCGCGATCACGTCGCACCCCCGGTCCACCGCCCACAGGATCATGCCCAGACCAATCGGCCCGCAGCCGAAAATCACGATCTTGTCGCCCGCCTTGGCCTGCGCCCGGTTGACCCCGTGCATCGCGACCGATAGCGGCTCGCACATCGCCGCGACATCATAGGGGAGGCCGTCGGGAATGGGCAGCAAACTGTCGCCCAGCCGGGCGTCGCGCACCAGCAATTCCTCGGTAAACGCTCCTTCCGGCCCGCCGCTGCCGATATAGCTGGGCGTCATCATCGGGTTGATGATGACGCTCTGCCCCACCGACACGCCGGTCACTTCATCGCCCACGAACATCAATTCGCCCGCGCCTTCATGGCCCAGCGCGGTGCGTTTGCCCGGCGTCGGGATGCCGCCATTTTTGATGTAGCTGAGGTCACTGCCGCAAATGCCGCAGGCCTTCATCTTGACGACCACATCCTTCGGCCCGGCTTCGGGCCGTTCATAGGAGTCCAATCGCACGTCATTGACGTCATGAATGGTGAGCAGGCGCATAAGGGCGGTTCCGATCAGAAAGCGTAGGGGGGATAGATCAGGCTGCCGCCGTCGATCACGATGGTATCGCCGGTGTGGAAGCGCGACGCGTCGGAGCAGAGATAGGCACCGATCCCTTCAAAATCTTCGATCGCGCCGGGCCGGTGGATCGGCGTCTTGGCGGAAAAATGCGCGTCCACAGCGGCCATGCGCGCCTTCATCTCCTCCGTCATGCCCTGATCGCCGCCGATGCCCGTTTTGACATAGCCGGGCGCGATGCTGTTGGCGCGGATCTCATATTTGCCCAGTTCCGCCGCCATGCCACGCACCGCTGCGCCCATGCCGCCCTTGGACGCGGCATAATTGTTGATGCCCGGCATCCCGTGAAACATCGACAGGCTGCCGCAATAGACCAGGCTCCCGCCCGGCTCGCCAGCCTCTGCCCGCGCGACCATCGCCTTGGCTCCTTCGCGCAGGGTGAAGAAGGCGCCGTGCAGGTTCACCGCCATCAAATCATGCCATTCCGCTGAATCCAGTGTCAGCACTGACCGGCTGCGTGACGCGCGGCCGGAATTGGCGAATACGCAATCGACCCGCCCGAAATCGGCGAGCAGCTGCGCATAGCCTGCAATGATTGCTTCTTCGGAGGCCACGTCGACCTGATAGGTTTCGACCCGGCTTGCGCCCGCTGCCAGCAGGTCCGCTTTGGCCGCCTCATTCTTCTCCGCATTGCGCGCCCAGATGGCGATCTTGCCGCCCATCTTGGCGACCCCGCGTGCAAAGCCCAAACCAATGCCGCCATTGCCGCCGGTCACCAGCGTCACTTTATCCGAACAGTCGAAAAGACCCGCCACCTGTCGCTCTCCTATGAAAGAATGTCGCCGCCCCTTGGCGGTCCTGTGCTGGCGGCGATTGTCGGTCAGCACGGGCTGCCCCGCAATTGACCTGACTGTAGATATCAGGCCATAATCCACCGATAGGGCCAAGACCAAACAGGGAGGTGAGGGCGATGCCGCGAAACGAAACTTACGCCCAATCCATGTTCGAGGCGGAACTGATCGTCCCCTCGGCGCAGGTGCGGATCATGCGGCTGCGTCTGGAACAGCCGACCGACCGGCTGTTCCGCCGCGCCGACCATTATTGGCTCGACCTGTGCCTGACCCCCCGCCCGGAAAAGGCGCGCGGCTGCTATCGGGAGCGATGGGGACCGCATCGCTACGAACCGTTGGGCGAAATCTTCCTCGTGCCGCCTGGCGAAGCGATCCATATCCGCAGCGAATCGGGTGGGCGGCAGGCATCGGTGGTGTGTGAAATTCCGGCCGAGGCCATCGACCGCTGGCTCGATGACGGTGGCATCGAATGGACCGACCGGCGGCTGGCGGCAGGCCTCGACATCGCCCACCCGCATATGCGCGCCTGCCTGCTCCGCCTGGCGCAAGAGGTGCGCCATCCCGGTTCGGGTAGCGCGACCCTGGCCGAACTCATCGCCCAGCAACTCGCGATCGAGGTCGCGCGCTATTGTCAGGCGATTGCCGAGGGACCGATCAGCGGGGGTCTAGCCTCCTGGCGTCTGCGCCGCATCGACGAACGGCTGCATCAGCCCGGCCCGCCACCCGCGCTGGAGGAGCTGGCGACCCTGTGCAACATGTCCCCGCGCCAGCTGACCCGCGGGTTTCGCGCCTCGCGCGGCCATTCGATCGGCGACCATATCGCCCAGACCCGCATCGACATGGCCAAGCGCCATCTGGCCACCAGTGAAAGCATCAAGGAAATCGCCTTCGCGCTCGGCTTTGCCTCCCCGTCCAGCTTCGCCTTCGCCTTCCGCCGCGCTACCGGCTCCACCCCGCGCCAATTCCGCCAGCGCCAGCTCCGACCTGTGGCTTGAGAGCGATAGTATGTCTCGATAAGGACATAAACTGGTCTTGGAAAAACCGCTTCACATTGTCCAACTCACTGTCGGGATAATCAAAATGACAGATCAGGGGAGGGCAGGACGATGATCGTCGGTCGCCATTATCAAAACGCCTATGTGACCCGAAACGTCGACAAGGCCGTCGCAGAGTTCAAGGAACGCGCCGACATCCGCACCCTTTTGGAAACGCAAGTCTCGGTCAATCTGTGGACCCCGCAGGGCGAAGGCGTCGGCGTCCAGAAACTCGCCTTCGTCTGGGTCGGCGACCTGCAATGTGAACTGATCCAGCCGATCGAAGGCGATGTCCTGTCGCTCTATCGCGACGCTCTACCCGCCGATGACAGCCTGACATTCCATCATGTCTGCCAGTTGGTGGATGATTGGGACGCCTTCATGGCGCGGGTCGATCAGCAACCCTTTCCCGTCGTCCTGAAAGGCGGCACGCCGGGGATGCTCGAATTTCTCTATCTCGATACCCGGCCATGGCTTGGCCATTATACCGAATATGTATGGATGGTGCCCGACCGCTGGGCCGCTATGGGAGGACGACCGGCATGATCACCCTGGCCCGCTTCGGCACAAACGACCTTGATCGCGCCAAAAGCTTCTATGACGAACTGGCCACGCTACTGGGCGCGGTCCGCGCCTTCGACCGGCCCGACGTCGTGGCCTATAAGGCGGCCGACGGCGGCATGTTGCTGATCGGCAAGCCCTTCGCTGGCGACGCCTCCCCCGGCAACGGCAACCAGATCGGCCTCCAGGCCAACAGCCGCGCGCTGGTCGATGCCGTCCACGCCAAGGCGATTGACCTTGGCGGCCAGTGCGAAGGCAAACCCGGCATCCGCGGCGATGATCCCAACGGCTTCTACGGCGCTTACTTCCGCGACCCGGACGGCAACAAGCTGGTTATCTTCCGTTTCGGCCCTCCCGACTAGGCACTGGGAAACGGGCCATAAATCGCGTCAGAATCGCAGCGGCGATATATAAACACCCCTGTTCATTAGCGACTCCGCAAGCCGACATTATCGGGCATAACAACCCTCACAAAAGCACAATGACGATCGCGCCCAGCCGGACAGCATGATTCGGGGCGGCGCCTATTTGGGGAGGACATTTCTATGAAGCGCATGACAGCCTATTATCTGATGGGCGCCAGCATGGCGGCCCTGACCCTGCCGATGCAGGCAATGGCGCAGGAAGCGCCGCAGGACTCCTCGTTCGACGCGCCCACGATCATCGTGCAGGCCCGTCGCCGCGAAGAAGATGTGCAGGACGTTCCGGCCGTCATCAACGCGGTGACCGCCCAGTCGATCGCCAACCTCAATTTCCGTGAATTTGCCGAAGTCAAATCGCTGGCGCCGGGTCTGGAACTGACCACCAACGCCAACGGCATCGGCGGCAATGCGCGTCTGCGCGGCGTCAATTTCGACGCCAATGCCAGCGGTAACAACGGTACGGTCGAATTCTACTTCAACGACGCGCCGATTTCGCCGGGCGTGATCCTCCAGCAAATGTACGACATCGGCCAGATCGAAGTGCAGCGCGGGCCGCAGGGTACGTTGCGCGGCCGCGCTTCGCCGTCCGGCTCGATCACCATCACCACGCGCAAGCCCGACCTCAACCAGTTTGGCGGCTATGCCGACTGGACCGCCAATGACATCGGCACGCTCAACTTCAAGGGCGCGCTCAACGTACCGGTCATTGAAGGCATTGCCGGTATCCGCGTGTCGGGCGTGTGGGACGAAAATGAAGCCGATCGCGTCCGCCCCTTGGTGCGCACCGCCGGCGCACCAGATCCCCATTCGCGGACCAAGAGCTACCGCGTCGTTGGCCTGATCGAGCCGGCGGACTGGATCAGGCTGGAAGGCACCTATCAATATATGGACCGCGATGCGCGGACCTATGATCAGGCGATTTCCTTCAGCGAAGCCAATCCCGCCGCTGCTGCCAGCCCGGTGCTGATCACGGCCAAGGATCGCCTGTCGATCCAGGAACAGCCGCGGATCATCAACCAGCGGTTCGACATCTATAACTGGCGCGCGGAACTGGCGCAGTGGGGCCAGCGGCTGATCTATCAGGGTCAGTATAGCAAGCAGCAATTCTATTCGACCGACAATGTCGATGACGGCAATTTCTTCGTCGGTCGCGACGTCAACCAGACGACCAGCAGCGTGGCCAAGGGTACGTCGCATGAAATCCGCCTTCAGAATGAAGAGCGTGTTGCAGGCATTTTTGACTATGTTGTCGGCTTCTTCGACAGCAAGCTGAACCCGCCCACCAACCTGACCTCGCCGACGATCGTGGGTCTGGTGAGGCCAAATGCGGCTCCGGCCATTGCGGCGGTGGTCACCACCAATGTGGCGCGCACGGGCCGGGCGCATGAACAGTCGATTTTCGGCAATCTGACCGCGCATATCGGCGAAAGCACGGAAGTGTCCGGCGGTCTGCGCCAGATCAAATATAGCTCGCGCAATTTCCTGGCCGTCAATGGCAACACGATCGCCGCTGATACGCAGGATCTCAAGAAGGTGATTTACAACGCGTCGGTGAAGCATAATTTCTCCCCCGACTTCCTCGTCTATGCCGCGACCGGCAGCTCGATGCGGCCAGGCATCAATGTTGTGGGTGATTTCAACATCGCGAAATCGGCGCTGGAAAACAGCTTCCTCAACCTGCCGCCGGAAACGTCGAAATCCTACGAAGTTGGTTTCAAAAGTACGTTGATGGGTGGCCGGGCGCGTTTCAACGTCACCGCCTATCACCAGACCTTCAAGAATTTCCCGTATCGCGTACCCAATAACGGCGTCTACTATGTGAACACCGTTGCGATCCGCAACGCCACTGGCGCCGTGACTGGCACGGCGCAGCAGGTCAGTTCCTTCAACTTCGTCGGTGCCGTACCGGTGGAAGTGAACGGCATCGAAAGCGAACTGAACGTCGATGTCGCCCGCGGCTTCAACGTCGGCCTGACCGCCAGCTATTCGCTGGGCAAGATCAAGGGCGGCAACATCCCGTGCAACGATCTGAACGCCGATGGCATCCCCGATACGGTCGGTGCCGCGCCATCGCTGGCGCAGTTGCAGGCGGCAGTCGGTGCGAACAATCTGTCGAGCTGCGCCGTCTCGCAGCGTTCGTCCTTCATGCCGCCCTTCACCGCGACCTTGCAGAGCGAATATCACACCGCTTTGTCGGGCAAGGTCGACGGGTTCTTGCGTGGGCTGGTCAACTATAACGGCAAGTCCCTGGGCGATCCCGGCAATAATTTCGACGATGTCGGTGGCTACGCCCTTGCCAACCTCTATGCGGGTATCCGTTCGCCCGATGGCGGCTGGGAAATCGCCCTGTTCGCCAAGAACCTGTTTGATACGACCAAGGTGCTGACGCGTACCACGCCGCTCTTCACCGGCTATCAGATGATTACCGGTGCCACGACGACGGCCGCTGCGACCTTCAACAGCACCTACACCGGCGCCACGGTCACGCCGCCGCGTGAATTTGGCATCAACGTGCGTTTCCTGTTCGGGTCGCGCTGATCGACGACAGGCCGGTTCAGGGCTTTGGGATCGGCCGGGCAGCCCCATCGGGTTGTCCGGCCGATTGCTGTCATGGCCTTGAAAAACCGGCATGGCTCTTCGCTGGAGCGATGAACGGTCGGGTTCCGCGACGGGAGCGTCCGACTGCTTGACTCTCCCCGGCGCACAGGCAGGGATAGCGGCTGAACAGAATGATGGTGACGACGTGCCCTTGCCTGATGGACAACATGGACGTTGATTATCCGGGTGGTCCTGTCCGACATGCTTTGTGCCGGGACGGGGAAGCCGCCTGAAGGACAATTGAGGCACACGCTATGACGGACATTCGCAAAAGACGCGCTCGCGACCCCGCAGCTACCCGTGAGGCGATATTGGACGCCGCGCAGGCGCTGCTGGCCAAGCATGGCCCTGAAGGCATCAGCCTGGCGGAAGTGGCGACGCTCGCCGGGGTCAACCGCGGCACCGCCTATCAGCATTTCGAAACGCGCGACAAGCTGATCGCCGCCACGGCGGATGGCGTATCCGACAGTATGTTCCGGGCTGTGTTCGGCGATCCTGAAACGATCGGCGAACGACGGGTCGAGCAGGTCGACATTGCCGACACGACCGATCGCCTCGCCATTTTCGCGATGGACAATCCTGAACTCTGTCGCATCTGGTTGCTCCAGCTGCTGGCCTCGCCCGATCCGATGGCCGATCCCTTCTGGCGCGAATATGAAGGGTCGCTGCAACGCTTCGCCGACACCGACCTGGCGCAGCCTGGGATCGATGTCGAAGTGCTGTCGGTGATGATGCTGGCGGGGGCTTTTCTCTGGCCGGTCTGGGCGCGCTCTCACGCGCGCGATGATAATGAGCGCAGCCATCTCGCGCGCCGCATGGCGCAGGAGGCGCTGCGCCTGTGCATGTATGGATCGCTGCGCGCCGAATCTTTCCCCGAAGTTGCCGAACGCCTCCGGCAGGGCGTGGCGGCTGCCGATCCATCACCTTCCCTTTCGGAAAAGGACTAACCCATGTTTTCAGCCATCGTGATCGACAAGAGTGACGACAAGCAGAGCGTATCGCTCAGCCAAATTGACGAAGCGCAACTGCCCGAAGGGGATGTCACGATCGACGTCGATTATTCGACCCTCAATTACAAGGATGGCCTGGCCATCACCGGCAAGTCGCCCGTCGTCCGCAAATTCCCGATGGTGCCTGGCATCGACCTGGTCGGCACCGTGCGCTCATCCGATCATGCCGACTGGAAGCCGGGCGACAAGGTGGTCCTGAATGGCTGGGGCGTGGGTGAAGGCCATTGGGGCGGTCTGGCCCAGGTGGCCCGGCTCAAGGGCGACTGGCTGGTGCCGCTGCCCGCCGCCTTCACCGGCGCGCAGGCGATGGCGATCGGCACGGCCGGCTATACCGCTGCGCTATGTGTCGAGGCGCTGGTCAAAGCTGGCGTGACCCCCGATCAGGGCGAAATCCTCGTCACCGGCGCGACTGGCGGCGTGGGCAGTGTCGCGGTCGCCCTGCTGAGCAAGGCGGGGTACAAAGTCATCGGATCGACCGGCAAGGCGGCGGAGGCTGACTATCTGACCCAGCTGGGCGCGGCGGGCGTCATCGACCGCGCTGAACTCTCCGAAAAGGGCAAGCCGCTCCAGAGGGAACGCTGGGCCGGTGTCGTCGACTCGGTCGGCAGCTTCACGCTCGCCAATGCCTGCGCCCAGACCCGCTATGGCGGCGCGGTTGCGGCCTGCGGTCTGGCCCAGGGCGCGGATTTCCCCGTCACCGTCATGCCCTTCATCCTGCGCGGCGTGCGCCTGCTCGGCATCGACAGCGTGATGGCGCCCAAGCCACCGCGCATGGCCGCCTGGGAACGCCTGGCCCGCGATCTCGACCCCGCGCTGCTGGGCGTCATCGCCCATGAAATCCCCCTGTCGGAAGCGCCTGCCGCTGCCGCCGACCTGATCGACGGCAAGGTGCGCGGGCGCATCATCGTCAATGTGAACCGCTAAGCGATAAAGCGAGACCGCATCATGACCGACCAGCCGCTCTCGATCGTCGCCGGTCCCCCGCTCAGTGAGGAGCCGGGGCTGGGGACGCTGACATTGAGCGGCTGGTTGCGGGAAGTCACGGCCCGCTCCGGCCCGGCGGAAGCGCTCGTGATGCATGAAGGGGACAGCGCCACCCGCTGGACCTATGACGATCTGTGGGCGCGGGCGAACCAGGTCGCCCGCGCGCTCATCGCCTGTGGCGTGGGGAAGGGCATGCGCGTCGGCGTGCTGATGACCAATCGCCCTGAATTTCTCTCGGCGGTGTTCGGGGTCGCGCTGGCGGGCGGGGTTGCCGCGACGTTCAGCACCTTTTCGACGCCTGCCGAACTGGACCATCTGCTCCAGTCCTCGGCCTGCCACGTCCTGCTGATGGAGCGCAAAGTCCTCAAGAAGGATTTTACCGCGATCCTCATTGATCTGGAACCGGCCATCGCGACGGCTGCCCCCGGCGCACTGGCCGCGCCGCATTTTCCGTTCCTGCGCCACATCGCCTGCGTCGGCGGCGGCGATGGCATGATCGAGCCTTGGGACGATTTCCTTTCGCGCGGCGATGCGGTCGATCAGGCGCTGGTCGATGCGACCGCCGCTACCGTCACCCCGGCGGACCCCGGCGTCCTCTTCTTCTCGTCCGGCTCCACCGCCAAGCCCAAGGGCATCCTCTCAATGCATCGTGGCGTCACGCTGCAACTGTGGCGCTGGAAACGTTTTCTCGCCGCGAAGGAGGATGCTCGCGCCTGGTCGGCCAATGGCTTCTTCTGGTCGGGCAATTTCGCCATGGCAATCGGCGGCGCCCTGTCATCGGGCGGCAGCCTGATCCTGCAAGCCACCTTCCAGCCCGAAGAAGCGCTGACCCTGATGGAGCGGGAGCGGGCGACGATGGCTTTCGCCTGGCCGCATCAATGGACGCAATTGGAGGCGGCGGCCAACTGGAACGATGTCGATCTGTCGTCGCTCTATTATGTGAATCCCGCCAACCCGCTCGGCCGCCATCCGACCGTCAATACCGACTGGCAGGAGCCGATGAGCGCCTATGGCAATACCGAAACCTTCACGATCAGCACCATCTTCGATTCCGGCACGCCGGTAGAACGGATCGCCGACACCCATGGCGCGCCGCTGCCCGGCAATATTTTCAAGATCCTCGATCCGTTGACCGGCCAGGTCGTGCCGCTTGGTGAGCGTGGCGAAATCGCGGTCAAGGGGCCGACTTTGATGCTGGGCTATATCGGCGTGCCGCTGGACGAAAGCGTCGATGTGGACGGTTTCTTCCACACCGGCGATGGCGGCTGGTTCGACGCTGATGGTCGCCTCCACTGGGAAGGCCGCCTCAACGATATCATCAAGACCGGCGGCGCGAACGTCTCCCCGATCGAGATCGACACCGTCATCAAATCCTGCCCCGGCGTCAAAGTGACCCAGACCGTGGGCGTGCCGCACGAAACGCTGGGCGAACTGGTGGTCACCTGCATCGTCCCCCATCTCGGCGCGCCACTGGATGAGGAAGCGATCCGCAGCTTCGCCAAGGCGCAACTGGCCAGCTACAAAGTGCCGCGCCGCGTCCTCTTCTTCAACGAGGATGATCTGTCGCTGACCGGCAGCGCCAAGATCAAAACAGCGGACCTGAAAGCGCTGGTGGTCAAGCAGCTGGCTGCCGAACTGGCATGAGTGATCAGGCGGATCAGGCGCTGGCGATCGCCAATCTGAAGGCCCGTTATTGCGCCGCTGCCGACCTGTCCGCCAGCAACCCGGATCAGGCGCGCCGCCTGCTTGCCGATATATTCGCGGACAATTTCGTCGGCGATTATGGCATGGGCCTTTTCGAGGGTGCGCAGGCGATCACGGACTTTCTCTGCACCGCGATCGGCGCGAACAGCGAATGGATGATCCATATGCTCCATTCGCCCCGCATCGAAATAGATGGCGACCGCGCGACGGGCGACTGGACCGTGCTGGGCCATATGAAGCGGCGCGCTACCGGCGCGATCGACAGCGTCGTGGGCCGCTATAGCGACATTTTCCGCCTGACCCCAACGGGCTGGCGGATCGAGCGGGTGACCTTCACCCGCCTGCAATAATCAAAAAAGGACAAGAGGATCATGGCCGATCGTTTCAGCGGCAAGACCGTGCTGGTCACAGGCTCCGCAGGCGGGCTGGGCCGCGCCCATGCGCTGGCGTTCGCAGGCGAGGGCGCGCATCTCATCCTCGCCGACATTAACGAAGCGGGGCTGGCGGAGAGCAAGGCGCTGGTCGAGGGGCTAGGCAGCAGTGCCTCGGTCCACCGTGTCGACATGGGGCAGGAAGCTGACATCACGGCCTTTGCCACCACCGTGCTGGCCGCACATGACCGGCTCGACGTGCTGATCAACAATGCAGGCCTGCATGCGGGCGAAATTGCGCGCGGCTTCTTCGGCCTGGGCATGGCGAAATGGCAGCATTTTTTCGCGGTCAACACGTTCGGCCCAATGCTGCTCGCCGAAGCGCTGCGCCCCGCACTGGCTAAGGCGAAAGGCGTCATCATCAACAAATGCTCGATGGCCAGCTATAATCCCGCGACCGCCTATGGCATCACCAAGGCATCGCTCAATGTTTTCACCCACGCCATGGCGCAGCAATTCGGTGCGGACGAGATACGCTGCGTCGGCATCGCGCCGGGCCTGATGGAAACCGAAGCTGCCTTGCAAGGGGTCGATCCCGCCAATTGGGAGCGGCTGAAAGCCATGCAGTCGGTCAAGCGGCAGGGGACGGCCCAGGACATCTCCAACCTCGCCCTGTTCCTCGCCTCCGACGAAGGCAGTTTCGTCAATAATCAGGTCATCCTGTGCGACGGCGGCAACCAGATGCGCGGCTTCCGTTTCTGATGGCCGCGCCAGACTTTGCCGACTGGCTGGCCATCTCCGAGCTGAAGGCGCGCTATTGCCGCCTGCTCGACAGCAAGGACTGGGACGGCTGGGCGGCCCTGTTCACGCCAGACTTTTTTCTGGACGCCACCGGATCGGGCGGACCGCGCATAGAAGGACGGGACGCCTTCGTCGTCAGTATCCGCGGGTCGCTGGAAACCGCAGTCACGGTCCATCATGTCCATATGCCCGAAATTGCGGTGACGGGTGATGCCGCCACCGCAATCTGGCCGATGATGGATCATCTGGTCTGGCCCGACGGGCGCACGCTGACCGGCTATGGCCATTATCATGACCGCTATGTTCGCGTGGGCGGCGATTGGCTGATCGCGGAATCGCGTCTGACCCGCCTGCACATGGCTATGGTGTCGCCGCCCGACACGCCCTGATCGCATTGCCCCGGCGATCAATCGGCCGAGTGCGTCCAAGCCTCTGGCGCGCCGTCCCGGTCCATGCTGGATTAGCGCCAAACAAGCGCCATAGCGCGCGCCGCCAGAGGGCAGAGGCCATGAAACAGCATACCACTATCCACCTCCACAACGTCCCCGCTGGACGAGAGGCTGACTATGCCGCCTGGTTCGACGGCCAGCATCGCGACGACCTTGCCCGGTTGCGTGGCTTTCGTTCGGCCGACCGCTATGAATTGACGCCGCAGCAGATCATGCCCGACATTCCGCAGCCCTGGCGCTATATGAGCGTCTATGAACATGACACGGCGACCCCGGAAATAGACCTGCCTGCGCTCGCCCCCTTGCTGGCGCAGGCGCGCGACGCCGGGCTGATCGACGACAGCGACGAAAGCGAGCGTATCCACAGCTACGCCATGTATGCCGACTGGGCGTTCAGCCCCAATCATCGTCCCGACCAGCCATTCTCCGGCGTCAGCATCATCCTGGCCAACTTCGTCGCCGGGCGCGAAGCGGAATATCATCACTGGTATGACAATGTGCATTCCCCCGAAGTCACCCGCGTGCCGGGCAAGGTTGGCATGAAACGCGGTCGCCTGTCGCCGGTGCAGCTTGAACCCAGACGCTATTGCCCCGGCAGCGACCTGGTATTGTGCGCGCAGCAGACCGACGATCTGCTGTTCACCGTCAAGGATTTCAGCGCCCGCGCCCGCGGCGTCAGCCCCAGCGGCGTCGCTTTCGCGCCGCGCTCCGCCTCCGGCTCGGTCGCGCGCACGGTCCATTATTTCGCCAAGGTTAGCGGCACGCATTTCTGGCCCGGCGGCATCGCCTATGATGGCGATCTGTCCGTCTATCCGACCGACTTCGCCCGCCCGGTGGGCTAGCACCAAGCAGCTATCGCGCGCGCGATGGCCAGCCCCCTTGCCGCGCGCGCGCCGGTGCGGGAAGGAATGAAGCGACAATCAGGACAAGCGGAGCAGGATATGGCCAAGACGATCGTGATCACAGGAGCCGGCGATGGCCTTGGCCGCGCGCTCGCCCGCCGCTTTGCGCGCGACGGCGAAACCGTCATCCTGCTTGGCCGGACCTTGTCGAAGGTCGAAGCGGTCGCGGCGGAACTGGGCGCGCCGCATCTCGCCCTGCAATGCGATGTCGGTGATCCTAACTCGGTGCGCACCGCATTTGCGGCAATCGCCGCGCAGCATGAGCGCATCGACGTCCTCATCAACAACGCCGCCGTCTATGAACCCTTCACTCTTGCCGAAGTGCGCGACGACCAGATTGTCACGTCGCTGATGACCAACGTCGCCGGGCCGATCCATTGCGCCCGTGAAGCACTGCCGCTGCTGCGCGGCGGCGGGCATATCATCAACGTCAGCAGCGAATCCGTCGCGCTCAAAATGCCGATGCTGTGGATGTATGCCGGGGGCAAGGCGGCGCTGGAACTGGTATCGGACATGTGGTCGCGCGAACTGGAGGCCGATGGCATCCGCGTCACCACCGTACAGGCGGGCATGATGATGGATGAAACCAAGACCGGCAGCAGTTGGCCGGTCGACGTGTCGATGCGCTTTGGCCAGGAAAATGCCAAGGTCGGCATCAACCTGCGCGAACGTGGCATCAGCCATTATAACAGCGTGACGGACGCCTTCCGCGCCATCCTCGACATGCCCGCCGACCTGCACATGGGCATCGTCGCCCTCAACGCGCGCAAGCGCTGACCTCCCTTTTTCCCAAGCCTTTCGACAGGAACACGCCATGGCCACTCTTCCCGACGCCAAACTTTTCATCGACGGCGCGCTGCGCGAAGCACAGGGCGGCGCGACCTTCGACGTCATCAGCCCCTGGACCGGTGAGCCGGTCGGCAAGGCCGCCGATGCGTCGGCCGCCGATGTCGATGAAGCGATAGCCGCCGCCCGCCGTGCCTTCGACACGACCGACTGGTCCACCAATGTCGCCAAGCGCGTCGAACTGGTGACGAAGCTGCGCGCCCTGTTTGATGAGAATCGTGAACGCCTGTCGGATCTTGCCCGGAATGAAGCAGGCGCAGCGTTGGGCGCGGTCGGACGCGCCCATGTCGATATGGCGCTCGACGGCTGGGACGATTATCTGCGCCTCTTCCCGCAGTTGAAGTGGGACAAGGATTATGGCGGTCGCACCGGCTATGGCTTCGAAACCCAGCGCAAGGCGGTCTATGAACCCGTGGGCGTCGTCGGCGCGATCACCCCTTGGAACGTGCCGCTCTATGTGAACGTGGGCAAGGTCGTTGCGGCCTTGCTGGCGGGTTGCACCGTGATCCTGAAACCCGCGCCCAACACGCCGGGCATGGGCGCGATCTTCGGGGAACTGGCGCGCGAAGCAGGCTTCCCTGCCGGTGTCCTCAACGTCATCTTCGGCAGCGACGCGGCACTGGCCGGCGAAATGCTGGTCACTGACCCCCGCGTCGATCTCATCTCCTTCACCGGCTCCACCGGCGTCGGCAAGCGGATCATGGAACAGGGCGCCGCAACCCTGAAGCGCGTATTTCTGGAACTGGGCGGAAAATCGGCCAAGATCGTGCTGGAGGACAGCGCCAATTTCGCCATGGACGTCGCCCAGTCGATGCTCGTGTTCCACGCTGGTCAGGGTTGCGCCGTCCATTCGCGCCTGCTGGTCCCGCGCAGCCGCTATGAGGAAGCCAAGGCGGTCCTCAAGCACGCCTATGCCAGCTTCGGCGACAATTGGGGCGACTATGACAATCCCGCCCACATCATGGGTCCGGTCGTGTCGAAGCGGCAGATGGAGCGGGTACTGTCCTATGTCGACATCGGCGTTGCCGAAGGCGCGACTTTGCTCGCAGGCGGCAAGGCGCGGCCCGACAAGGGCAGCGGCTATTTCATCGAACCGACCTGCTTTGCCGACGTCACCAACGACATGCGCATCGCCCAGGAGGAGATTTTCGGTCCCGTTCTGGTAGTCATCCCATTCGATGACGACGATGACGCCGTCCGCATCGCCAATGAAAGCGCCTATGGCCTGTGCGGCGGCGTCTATTCGGCCGATCTCGATCGCGCGATCGCGGTCGCGAAGCGGATACGCACTGGATCGGTCAGCGTTAACGGCGGCATGTGCATCGCGGGAGACTTGCCTTTTGGCGGTTACAAGGCCAGTGGCATCGGTCGCGAATGGGGTCTGGAGGGAATCGAGGAATTTCTCGAAACCAAACTGATCGCATGGCGCGCCTGACGGACAAGTAAAGGACGGCAATGTGAGCGCAAAGGCGGAAGCGGCGGTGGAGCAGGGGGCAACCAGGCCGTCTCGCACACGCGCGCCCGCCGCGACCAAGGCGCTCAGCCATAATCTGAATGGCCAGCGGCTGGGACGCAAGGGGCGCGACACGCGCGACCGTATCCTGGCCGCGACCAACGAACTGCTGGCCGGTCCCCCCGACGTCGAGATTTCACTGAGCGCGGTGGCGCGCCAGACCTCGCTGGGCATGACGTCGCTCTATAATTATTTCAACGATCTGACCGAATTGCTGCTGGCGGTGCTGGAACCGGTGATGGCGACGGCCGAGGATGAATATGTCGGCCTGCTGCGCACCCGCTGGGACGACGCGGATCTGGGTGAGCGGACATTGGCGTTCGTCACCGCCTATCATGGTTTCTGGGTCAAACATTCGCGCCTGCTCCATTTGCGTAACCGCATGGCCGATGCGCAGAATGAGCGGATGATGATGCATCGTGTCCGCGCAGCCCAGCCGGTCATGCGGCTGATGGTCGAACAGATGGACGGGGAACTGGCTCAGCCGCAATCGCCGGTATACAGCATGGCGACGGCGCTGATGACGGGGCTGGAACGTATCGTCACGGTGACGACCGACGTTGCCCTGCAAAACACGTTGCACGCGCCAAACCCGCTCGGCCGCACCCATTTGCTGCGCGCCGAAGCGCGGCTGCTGGAACTGGGAATTCGCGATTACCGGACGCTGGCCGCGTCGTCCTAATCCTTCTTGCCGCCAACACCCTTCAGATAACGCTCCATCCCTTCCAGATAGGCCGGGTTCAGCATCAGCGCGCTATTGGCCATCCGCTCGACATGGCGGCCCATGGACGGCCCGACTTCCGCCGCCAGTTCGATCGCGATCTTGGCCGCGCCCATCTGTTCGGCGTTCTGCTTTGTCAGGTGACGGCAGAAATTCAGCGCCGCCTCGTCAAACCCTTCATCGGGCAGCACGTCATGCACCAGCCCCATGATGAGCGCCTTATCGGCATCCGCCTTCTGGTTACCCATGATCAGCCAGCGCGCCCAATGCGGCCCGCAAATGCGCGTCAGGCGACTGACCCCATTGGACGCGGGCAGCACGCCGAACAGGCCTTCGGGAAAAGAGAAAGCCGCGCTCTTCGCCGCGAGCCGGAAATCGCACGACAGCGCCATTTCCAGCCCGCCACCCACACAGGTCGCATGAATGGCGCTGACGATCGGCTTTTCGATATGCTCCATCTCGTCATAGATGCGCTGCATCCCGTTGAGATTGAGCCGGTGGTTCTCGCGAATGCCCGAAGGCGTGCGCGGATAGGCGGGGGCGTCCCCGCTTTTCAGGTCCGCGCCCGAACAGAAATAGCGCCCGGTCGCCCGGATCAGCATGACCAGCAGTTCCGGCGTATCGCGGAACCGTAACAGCGCCTGCTCGAACAGCGTCATTGTCTGCGCCGACAGTGCATTGAGCTTGTCGGGCCGGTTCAGCGTCACGATCAGTATGCCGTCCTGATCCTCGCTCAACAGATGCGGGGCGTCGCTCATATCATCATCCTCAGGCGCGGGTGCGCGGCAGGCCCAGCGCACGCTCGGCGATCATGGAACGATGGACCTCGCTTGTCCCGCCATAAATGGTCGCGCCCTGGGCATGGCGATAGAACATGTTGATATCTGCCGCCGCGCCCTTGCGCTTGGATAGGGACAGCGGCGCTGTCAGGTCCAGCAGGTCGCGGGCATCGCTCTGGAATTTTTCGGAGCTGAACATCTTGGCCATCGGGCCATAGGCCAGGTTCGGTTTCTTCTCCATGCTCGCCCAATTGGCGCGGAAGGCGATCAGTTCCGACACCCACAGATTGGCGGCAGTGCGCGCCAGCCGCGCCTGCGCACCCTCATCCTCGATCAGCGGCTTGCCGTTGTGGCGTATCTCGCGGCACAGCGTTTCGGCTGCGTGCAGCATGGCGCGCTGATATTTGGCAAAGCCGCCTCCATGCTCCAGTTCCAGGCTCGCGCTCATCGTGCGCACGCCGCCGTCAATCTCGCCCAGCCGCCAGCTATCGGGGATGCGCACCCCGTCATAGAAGGTGATGTTGGTACGCTCGTCCTGAAATGTGTAAACCGGCTGAATCGTCACGCCATCGGCCTTCAACGGCACGATGAACATGGTCAGCCCCTTATGCTTGGCGACTTCCGTGTTGGTGCGGCACAGCATCAGCACATAGGTGGACAGATTCGCCCCGCTGGTAAACATCTTGGTGCCATCAATCCGCCAGCTGCCGTCCGGCTCCTGGGTGGCGCGGCATTGCGCCGCGAACACGTCGGACCCGGACCCTGGCTCGGAATAGCCCAGCGAACAGATCACTTCGCCCCGCATGATTTCCGGCAGGACCGCCGCCTTCAGTTCCTCGCTGCCGAACCGGTGGATGATCAGCGCCACCATCTGCGTCACCCCTGCGGCAGGGTTGTTATAGCCCTGCAACTCGAACGCATCCATCGCGGCGGTCTTTTCATAGGCGGACAGGCCACGCCCGCCGACATCCTTGGGCAGGCCCAGATAGAGGAGATTCTGCTCTGCCAGCTTTCGGTTGAGTTCGGGGTTATAGCCTTCCCAGCTATAGTGGAATGTCTCGCGCATGTCCGGCGTGACGTTCGCTGCGAAAAAGGCCTCAATCTCCTGCGTGATCGCCCGCGCATCCTCACCCAGATCGAAGTCGACCGGCATCGCGCCAGCGTCGGGCAAGGCGGCGGTTTCCCCGCTATAAAGGCGCCGACCAGCCTCTGCGATCAAGGCTTGCGGATCGCCCAGCACCAGCGGCCATGCCTTGGCCCGCAGGTTGAACAGGAAAATATCATATTCGGTGGTCAGGCCATAGCCGCCGAATGTGTGCAGTCCTTGGCCCACCGCGCGGCTTGCCGCATCGCTGTTCCACCATGCCGCGATGCTGATTGCAGCGCCCGCTTGCGGCGCACCATCGGCCAGATCACGGATCGCCTTCCACACCAGAAACTTGCCGCCATCGACATCGCAGAGCAGATCGGCGAGCGGGTGGGAAATCCCCTGAAACTGGCCGATATACTGGTCGAACTGCTTACGCTCACAGGCATAGGCTGCCGCCAGTTTCAACGCTTCGCGCCCGATCCCGGCGAGACCCGCGGCGATCAGCAGCTTCCATTCCTCGACCCCCGCGGCGAAGGTTGCCAGCGCATCCGCACCCGACGCCAATGTCACCCGCGGATGCGCCAGCAGGTGGATCTGTGCGATCGGTGTGGAGGCCAGATTATCCTCCGCGATCCGCGCCGTGTCGGGTACGCTGATCAGGACGATCTCTTCGCCCATGCGCGCGATCACGGCCTGCGCCACCTGTCCGCCGCCGATCCACTGGACCGGCTCGACCGCCACATCGTGGAACGCCAGACTGGCAACCGCCTCGCCGCTGACGACCTGTGCCAACAGCGTTGCACCGACGTCACCGCCCAGTTGCGCCAGCAGGCGCGCAGTCACTAATGTTTCGGCCAGCGGTCCCGACGCCAAAGTCCGGCCCGCTTCCTCCATCAGGATTGCGGCATCGAACAGCCCCAGCCCCAGCCCACCGGCTTCCTCCGGCACGCGGATCGACAGCGCCCCCAGTTCGGCCAGCCCCGACCACAGCGTAGGGTCGAACCCCGACGGCGCGGCCTCACGCACGCGGACCATGCTGCTATGTTCATCCAGAAAACGCGCGAACATGTCGCGCATCATCTCCTGGTCGTCGGTCAGGTCGAAATTCATGGGGCCAGGCTCCGGGGGGTTATTGTGCGGGTGCGGAACGGCGCATCATGACGCTCAGGTCCACCTGTCCGGTGGCGACCCCGCCCATGAAGCCGCCATCGACCGGGAACACCACGCCATTGACGATGCTGGCCAGATCGCTGTTGATCAGCACCAGCCCGGCGGCCTGTTCCTCCGGTGTCGAATAGCGACCCATTGGTTCCGCTGCCGCCGCGACGACATCCTTGCCCGACGTGGCTTCGAACGCGGCCATCATCGGCGTCTGGGTAGGGGAGGGCAGGGTGCAATTGATGCGGATGCCCTGCTTGATCAGATGCGCGCCCATAAACTGGGTCCACACGATCACATTCTCCTTGGAGAAGCTGTAGCCTTCCTTGACTATGTCCATGTTGCTGTCGCACCAGGCGGCCGCTTCGTCAAAGCCCTTGGTCGTCACAAATTCCATATTGGTCGGAATCCGGCGGCTCCAGCCCAGCCCGCCCGTGGACGCAATGCTGGCGATCGCCCCGCCCGGTCCCATCAGCGGCAGCACCTGCTGCGTCAGATGGCGCAGGCCAATGAAATTGACCTTCATCACGTCCATCGCCGGGAAGGATTGCGGCAGGCCCGCGCAGTTGAACAGCGCGTCCACCTTGCCGCCGATGCCCGCGACCGCCGCGTCGATGGATGCCGGATCGCGCAGGTCGACATTATGGAAGGATGCCAGCGGCAATGCGCTGTCCTTATAATCCAGCCCATGCACTTCCGCGCCCAGCTCCAGCAACAGCTTTGCCGTCGCCTCCCCCATGCCGGAAAAGCAACCGCTCACGATGACGCGCTTGCCCTTATAGCCCAATAGGTCGCTCATTTTCGGCTCTCCACTATCTGTTGTCAGGCTTTGGCCGCAGGGGGCCAGCTGATGCTACCGTCATCTTCCTCGACGAAGATGATCCGTTCCGGGCAGGCGCGCGCGCCATTTTTCGCGGCGCGCTCCTCGCCTTCCGGCACGTCGAAACCCTCGGTATCGATGTAGCCATCGTCATCGAGCGGATAGAGGCTTTCCGACACGGCGGCGCAGCGGGCATTGCCCACGCAACCGGCCTTTTCGATACGAATTTTCATGGGGTCTCTCCCGCATTGCTTGCTGTCCTTAGAAAGGAGAAAGATGTGTCGATCAACATGGCCATCCGCTCAATCGCCGCCACGATACGGCATCGGCGCTCGGCCGTGCGTCTATCGTCGGTGCGGTATCATGGGGCGGCGCACGGCGGACATTTGCCTTTGACGGCGCTGCGCGCGACACCGGTCTTAACAAGATGCAGGATTGCCGGAGATTCACATGGCCCACGCCGCCCTAAGCCCCGCCGCACCCAAGCCAGCCCATGTGCCGGACGCGCTGGTCTATGATTTCGATATCCATGCCGATCCGGGCCTGCTGGCTGATCCACACGCCCGTATCCTCGACCTGCTGCGCAGCGCCCCGCCGGTATTCTGGACCCCGCGTAACGGCGGCGGCTGGGTCGCGCTGACCCACGCGGCCAATCATGAAGCCTCGCGCGACACCGAAACCTATTCCAGCGAGTTCGTGCCGCAGGACAAGATGAAGGCGCTCCTCGCCTCGCTCCCGCCCGGTGCGCCGCACATCCCGCAGCCGATCCCGATCACGCTCGACCCGCCCGAACACACCAGATATCGCCAGCCGCTGCAAAAGGTGTTTTCGCCCAAGACGATCGCCGCGTTGCGCGACAGCATCCGTGAGCTGGCCGCTGCCCTGATCGAAGAGATGAAGCCCGCTGGCCGCTGCGAATATATGGCCGCGGTCGCCGAACCGCTGCCGGTGCAGGTGTTCCTCAAGATGCTCGGCCTGCCGCTCGACCGGCTGCCCGAATATCGCGCCATCGTGAAGGAGCATATGGAGGCGATCGACAGCGATCGCGAAGGCTCGATGCGCCGCCTGCAAAAGATCGCTGCCGCCATGCGCGATACCGTGCTGGACCGGCGCGACAATCCGCGCGACGACATCCTTTCCATGCTGTGGAAGCTGGAGATTGACGGGCAGCCGACGACGCTGGCTGACATGGAAAATTACGGCGTGCTACTGTTCATCGCGGGCCTCGACACCGTCATGAACGCCATGGGCCTGGCCATGCGCGGCCTGGCGACCGACCTGCCCCTGCAACGCAAATTGCGCGCGGAGCCCAAGCTGATCGCAGAAGCCGCCGAAGAGATGCTGCGCCGCTTCACCTTCACCGTGCCGATGCGCATCATCAAGAAAGAAGCTGAGCTTGCTGGCGCGCGCATGATGCCCGGCGAAACGCTCAAACTCTTCCTGCCCGCTGCCGATCTGGATGCGAAGGAATTTCCCCAGCCCGACATCTATGATCTCGATCGCGAAAATAACGTCCATATCGCCTTTGGCGTCGGCCCGCATCGCTGCCTTGGTTCGCACCTTGCCCGCGTGGAATTGCAGGTCCTCTATGAGGAGATGCTGGCGCGGATGCCCGAATTCCGGCTCGATCCCGATCATCCCACCGTGTTCCATGGTGGCCATGTGATCGGCATTGAAAGCCTGCATCTGGTCTGGGACGTCTGACCCATGGCCTGGCAACGCTCACGTCCGCGCCTCGACCGGGAAAACAGCGCCTTCTGGACCGGGGGGGCGGACGGGAAACTGCATATCACCCGCTGCGGCGATTGCGGCCAATATACCCATCCGCCGCGCGAGATGTGCCGCCATTGCCAGTCTGAAAATGTCGCCCCCCATGCCGTCGCGGGGACCGGCACGATCGACACCTACACCGTCAATCATCAGGCCTGGGCCAAGGATATGGACGTCCCCTTCGTCATCGCGCGGGTGAAGCTGGACGATGCGCCGGGGGTCTATCTCACCACCAATATCGTCGGCAGCCCGGTCGACGCTGTGGACATAGACGATCCGGTCCATGTGGTGTTCGAGGAGCAGGACGGCATCTGGTTCCCCTTGTTTGAGAAGGTGGCCTGAGCATGGCGCAACCTGAAGCCTATATCACCGGCATCGGCATGTCCGACGTCGGCGTCCGCCTGACCCGTTCGCCCTTGTTGCTGACGGTCGATGCGGTGCGCGAAGCCATTGCCGACGCTGGCCTGACCCTCGACCAGATTGACGGCGTCGCAACCTATCCCGGCAAGATGCCGAGTTTCCTCGGCTTTTCTCCCGTCAGTTCGGACGATCTGATCGAAGTGCTCGGCCTGAAAACCCGCTGGCATATTGGCGCTGCGGAATCGACCGCGCAATTGGGCGCGATCATCGAAGCCGCCAATGCCGTGAAAGCGGGGCTGGCTCGCCATGTCCTCTGTTTCCGCACCGTCTATGAAGCCGCCGCCCTTGCCCGCCCGGAAGAATTCCCGCCGATGGAGCGGCGCAAGGATGTGTCGGGCAATTCGCAATGGGTGTCGCCTTTCGGCGCTTTCTCCGCCGCCAACTGGACCGCGCAATTCGCGATGCGCCACATGAAGCGCTACGGCCTGACCCGCGAGCAACTGGCGCAGGTCGCGCTCAACGATCATGCCAATGCCGCGATCAACCCCCGCGCGCTGGTCAAGAAGCCGCTGACGATGGACGACTATATGTCCGCGCGGATGATCAGCACGCCCTTCTGCCTCTATGATTGCGACCGTTTCACCGATGCCTCTACCGTCGTGATCGTGTCGGCGGGCGAGGCGCTGGACGAGGTGAAGGCCACACCCATCCGCATCGTCGCCAGCGCCGGATCGGTCGAACGCTATAGCTGGGACCAGGCCGAATGGGCGGGCGCCTATCCCACCGGGCGCGACCTGTGGCGCAACACCGATTATACGGTCAAGGACGTCGATACCGTCCAGCTTTACGATGGTTTCGCTTTCCAGCCGATCACCTGGCTCGAAGGGCTGGGCTTTTGTGACGTGGGCGAGGGCGGTCAGTTTCTGGAAGGCGGCACCCGGATCGCCCGCGACGGCGCATTGCCGATGAACACCGGCGGCGGTCAGCTTGGCTGGGGGCGGCTCCACGGCTTCGGCTTTGCCTATGAAGCCGTCGTCCAGTTGCGAGGGGAGGGCGGCGTGCGCCAGATTGGCGGCGATCCCCGCGTCGCCATCGCCACGTCAGGCGGCGGTCCCATGGCGGCGGCGCTGTTGCTGGCCAAGGACTGAACATGATGGACAGCGCCACGCTCGACGCGCTGTCCGGCTTCCGGCGGTGCCTGCGCGTCACGCCGTCGGCTGGACAGGTGATCGCCGCGCTGGAGGATGATTATCACTGCATGGCGGTCACCCTGCGCCATGACGGCACGGTCATCACCCACGTCGAATCCGTCATGGAGCGCGTGCCCTGGACGACCTGCCCCGGCGCGCCCGCAGTGCTGGCGGCAACCTTCACTGGCGTCGCATTGGCCGATGTCGCGGCACGCGGCGAAAAGAAGGCCAATTGCACTCATCTCCACGACCTGACCGTGCTGGCGGCGGCCCATATAACCGATGCCGACCCCACCCTCTATGACATCGTCACCTGCGATCCGATCGACGGCCTCGCTATCGCCGAAATCCGCCGCAACGGCGTGGCTTTGCTCCAGGTCGCCCACCGCAATCATGTGATGGAAGCCCCTGCCGCTATCACGGGCCTGTCGATCATGAAGCTGCGCGACTGGATCGAGGGGCTGGATGGCCCGCAGCGCGAAGCCGCCAAATTGCTGCAATGGGGCGCGATCCTGGCCAATGGCCGGCTGATCCCGATGGAGCGGCAATCCACCGCCAGCCGGGTGCCACCCAACTGCTTCACCTTCCAGCCCGATAATGCGGCCAAGGCCGTGCGCGTCGGCAAGGTGATCGACTTCACCGCCGCGCCACTGACCCCGCTCGATCATTTTGACGGAGCCAGCTTCTCGTCCCGCTAGCTGTCGAATCGCGCCGGACGGGACAGGCGAAAAGGCAGGCCGGGCGATGATATCCGCGATTCCGTCCCATCGTCATGGATCAGCGACACGCGGCCAACGCCCGGCGAAGAAACGACCGCTACCACGCTGTCCACCCATTGATGCAGCATCGCGTGGGCATGGGCCAATTCGTCGCCCTGCGTAGATGCCGCGCCCTCGGCCTCCAGCTCGCCTTCCAGTTGCAGCACCCGCTCGGTTGCCTGCCTGATGCTATCACTCTTGTCGGTCATGCGCGTCCTTCTCCATCATCCCAGTTTGGGCAGCCACCCGGCCATTGCAAGGCACCGCCCACATATCGCCCCGGCGAGTTGACCAATTCCCCCTGAGCGCCAATTCAAGGAGGCATCCCATTGGCCATCTTGAGGACATCATGGCAGAGCTGAGCAACGCCCCGGCGCCTACCCCGGACCAGCTGGTAGATATCTACCGGCGCATGATCCGTATCGAGCGCAACGACGACGCCATCCGCAAGACCATTCGCCTTGGGCGGCTGGTCATGCCCTATTATTCGGCACGGGGGCAGGAAGTGATCCCCGCCACCCTGTCATCGCTGATGACCGATGATGACAAGATCTGCACCATCTATCGCGGCATCCACGACATGGTGGCGAAAGACATGCCGCTCCGCCCGCTCTGGGCGGAAATCGCAGGCCGGGTCGATGGCACCTGCAAGGGCAAGGGCGGGCCGATGCACCTCACCCACCCCGAAAGCGGTGTGATGGTCACGACCGGCATTGTCGGCTCCTCCATGCCGATCGCCAATGGCCTGGCCTGGGCGGCCAAGCTGGATGGCAGCAAGCGCGTTACCATCGCCTATTTCGGCGATGGCGCGTCCAATATCGGCGCCTTCCATGAATCGCTCAATCTGGCGTCGGTGTGGAAGCTGCCGGTGATTTTCGTGTGCCAGAATAATGGCTTTGCCGAACATACGCGCTACGAAAATGGCACCTCGGTCGACTTCATCGCCAAGCGCGCGATCGGCTATGGGATGCCGGGCCACACCGTGGACGGCAATGACCCGCTGGCAATGTTCGCTGCCGCGCATGAAGCCATCACCCGCGCCCGTGAAGGCGAAGGGCCAACGCTGCTGGAATGCAAGACTTTCCGTTTCCACGGCCATGTGCTGGGCGACGACGACAAATATATGACCAAGGAAGAAAAGGCCGCCGCGATCGCGAAAGACCCGCTGCCCGCCTTCAAGGCATGGCTGGTCGAACAGGGCCACGCTACCGAGGAGTCCCTCGCCGCCATGCAGGCGACCATCGAAGCCGAGATTGAGGACGCGCAGGAATTCGGTCTCGCCAGCCCCTTGCCATCGGTGGACGAACTCCGCCGCGATGTTTTTGCGCAGGAGATCCCGGCATGAGCGCGAAGAAGATGAACAGCCTTCAGGCCGTCAATGCGGCGCTGCATCAGGCGATGGCTGAAGATGACAAGGTGATCGTGCTGGGCGAGGATATCGCCGATCGCGAAGGCGGCGGCGTCACGGGCGCAACCGCTGGCCTGTCGACCAAATTTGGCGATGACCGGGTCAAATCGACCCCGATTTCGGAACAGGCAATCATCGGTGCGGCCATCGGCGCAGCGCTGGCCGGTTACAAGCCGGTCGCCGAAATCATGCTGATGAACTTCACCGCTGTCGCCATGGACATGATCTTCAACCACGCCGCCAAATTGCGCTTCATGTCTGGCGGGCAAAGCACCGTGCCGATCACCATCCGCACGCTTACCGGCGCAGGCTGGCAGACGGCGGGCCAACATGCCGATCATCTGGAAGGTTGGTTTGCGCATACGGCGGGGATCAAGGTGGTCGCCCCTTCCAATCCGGTGGACTATAAGGGGCTTCTCCTGTCCTGCATCCAGGACCCGGACCCCTGCATCTTCATCGAATCCGCAGGCTCACTGTTCATTCCTGCCGAAGTCCCCGACGATCTCGCTCCCATCCCTTTGGGCAAGGCGCGGGTGGTGCAGGAAGGCACCGACGTCACCATCATCTCCTGGTCCTCACAGGTCATCCGCTGCCAGCAGGCGCTGGCTCCCTTGGCGGAAGCGGGCATCTCGGTCGAACTGATCGACCTGCGCACGGTGTCGCCCTGGGACAAGGAAGCCGTGCTGGCCTCGGTCGCCAAGACGGGCCGCGCCGTCATCGCCCATGAAGCGGTACGCCATTTCGGCCCCGGCGGCGAAATCGCTTCGACCATATCGGAGGAACTGTTCGGCCAGTTGAAAGCCCCGGTCCGTCGCCTCGGAGCGCCTTACTCGCCCGTGCCTTTCGCCAAGGTGCTGGAGGACGCCTATATCGTCTCGCCCGATCAGGTGGTCGAAACGGTCAAGGCACTGATGGCCTGACACCATAATGGCTGTCCCGCCTTATCGGGCGGGACAGCCTTGGATCAGCCAATCGTCTGCCGGAACAGCGCCAAAGTCCGCGCCCAGGCCAGGTCCGCCGCCGCCTTGTCGAAGCGCGGCGTGGTGTCGTTATTGAAGCCATGCTCCGCGCCATCATAGATATAGGCCCGGTAATGCGTCCCGGCCTGTTTCAGCGCCGCCTCATAATCGGGCCAGGCCGCATTGGTCCGCGCGTCATTGCCGCCATAATGGATCAGCAACTGCGCTTTGATCTTCGGCACGTCGGCCAGCGTCGGCGGACTGCCATAGAAGGGCACCGTCGCACGCAGGTCGGGTAGCCGCGTCGCCAGCAGATTGGCGATCCACCCGCCAAAGCAGAAGCCGACCGCGGCGATCTTGCCATTGCTCCCCGCCATCGTCCGCGCATAGGTCGCCGCCGCGACAAAATCCTCGCCAATCTTGGCCCGGTCCAGCGTCGCAAAGGCGGTCCGCGCCTTGTCCTCATCGCCCGGATAACCGCCGATCGTCGTCAGTGCGTCTGGCGCGACCGCCATATAGCCATCGACCGCCAGCCGCCTTGTTATGTCCTCGATATGCGGGTTAAGCCCGCGATTTTCATGTGCGACGATGACGACCGGCAGCTTCGCGGCCTTCTTGGCCGCTGGCCGCGCGACATAGGCGCGCACCGTGCCATTGCCCGCGGGTGAGGCTATATCGACATGACTGATGACGATCCGCTTGTCGTCTGGCTTGATCACCTGCCCCCGTGCAAAATCCGGGCTGAGCGCCGCCAGCATCGTCGTGGCCGCCGCTGCGCTCCCGACATGGACGGCGCATTGGGTGACAAAACCGCGCCGGTCGATAGCGCCATGCACATAGGCATCGAACAAATCCAGCACCGCGCGCGGATAGGCGGCGGCTCCCTTCCCGTCAGCATCTTGCGTCATGTCGCTGTCCTTCCATCCTGCCCGCTACAGCCGGTTTATTGCCGCCTTTCGCAACCAAGCCAAGAAAAACTCATAGCCCCCGACCGCAAAGCCTCGCTATGGGATGCCGACCCCACGGACACAGGATATTGCCCCCGATATGAGCGCCCCGCTGTCGCCCCGCACCATCGGTCCCTTCACGGTCAAGGCCATCGGGCTTGGCTGCATGAATTTGAGCCACGCCTATCTGCCCCGGCCTGAACCGGACCAGGCCGAACGGCTGCTGCGCCACGCGCTCGACGTCGGGGTCGACTTCTTCGATACTGCCGCCCTCTACGGTTTTGGCGCCAATGAGGAGCTATTGGGTCGCACGCTGATGCACCGGCGCGACGATTTCACCCTCGCCAGCAAATGCGTGCTGGGCGGCAAGGATGGCAAGCGTAGCATTAACGGCTCGCCCCAGGGGATCGCCGCCACATTGGAAGATTCGCTCCAGCGGCTGAATGTCGATCATATCGATCTCTATTATCTCCACCGGCTGGATCCCAATGTTCCGATCGAGGAGTCGGTCGGCGCGCTGTCCCGCGCGGTGGAGGCGGGCAAGATCGGAGCGATCGGCCTGTCGGAAATGTCCGCCGCCACGCTGCGCCGCGCCCATGCGGTTCACCCGATCGCGGCGATGCAGACTGAATATTCGCCCTGGAGCCGCAATGCCGAAGTCGCGGTGCTGGATGCCTGCGGCGAATTGGGCGTCAGCTTTGTCGCCTTCTCCCCCGTCGCGCGCGGCGTGCTGGCGGGCGGGGTGGGGCCGGACGGGGTGCCGGCGGACGACGTCCGCGCGTCCATGCCGCGTTTCCAGGCTCCCCATCTGGCGCATAATCTTCAGCTCGCCGCCGCGTTCGGCCAGATCGCGGCGGACGCAGGCTGCACCATGGCGCAACTCTCGCTCGGCTGGGTGCTGTCGCGTCGTCCCTATGTCGTCGCCATTCCCGGCACCACCAGCATCGCCCATCTGGACGAGGATATGGCGACGCTGACGATCGACCTGCACGCCGACACGCTGGCGGCAGTCGATGCGCTGTTCAGCTTCGGCGCCGTGTCCGGCCCGCGCTATTCCCGCGCCGCGCAGGCGCAGATCGACACCGAAACCTGGGACGGCGAACCGCTCGAATAGCGCCTACTCCACCACGACCCGCACCCGTCCCAGATTCTGGATGCGGGCAAAGGGCGTGGCGGGATCGCCCTGCCGCTGCGATACCACCCGCAGCGCCGGGAAATAGGTGCCGGGTCGGGTGAAGCTGTGGCTCGCCTTGATCGTCACGGGCTCGCCTGCGCGGCGGGGCAGGGCGGCCTTGACCGGGAATGTCCCGTCACCTTCGAAATCCCATTCCGCCGCCACGATCCGCCCCGCACCGGGCGGCACGGCGATGCTGGCAACAAAGGCGACGGGCGCGCCGGGCTTCACCACTGCCTTCACGCCGCCATTGGCGCTCACCTGCGCGACCGGCTGAATGCCCTTGCGCGCCGCTGCATCGGCCGGAACGATCACCTGCCCATCATCGATACGATAAACCGTGCTGGCGGGCGGCGCGATGCCCCTTTCGACCCAGGCCGACAGGTCACGCAGCGCCTGTTGCAGCACGCCCAGATAGCTGACCGTGCGGGTCGGGTCGTCCTGCCTGCTGCTGTCGCCATGCAGCGCATGGTCGGTAAACCACAGCCGTACATTATCGTCCGTCGCCGCGCCCAGATAGGCTGCGATCCGCTGGCGATACCAGTCCGCCTGCCATGGCATCGCCTCGCGATCCCACAGATTTTCCACGATGATCATCTTGCCCGCAAATTTGCCGGTCAGTTGCGATCCCGATGTCGCCTGCACGAATAGAGGGCCAAGGATCATCGGCCGTTGCGGATAGATGGGCGTGCCGTCACTCTTGCGGAACTGGTCCCACACCGGAAAGTCGCGGCCAGGCACCTGATGGCGATGATAGGTCTGCGCTGCCAGAAAATTACTATTGTCCACCTGCACGCGATCGCCCGCCTTCACGCTGGCGGCCAGCGCCGGATCGGCCACGCCCAGGATGACGACATCCCCCACGATCCGGCTGAGCGCCAGCCGCCGACCATCGGCCAATATCAGGTCGCCGCCCAGAAAATCGACCGGCGGCGGCGCGCTCGACAGGCGATAGGCGACGATGCGTTGCGCCCCTTCGCCCTGCAACGCGGCAAAGGCGTTATCCACCCCGCCATCCTTGCGCCCATCCACCACGCTGGTGTTGAGCTTCAATCCCGCCGCCTCCGCCGCAGTGATCGCCGCTGTCACCTGCGCCTTGTGCTGCACCCGCGCGCCGTCGAAATCGCGGGGATTGTCGAAGCCCAGATAGCCCGGCTTGGTCCAGAAATCGGTGAAATAGCCGGGATCGGCCATCACCATGCCCTGATAGAGCGCGGCAAAGCCATGCACACCCATGGTGCGATAGCCAAACCAGGATGGCGTCGGGAACCCCATCTTCGTCACTTCGCGCAGCGCGGCGGCCTCGCGTGCGGTCAGGCCTGCATAGGGATCACCGCTACCGCCCGGCTCGACCGCGTCGATGATCCGGGGCCAGCGATCCTTCAAAATGCGCATCGCGTGCATCCGCACGGTGAACATGTTGGGGATCGCCATGGTCGATCCCATGACATAGGGGACCACCCCGTCCCACACGCCGACGCTATTTTCGATCGACCCGATCGTGCGAAACGCGCCGCCGCTGCCGCCATAGGCATAGCCATAAGGGCGCTTGCCGCCGTACATTTTCTGCGCCACCGCCCGCGAATAGGTGGCCGCCGCGGCATTGGCGCGCCACGCAGCGATGGTCGGGTCCACGCGCGTCCCCGGCATCCCCACCTGATTACGCCCGCCGCCATTGGTTTCGACGAAATAGCCGCCGGACGCGAGCGCGAAGCCGACCTTGTCCTCCTCGCCGACGCTGGGCAACTGGCCGTTATTTTCGCTGTCGGGGACGGGGGTGATATGCTGGAAGAAGCGGCCCTGATAATGCGCCTTGTCAGGGAAATAGAAGGAAAAGCGCGTGTCCGTGCCGGTAAAGCCGCCATGGACATAGCGGTGCCGCACAGGTGCGTCGCGCCATTCATCCTTGTCGATATAGGGCTGGGCAAACAGCGCGTCAGCCGCCGGGGCGGGGGCGGCTGGCTGTGTCACCTTGTCTGCTCCGGCTGGTGCCACCAGCAACAGCGATAGCGTCGCGAATCCCGCGACCATCAACCCAGCCTTCATGCCCTTATCCTCTCGGTCGTGCCGGTCAGGCGGTCATCGCCTGCCGTCCTCTGGCTTCGTCCCACTGGTCTCCATCCCCACCCAGCACGGCGTTCAGCGTCGCGCGTTGCAGGAACAGGTGGCAGGGATGCTCCATGGTCAGGCCAATGCCGCCATGCAGCTGGATCGCCTCCTCGGCGATCAGCCGATAGACGCCCGCCGCATGGGCCTTCATCGCCCCCATCGTCACCGCATCTGCAGCGTCATCCCCGGCCCGCGCCCAGAACAGCGCCTCGGCTGCGACCAGCGCGGTTTTCATGTCGGCGACGCGATGTTTCAATGCCTGAAACAGCGCCAAAGGCCGGTCGAACTGCCGCCGCGTCTCCAGATAGTCGATCGTCATCGCCAGCGCCGCATCGGCCCCGCCCAGACAATCGCCCGCCAGCGCCACGCTGCGCAGCGCCGACAGCCGGTCGGCAATTGCCGTCGCGGCATTCCCCTGCGCCAGCACGATGCCCGTGGCATCGCCCACATCGACATCGAACAGCCGCCTGGTCTGGTCCCAGGTCGCCCGCGCAGTGATGGTCAAATCTTCGACGGGCAGCAAGGACACGATCCCCGCCTCGACCCGCAGCACATGACTCGCACGGTCCGCATCCGGCACCGCGCTCAGCCCCTCGGTAAGCGATGCCGACATCATCTCGCCCGCCATCGCCCGGCCCAGCAGTTCATCCTGCCCGCCAGCCGCGCTCAGCGCTTCGATCACCAGCATCTGCGCAATTGCCGGCCCCGCCACCAATGTCCGCCCCAGCGCCTGATGGATCACGCCCACCGCTTCTCGCCCCAGGCCCAGTCCGCCCTGATCCTCCGGCACGGCCATCATCAGCCATCCCATCTCTGCGATCAGGTTCCAGCTATGCGCCGCATCGGGGGTCAGGTCGCCGTCAAACGCCTTGGCCGCGGCATCCTGCAATTCGGCTCTGGTCATGCTCATGCCACGCCCTCCTTCGCAACCCAGTTTTTGGGTTCGCGCGGCATCCCCAGCAGCCGTTCGGCGATGATATTGCGCTGCACCTCGTCGCTGCCGCCCGCGATCGTCCAGGCATAGCTGTTCATGAAATCGGCCATCCAGTTGCCCGTCTCCATCCCCCCGCCAAAGGTGATCGGCGCATGATATTGCGCCTCCAGTCCGCCGATCCGCAGCCCCAGCGACGTGAAATCGCGCAGCGTGCGCGAATAGGCGAGCTTCACGATCGAAGCGTCACCGACCCGTTCCTCGCCTGCGATCCGACTGGCCAGAAACTGGTCGGCCACCGCGCAGGTCGCATCGACCTTGCTCGCCAGCCGCCCGAAATCGCGCAGCACGCCCGCATCCTCGCCGCGCCCGTTCGCGCGAATAAGGTCGCCGATCCGCCACAGCGCTCCGCGCATCCGCGCGCTCAGCTCCAGCAGGGTCAGTCCGCGCTCGGACGACAGGGTCGATTGCGCCACGGCCCAGCCTTGGCCTTCCTCGCCCAGCCGGTTGGCGACCGGTATCTCGACATTGTCGAGAAAGATTTCGGCAAATTCCTCGTCACCATGAATCTGGTGGATCGGCCGCGCGGTCACGCCCGGTGCCTTCAGGTCCAGCAGCAAATAGGTCAGCCCGGCCTGCTTCACGCCCTCGCTGCTCGTGCGCACCAGCAACAGGCACTGGTCGGCAAATTGCCCCATGGTCGACCAGAGTTTCTGGCCATTGACGACATAGACATCGCCTTTGCGCTCGGCCCGCGTGCGCAGCGCCGCCAGGTCCGACCCCGCGCCCGGCTCGGAAAAGCCCTGACACCAGATTTCGCCTTCCAATATGCGCGGAATATAGCGTTGCTGCTGTTCCTCGCTGCCCCATTCGAACAGGGTGGACGCGGCATGGTAGGTGGACATGAAGGACAGAAGCAGGCGCGGCGTATCGGCCCGCGCAAACTCCTCGTAAATCACCTTCTGCTCGGCCAGTGACCGCCCGCCCCCCGGCCAGTCTTCCGGCCAGTGCGGCACGGCATAGCCGCCCTTCGCCAGCGTCGCGAACCAGCTGCGCTGCAACTCCAGAAAGGCCGCCTCGCTCGTGCTGCGCGCGCGCCAGTCCTTTGGCGCATGAACGGCAAGCCAGTCGCGCACCTCCTGCCGCAAGCTGTCCAGTGCGTCGCTCAAAGTCCCGTGCCTCCAGTCATTATGGATCAGCTAGGCAGCAGTTCGGCCCTCTCGCGCAAGGGGCGCAGCCGCAATATCCCCAAGGCGATGGCCTACAATGCCACCTCGATCATCCCGTCCACCACCCGCACGGCATAGGTGGCGATCGGGTCGCGGGCTGGCCCGGTCAGCGCTTCGCCGGTCTCCAGATCGAACCGTGCGCCATGCGCGGGACAGGCAATCCAGCCCAGCCGCATCCGCCCGCACGCCAGTGGCTCCTGCGCGTGCGAACAGAGATTATCGAGCGCATGGATGCGCCCCTCAAAATGGCAGAGCATGATGGCGCGCCCGCCTGCCTCCACGGCTATGGCTTTGCCGTCCGGCACATCGTCCAGCGGCAGCAGGGGGGTGAAGCGGGCATCGTCCATATCCATGCCCTCCATTTTTACCGCCGCGCTCCGCTTGTCCAAGCCTCGATGCGCCATATCACCGGGGCGTTCTCTTGCGCGCGCGTCTATTCTCGCCCCGCGGCATCCCTTAATCACCATGCATGGACTTTGCATGGACAGAACAGGAAACCGCCTTCCGCGATCGGCTGCGCGCGCTGCTTGCCGACACGCTGCCGGACGACTGGGAGCGTTTCTCGCAGCACGGCCCGGCTTCGCCTGCGCTCACCAAATATGCCGAAACCTTCTGCGGCACGCTGGCGGAGCAAGGCCTGCTGATTCCCCACTGGCCGGTGGAACTGGGTGGGCAAGGGCTGGACCCATGGCACCAGACGATCCTGGCCGAAGAAATGTGGATCGCGGGCGAACCGCGTGGCGGCCAATATATGAACGTCAACTGGATCGGCCCGACGCTGATCCGCTACGGCTCCCCCGACCAGCAGGCGCGCTATCTGCCGCCGATTGCGGAAGGCAAGGCGCTCTGGTGCCAGGGCTTTTCCGAACCCGGCTCCGGCTCCGACCTCGCCTCGCTGCGTACCCGCGCAGAACGAGACGGTGACACATATCGCGTCAACGGCCAGAAAATCTGGACAAGCTATGCAGGCCTTGCCGACACCTGTTTCCTCGTCTGCCGCACCAGTGACGATCGCAAGCGCGGCATCTCCATCCTGCTCGTGCCGATGGACACGCCCGGCATCACCGTCCGACAAATTCCCTCGCTGATCGGCGAGGGCGACATTCACGAAGTCTTTTTCGACGACGTCACCGTTCCGGTCACGGCCCGTCTGGGCGATGAGGGCCAAGCGTGGGAGATTATCGGCTATTCGCTGACCAACGAACGGCTCGGCATCCCCCGTTACGCGCTGGCCCGCGCCGCGCTCGACCGCGCCGTTGCGGTGCTGAAGGGGCAGGGAGAATTTGACGGCGAAGCGGTGAAAATCGAAGCCGCCCACGCCGCCGCCCTCACCGAAGCCGCGCGCATGGCCAGCTACGCCATTGTCGACCGCCGCGCCAAGGGCGAAGCGATCGGTGCGGAATCCAGCTCTGCCCGCTTCGCCACCGTCATGGCCGAACGGCGCGTGTGCGAATTCATCGTCGAATATCTTCCGCAAGCGCTGGCCGATGCGCATCCCTATCTCAAGATGCACCACCAGCGTGGCATCGTCGCGGGCATCGCGGCGGGGGCAGCGGAAATCCAGCTCAACATCATCGCCACCGATGTCCTCAAATTGCCACGGGAGCCGCGCTGATGAACCTCTCGCTCACCGACGATCAGGTCGCGATCCTCGATGCGATCGACACGCTGACCCGCCCCTATGCTGGTGCCTCGCTGCATGAAGCAGGCTTCGCTTTGCCGGACGCGCAGCTCGACCGTGATCTCGCCGAAGGCGGCTTCCTCGACATCGGCTTCGATCCCGATCTGGGCGCAGTGTCCGCCGCGCTGGTGGTCGAACGCCTCGCCCGTCTGCCCCAAACGGTCGAAGCCGCCGCCAGCGCGCTGATCCGCCCGCTGCTCGGCGATGATCTGCCCCGCCCGCTCTGCCTGGTGGAGGAAGGCCGCACCACGCGTCCCGTCCGCTTCCTGCGCGAAGGTGCGACCGTCTTGATCGTCGGCCCGTCCGGTGTCTCCACCTTCACGGCCACGGCAGAACAGGTCCGTGCCGAACCCGAAGCGCTCTACGGCTATCCCATGGCCACGCTGTTCGCTGTGCCAACCGACCGTACTCCGCACGCCATCCCCGCCGATGAAGTCCTGACCCGCTGGCGCATCGCGCTAGCCGCCGAAGCTTCCGGCCTGCTCGCCGCCGCGCTCGACAGCACGGTCGCCCATGTCACCGACCGCCAGCAATTTGGCCGCCCCCTCGCCACCTTCCAGGCGCTACGCCACCGCCTTGCCGAAGCGCAGGTGCGCGCCAATGGTGTGCGTTGGCTGGCGCTCAAAGCCGCAGCCACGCTCGACCCCGGCGATGCCGCGCTCGCCGCGCTGCACGCCCAGGAATCGGCCCGCGCGACCGTCTATGATTTCCACCAATTCTTCGGCGCGATGGGCGTGACGCTGGAACATCCGCTCCACCTGTGGACCTACCGCCTCAAGGCGCTGATCGGCGACCTGCGCGGCCGCGGCGGGCAGGCGCTGGCCGCCGCGGCCGCCCTTTGGCCCTAAAACCCCAGATCCAGTATCGGTCCGTCGAAATTCCCCGCCAGCTTCTGCGTCGCCGCGCTCAACTTCTCCGGCTCCACGCCCTTCAGATAGCCGTCGATGATCCGCTGATAGTTGGAAATCAGCCCTTCAATATCCTTCGACAGTCGCATGAAATCGAATCCCTTGGCGTGCAGCCCCTTCTGCTGGAGCGGGATATTGCCATAGTCCTGACGCGGGATCATCGGGAACTGATCGCTGTCATAGGGCAGCATCACCGCCTCCATCACCGGCGCGGGTTCTTGGCCTTCCGCGAAATTGGTCAGCGACCATAGCTCGAACAGGCAGCTTTCCGGCCCCAGTGGCCGGATGCGGTATGCCGCCATGCTCGAAAGGAACGGCAGCAGGAAATAGTTGGGGAAGATATATTCCACCGCCTTGACCGGCGTGTTGACCGCAATGTGATTGAGGTCCGCCGCCGGTTCGCCCCGCGCCTGCGCGGCCTGCGTCACGCAATGATTGACCATGCCGAACCACTGCATGATCGCCTGGCCCGGATCTTCGGGCAATTCCACGTCGATCAGCGTGCGCGCCACCGCGACATCCTTGGCATGGCACATCCCCGCCATGCCATCGCTCAGCAACTGCATATGCTCGACCTGATCGACGATATTCTCTTTCATCGACCGGTTGGGGTTGATCGGCACGCCGATCCCGCCCGTATCCATGCCATACATCATATTATAGAGGATCGGCACCTTCTGCTGCAATTGCGGATGGGTGCGCATGACATGATAGCCCTCCATGAAGGCTTCCATCGCGATCTTCCAGTTGGCGGGCAGCACCGTGGCAAAGCACCATTCGGCCCGCATCGAGTCGGCATGATAGGCGTCCAGCCCCGCTGCCAGCGGCCCCAGCTGCTGCCGGAAGCCCGGCGCGTCATCATCGAAATTGATGAACACGCAGCCCATCTCGATTTCCGACCGGCACGGCCGCAGCGCCAGGTCACCCTCATCCAGCTGCCCCTCGCTGAACATATGGCGGCCATAGACGAAGGTATTTTTCCCCTCGATATTCCAGCGCCAGCCATGGAAGGGGCAGATGAACCCCTTGCCCTTGCAATTGCCGTGGCTCCCCTCGGTCAGCGGCACGCCGCGATGGCGGCAGGCATTGTGAAAGGCGCGGATGCCGTCCTTGGTCCGCACGATGATGACTGATTGGCCAAGGTTGCTATATTCGATCCAGTCGCCGACTTCCGGCACCTGCTCGATGCGGCAGGCCATCTGCCACACATGGGGCCACAGTTCCTCGCACTCGCGCTTGTAAAAGCCCTCATCATAATAGCGCGGCGTGGGGATGCGTTCGGGATCGGTAATCTCGAACGGAACCGATGTCGTCGCTGCCATAACTTCTGCCATATCACCCTGTCCGCTATTAGCTTTGAGGGCGAAGGGTAAAGACTGGAGAGGGCCGTTCAAGACGGATCGGGCACACCCCCCGCTTCATCGCCGTGGCGGTGGAAATGTCTCGTCCTATAAGGGAGGCCTGCCGATCGCCGCCCTGATCGCATCCCCATGCGCGCCTATTCCCGGCGCACCGCCCGCGACCTTCCCCGGCGTCGCGGAAAACCATGTCGGCACGCCGGGAAAGCGCACGGCGCCATGCTCGGTCTCCACCGTCTCGAAAAAGCCGATCGCGTTCAAATGTTCATTCTCGAACAGCTCGTCCGTGGTGCGCAAAGGCGCCGCCGGAATATGCAAGGATTCCAGCAAATCCAGCCATTCCTGCGTCGTCCGCTGCGCAAACGTCCCGCCCAGCAACCCATAGACCCGGTCGATCTGCTTGGCGCGCTTGGGCAGGCTGTCAAATTCCTCGCTCGCCCATTCCGGCTGCACCGCGCCCATAAAGGCGTTCCAATGCTTGTCATTATAGATCAACGCCGCGACATGGCCGTCCTTGGTCGCATAGGGTTTGCGGTTGCGCGCCACCACGCGGTGATAATGGGCCGGTCCCATCGGCGGATCGAACAGCATCCCGCTGGCATGTTCGGTCAGCATGAACGACGCCATCGTCTCGAACATGCCGACTTCCACCTCCTGCCCCTCGCCGGTGCGCTCGCGGTGGAACAGCGCCATCATCGTGGCATACAGCCCGGTCAGCCCCGCCACCTTGTCGGCGATGATCGTCGCCATGAAATCGGGCTTGCCGGTCATCAATCCCTGCAAATGCGGGATGCCACATTCCGCCTGGATCGTATCGTCATAGGCGGGCTTGTCGCAGTCCGGCCCGCGGCGGCTGTAACCATAGCAATTGGTATAGACGATATCGGGCCTGATCGCCCTGACCGCCGCATAATCGAACCCCAGCCGGGCGATCGCCTTGCCCCGCATCGAATGAATGAAGATGTCGGCCGTTGCGATCAGCGCGCGCAGCACATCCTTGTCCGCCTCTTGGGCCAGGTCCAGCACGATGCTGCGCTTGCCGCGATTGACGTTGGTGAACACGCCGCCCAGGTCTGGCGCATTGCCGCTGTTGATGAACCGGGTCTGGTCGCCCCCCGGCTGCTCGACCTTGATGACGTCCGCGCCCATGTCGGCCATGATCTGCGTCGCATAGGGGCCAAAGACCATCGCGGTCAGATCGACCACCCGCACCCCCGTCAGCGGCCCGCCATGTGCCTTCGGCTCGCCCATTTCACTCTCCTGTTTCATGCCATCGGGCTAAAACAAGGTGCGGGCCGACGCCATGGGCAACCACTTCGCCCCACCGATATGTAAAATGTTGAACAGCTGTTCGATTGTGCGTCCGGCCTGCCACTGATAGCCCGAACATAGGAAAACAGGCGCCGCAACGGCGCGGCAAGCAGGGCCAGAAACGTGGATTTTGCCTTTACCGACGACCAGCAGAATATTCGCGACGCCGTGCTGGCCCAATGCAGCACGTTTAGCGACGATTATTGGCTGGCACGCGATCATGACGCCCAATTCCCCGTCGATTTCTACCGCGCGATGGCGCAGGCGGGCTGGCTGGGCGTCGCCATGCCGGAATCGGTCGGCGGCGCTGGCCTTGGCATCACCGAAGCGGCGATCATGATGCAGGCGGTGGCCGAAGCGGGCGGCGGCATGACCGCCGCGTCCACCATCCACGGCCCGGTATTCAGCCTGGAGCCGATCGACCTGTTCGGGACGGAGGAACAGAAGCAGCGGATGATCCCGCCGATCCTGTCGGGCGAAGAAAAGATGTGCTTTGCCGTCACCGAACCCAATACCGGTCTCGACACGACCAAGCTCAAGACCCGCGCCGTGCGGGAGGTGGGCGGCTACCGCGTCAATGGGGAGAAGATCTGGATCACCAACGCCCATGTCGCAGACCGGATGATGCTGCTCGCCCGCACCACGCCGATCGACGAGGTGGAGAACAAGACCCATGGTCTTTCGCTCTTCTTCACCAAACTTGACCGCACGAAGATCGAGCATCGGCTGATCCCGAAAATGGGCCGCCACGCCGTCGGCTCCAACATGCTGTTCATCAATGATCTTTTCATCCCGCAAGAGGACCGCATTGGCGAAGAGGGACAGGGCTTTCGCATCATCCTCAAAGGGCTGAACCCCGAACGCATATTGCTGGGGGCCGAAGCGATCGGCATCGGTCGCAACGCGATCCAGCGCGCAGCACGCTATGCCCGCGAACGCATCGTGTTCGACCGGCCGATCGGCATGAATCAGGGTATCCAGCACCCGCTCGCCAAATGCTGGGCGCAGTTGGAGGCCGCCAACCTGATGGTGATGCAGGCCGCGACCAAATTCGACAAGGGTGAGGATTGCGGCATCGAGGCGAACGCGGGCAAATATCTCGCCGCCGAATTCGCGTTCGAAGCGTGCCATACCGCCATGCTGACGCTGGGCGGCATGGGCTATGCGCAGGAATATCATGTCGAACGGCTGCTGCGCGAAGTGCTGATTCCGCGCACCGCGCCGGTCAGCCCGCATATGATACTTAACTTTCTCGCCGAAAAAGTGTTGGACTTGCCCAAATCCTACTGACCGGAGAGAAGATCATGTCCACCCCCCCCAACCTCTCGATCAAGATGCGCTCATGGCTGTTCGCGCCCGGCGACAGCGACAAGAAGATGGCCAAGGCAGCCGACAGCGCCGCCGACATCGCACTCTTCGATCTGGAAGATGCCGTCGCGACCGAAAATAAGCCGCTCGCGCGCAAACTCGTTCACGATTTTCTCGCCAGCCGCACGCAAGGCCGCGAACGGCTGTGGGTGCGGGTCAATCCGCTCGATGGCCCTTATACCCTGCTCGATCTTGCTGCGATCATGCCCGCCCGGCCCGGCGGCATCATGCTGCCCAAAGTCTATGGCCGGCAGGATGTCGATCGGCTCGACCATTATCTCTCCGCACTCGAAGTCGCCAACGGCATCGATGAAGGCTCCACTCCGCTGATCGTGCTGGTTACCGAAACCGCCGAAGCCATGTTCCACACCGGCAGCTACAAGGACGCGCCGCGCGTCGTCGCTTTGACCTGGGGCGCGGAGGATCTGGCTGACTCGATCGGTGCCAGCGACAACCGCAATCCCGACGGCAGCTATGGCTTCACCTATGAACTCGCGCGCTCCATGTGCCTGCTCGGCGCTGCCACCGCAGGCGTGACCGCGATCGAAACGATCCAGGGCGATTTCCGCGATCTCGATGGTCTCAAGGCCCGCGCCGAAAAGGTCCGTCGCGACGGCTATCGCGGCATGTTGGCGATCCATCCGGCGCAGGTCGACGTCATCAACGCCGCCTTCACCCCTACCGCCGAGGAAATCGCCCAGGCGCAGGAAATTGTTGATATATTTGCCAAAAATCCCGGCGTTGGCGCGATTGGCTACAAGGGCGGGATGCTCGATCGCCCCTATCTCAGCCGTGCTGAACAACTGCTCAAACAGGCCGGTGCAACATGACCACATATGTCCAGCTTGGTGTCGGGTTAAGGCCCGGCGACCATATCGTCCTGGGCCAGGCCTGCGGCGAACCCACCACATTGGTGGAGGCGCTGATCGAACAGGGCCGGGAAATTCCCGGCCTGTCCGCCTTCATCGCCACCAGCTTCTCCGGCCTCTTCACCCCCGCCACCGCTGAGAGCTTCGCCCTCTCCAGCATGGGCGCGATCGGTGCGTTGCGGTCGATGACCAAGGCAGGCAAGCTCCAGGTCATCCCCGTCCATGTCAGCCAGGTCGGCCCGCTCATCACCGCCGGGATCATCCCCTGCGACGTCGCGATGATTCAGGTCAGTCCCGCCGACGAACATGGCAATCATAGCTGCGGCCTGATCAGCGATTATGTCCGCGCCGCCGTGGACAAGGCGCGGGTCGTCATCGCCGAAATCAACGAAGCGGTCCCCTTCACACCGGGCGAAACCATCCCGGCCTCCGCGATCGACGTCGCGATTCCCGTCAACCGCCCCCCGGTCGAAGTCGCCCCCGCTGCCATCGGCCCGACCGACGAAGCCATCGCCCGCCATTGCGCCGCTTATATCGGCGACGGCGCTGTCATCCAGACCGGGGTAGGGGCCGTCCCCGACGCCATCCTGCGCTTGCTCCATGACCGCAGGGATCTGGGCGTTCATTCCGGCATGTTGGGCGATGGCCTGGTCGATCTGGTCGAGGCAGGCGTCATCACCAACGCCCGCAAGGAAGTCGATCGCGGTGTCTCGATCAACGGCGCGTTGATCGGCACCAAGCGTCTCTACGACTGGGCGCATCGCAACCCCACAATCCGCATGTGCGCGACCAGCTACACCCATGACGCGGCGGTGCTGGGCCGCCTCTCGCGCCTCGTCACCATCAACAGCGCGCTGGAGGTGGACCTCACCGGACAGGTCAATGCCGAACAATCGGGCGCAGCCTATCTGGGCGGAACCGGTGGCCAGGTCGATTTCGTCCGCGCCGGGGCAAGGTCGCCCGGCGGCCGCTCGATCATTGCGCTATCTGCCTCGGCCAAGGGCGGCACGCTCAGCAAGATTGTTGGCCAACTCTCCGGCCCGGTCACCACGGCCCGCACCGATGTGGACGTCATCGTTACCGAATATGGCGCGGCCGAACTCAAGGGGCAGAGCCTCGCCGAACGCACCCGCCGTCTGATCGCCATCGCCCATCCCGACTTCCGCAAGGAACTGGACCGGGCTGCCCATGTCATTGCGCAAAGGGGATTTTGATCATGACCGACGCCGTCCTCTTCGACGCCCGCGCCGATGGCATCGCCATCCTGACGATCAACCGCCCCGACCAGCGCAACTGCCTCAGCCGCGAAGTTCGCGACGGGCTGCGCGATGCCTGGGCGCGGTTCGAAGCCGCCCCCGGACTGCGCGTCGCAATCCTGACCGGATCGGGCGACAAGGCTTTCTGCGCGGGCGGCGATCTGAAGGAAATGGTCGAAACCGGCATGACCGTCCCGCCGCGCGCCATGTTCCCCTTGCCCTATGACAGCATCGAACTGAGCAAGCCGACCATCGCCGCCGTCAATGGGGTAGCCTTTGCCGGTGGCTGGATGATTGCCCAAGCCTGCGACCTCTGCGTCGCCAGCACGAGCGCGCGTTTTGCCATTACCGAGGTCAAGGTCGGCCGCGCCTCGCCCTGGGCTGCGCCGCTCATTCACATGATCCCGCAGCGGATCATGATGGAGATCATCCTGACCGGCAAGCCGATCACTGCCCAACGCGCTTATGAGATCGGCCTGGTCAACCGTCTTGCCGAACCCGACGCATTGCTCGACACGGCGCTGGCACTCGCGGCAGAGATACTCGACGGTGCGCCCTTGTCGGTGAAGGCCGGGCGCGACACCGTGATGCTCGCCACCGAAATGGGCCGCGCCGCCGCGCTCCAGGCCGCCCGGGCGGCTTCCGAATATACATATATGAGCCAGGACGCGCAGGAAGGCCCACGCGCCTTCGCCGAAAAACGCCCCCCCAACTGGCAGGGCCGATAGATGACAAGCGAGGATGTTATGACAGATCTCACCAAGCCGGTCACCGTCCCGGTCGAAGCCTATGTGTCGCGCGACTATGCTCGCGCCGAGCAGGACCACCTCTGGCGCAAGGTCTGGCTACAGGCCGCCCGGCTGGAGGACATCCCCAATGTCGGCGACTTTGTCACCTACGATATTCTCGAAGACTCGGTCATCGTCATGCGTACCGGCCCGGACGAGCTGCGCGCCTTCCACAATGTCTGTCCCCATCGCGGCCGCCGCCTGATCGACACGCCGCCCGGCGCCCGCAATGCGCGTGGCAACCGGACGAGCATCATCTGCGGCTTCCACGGCTGGACCTTCGACAGACAGGGACAATGCAGCTTCGTCAACCATCAGGACGATTGGCAGGGCAAGCTGACGGCGGAGCGCACGGCGCTGGGCAAGGTGCAGGTCGATACATGGGGCGGCTGGGCTTGGATCACGCTCAATCCCGATGCGAAATCGCTTACCGACTATCTGGGCGTCGTGCCGGAGATGCTTGACCCGTTCGGCCTCCAGAATATGCGCTATCGCTGGCGCAAATGGATCATCTTCGACTGCAACTGGAAGGTGGCGTTGGAAGCCTTCAGCGAAACCTATCATGTCCAGACCACCCACCCCGAATTCAACGCATTTGGCGAATTTCGCGGCTGGTCACGCCAGCACGGCCTGCACAGCAATATCGGCTATGACGCGCCCAAAAATATGGACGAAAATCAGGCCAAGCTGCGTATCGGGTCGGGCGAGGACCCGCGCCTGTCGACAGCAGAAATGCAGCTTTTCACTTGGGAAAATGCCAACACCAATACGACGATGACGCTGGTGAACGCCGCCACCCGCCTGAAGGACGAACTGCCCGAAGGCACGCCCGCGCCGCAGGTGCTGCAACACTGGCTTGCCTCCGCCCGCGCTGATGACGAAAGGCGGGGCGTCATCTGGCCGGCCGTAGAGCCTGCCCATACCGCCAGGAGCGGCACTGCCTGGCAGATCTTCCCCAATTTCCAGATCGGGCATGCCGTCAACAACATGCTCTGCTATTCCGCCCGCCCCTATCAGGGCGACCCCGACAAATGCATTTTTGAGGCTGCGGTCTACGAACTCTTCCCGGAAGGCCAAGCGCCCGCGACCGAGTGGGAATATACCCCGCCCGAAGCCTGGCCCCCGGTCCTGCAACAGGATTTCACCAACATGGCGGCTGTCCAGCAGGGCATGAAAAATATTGGCTTCCGCGGCACCCAGCCCAACCCTTATATGGAACGATCGGTCGCCGGCCTCCACCAGAATCTGGCGCGTTACATGGGGACGGGCGCACCCCGACCGATCTATTGACCTGCTTGTCCCGTCCTCGATATTCATTATATTGAGGACAGGGAGAAAGCGCCATGTCCAAACCGATGACTCTCAACGTGCGGGTAAGCGGCGCACTCAGCGACTTCGTAGCCGCCAATGTCAGTGACGCTGGAGCCTATGACAATGTCAGCGAATATGTCCGCGACCTGATCCGCCGTGACAAGGAGCGGGTGGAAGCCGATCACTTTGCCCGCTTGAAAGCCGAACTGACGCGCGCCTTTGCCGCACCGGATTCAAGCTATCAGACGTTGGATGTCGAAACGGTCATCGCCCACAACCGTCGTCCCTGAAACCGGTGGCCACATTCCGGGTACAGGAAGCGGCGGGTCGTCGGCTGGACGAAATCTATATCTACACTCGCGACACCTGGGGCGAAGCGCAGGCTGAACAATATATCCGCGCATTGTTCGGCCAGTTTGAAGCGATCGCGGCGCGGGGCGTCATGTGGCGCGCGATCCCGGCGGAATTTGGTGTGGACGGCTATTATTGCCGGTTCGAGCATCATTATATCTACTGGCGGATCTTGCCAGACGGCGCGGTCGGGATCGTGACGATCCTCCACAAACGGATGCACCAGATGGATCGCTTCCGCGACGATCTGCCCTGATACGCGAACAAACGAGAAGCCCGCCGCCGTTCCCGGCAGCGGGCTTCCAAGTCGTCCAAATTACCGCCGCTTATTCAAACGGTTCTTCGCCCTGCAACTTGGTGCGGTGCATCATGCGGTTGCAGGTCGGGTCATAGGCCTCGGCGCGGTGCATGGTGCCGGTATTGTCCCAGATCACCAGATCGCCAACGCTCCAGTCGTGGCTGTAGCTGAATTCTTCCTGCGTCGCCCATTCGCGCAGGCCGACGAGAATTTCCGCGCTCTTCATCGGCGTGACGTCCAGCACGCGGTGTGCGGTGCAGCCCAGAACCAGTGATTTGCGGCCTGACTTGTGGTTCCAAACCAGCGGCAGTTCATTCTCGCCGATCCGCTGCATCCCCTGGATCTTTGCCAGGCTGGGTTCCGGCTCATAATAGAATACGGTCGCCCAGACCGAATGGATCACGCGCAGCTTTTCATATTCCGCCTTCTGCTCGTCGCTCAGCGCGTCATAGGCTGCATAGGTGTTGCAGAAACCGGTATTGCCGCCCCAAGTCGCCTTGACCTTGCACGACAGCAGCGACGCCAGGATCGGCGTGTCGTTCATGGTGCCGTCGATATGCCAATAGAGCGAGCCTTTGAGATATTCGGCGCTCTGCGGGTTTTCCTTCACGTCCAGCGTGATCTTGTGGATCTTGTGGTTGGTGCCGTCCTGCATTTCCGGCGCGAACGTACCCAGCGTCTTGGTGAAGGCGATCTGCTCATCGTCGTTAAAGTCGATCTTGGGAAACACCAGCACGCCGCGCTGTTCCAGCAATTCGCGAATCTGTGGACCCAGATCGCCCGCCAGCAACTCTTCCTTGCTGTTCAGGATGCGGCTGCCGATCTTCGGCTTGATCTCTTCATGCGCAAAGCGCGTGATCGCGGTGGTTGCCATGTCCGACTCTCCTCAGTCTTGCCTGTGCGTTGAACACATGTTCAGCACTACGCGCGCAAAAAGTCAACATGTCTCATTTTTCAGGCCAGCAGATCGTCCAGCCATTGTTCAACCGCCTGCCGCGCGTCCGCGTGTCCGGCTTCGACGCCCAGTCCGCCTTCCATCACCAGCGCACGCCCCGCGCTCGCCAGCAGCAGGCTCAGGCCTGCTGCGCTGACGCCGCGCTGCGCCAGCCGGTCGCCCAGCAGGCGTTCGAAACATTCCGTTTGCCGCGCGCGCATCGCTTCGCTGTGGCGGGCGATTTCGGCACGGATCGCCTTGCGATGATTGGCCAGCGCGACAAATTCCATCGCCAGCGCATTGCGGCTGGTGTCGGAAAAAAAGCGCCACAGCGCCCGGACCGGATCGTCACTGGCCAGTGCCTGCTCGATCATCGTGTCGCTCTGTTCCGCGCCGCGTCGGAATACGGCCAGCAGCAGATCGTCAGTGGTGGGGAAATAATAATGGACCAGCGATGGCGGCAGTTCGGCGCGCAGCGCAACGCGCCGTGAACTGGCGGCGGCATAGCCTTCATCGCGGATCACCTGTTCGGCGGCTTCGACAATGCGGGCGCGGGTTTCGGAGCTTTCCGCCCCGATGCGACGTTTCTGGACCATCGGACGACCATAGGTGTCGTTGCCGCTTGCGCAAGAGCGCTGGACGGACGACTGTGTGGCCTCCCGGACGGTCACCGGGCGAAATCCTGCACGGATATGCCGCTCATCGCCGTCCAGCCTGCGTCATTGTTGAACACGCCGCCAGTCGCGAAGCTGGCTTCGTCGCTGGCCAGGAACAGCGCCATCATCGCCATTTCCTCCGGCTGCGCCATGCGCCCCAGCACACCCATCCGGTCCATCAGCACGCTGGAGGTCGGTAGGCCAGCCTTCTCCATTTCCTGTCGCTGATGCTTGGCCATCGGCGTTTCGGTGGCACCGGGACATAGCGCATTGACGCGAATATTATGGCGGCCCAGTTCGACGGCTGCTACCTTGGTAATCGCGACCGCACCTGCCTTGGACGCGCAATAGCCTGCCGTTCCGGCGACGATCGACGCCGCAATGGAGGCCGTGTTGACGATCGAGCCGCCGCCCGCCGCGATCATGCGCGGGGCGACATGTTTGATCATCAGCCAGACGGCCTTCAGATTGACGTCGATGCATTTGTCGAACGCCGCCTCGTCGATGGTCAGGATCGACTGCTTATTCTCCGTATCGACACCCGCATTGTTGAACAGGATCGTGGGCAGGCCCAGTTCCGCCTCGGTGCGGGCGACGATGCGCAAGATGTCGGCTGTCTTGCTGACATCGGCACCGATGGCGATCGCCTCGCCCCCTTGCGCGCGGATGGCGTCGACCACCGGCGCGACCTTGACCTCATCGAGATCGACGGCAGCGACCTTCGCGCCTTCCCGCGCGAACAGCAAGGCGGCTGCCTCCCCCATACCGCCAGCAGCGCCGGTGATGATCGCGATCTTGCCCGCCAGCCGCATGGGTTTCGTCCTTTCGACCCTAGCTCAATGCGACCCCATATAGCGGCCGCCATTGGTGCTGATCGTCTGGCCGGTGATGTAGCTGGCTTCCTCCGATGCCAGATAGGCGCAGGCGGCGGCAATATCCTCCGGCTTGCCGATGCGCTTCATTGGAAGCGTCTGGGCGAAGGCATCAACATCGATCGGCGCGGCGCGCAGCATCGGCGTATCGACAAATCCAGGCGGCACCATGTTGAACGTCACGCCGCTGGCGGCAAATTCCAGCGCCAGCGCCTTGGTCATGCCCATCAGCCCACCCTTGGACGAGACATAATGGCCCTGTGCGAAGGAACCGGACTGGACCGAGGAGGAGGTAATGTTGATCACCCGGCCCCACCCGGCAGCCAGCATGTCGGGCAGCACTTCCTTGGTCAGCAGATAAGGGCCGCGCAGGTTGATATGGATGACCTTGTCGAACAAGTCGTCGTCAATATCCATGAAAGGGGTGAAGGGCGCGATCCCGGCATTGTTTACCAATATCGCGACCGGCCCCAATTTGGAGCGGGTTTCTTCGGCAGCCGCGTGGATCGCAGCCTTGTCCGAACAATCGACGGTCAGGGCGATGGCGGTGCCGCCCGCCGCCTCGACCAGACGGGCAGTTTCGGCTGCCCCTTCGGCGTTAATGTCCCAGATCGCGATCTTCGCGGTATCTTCTGCCAGCCGGATGGCGATAGCGCGGCCAATGCCCGACCCGGCGCCCGTCACGATTGCTACCTTGCCATTGAGAGAGCGTGTCATCGCCAAATCCTTCCTGTCGTTCGGTCGCTCTGGACCGGACCTGTGTTTGAACGGGTGATCAACTTGGGGCTTCCCACTGTCAAGCAAGGCCAGACTGTGATCGCCTGAGCGAACTTGCCGCGCGGTTCAATGCCTGCCTCTCCTGCGATATCGGGGCGGCGATCGGGCTGATCAACAATCGCTGTTGGGTCGGCCGCTTCGCTGCGATAGGGTCTGAGAGACAAGCGGCGCGAAGCCGCCGGGGGAGGCAAGGGCTATGGACGGGTTGGTCGTCGCTACGCAATCAGGTTTGGTTCGGGGTATGGGCAGTGGCGGCGCACGGCGCTGGCTGGGTATCCCCTATGCCGATGCTGCTCGGTTCGCTGCGCCGGTGCCAGCGGCCCCTTGGATCGACGTGCGAGACGCAAGCATTGCGGGGCCGCAATGCCCGCAAATGTTTGGTAATGCCGCCAAACGCGCGCGTCTCGCGGAACCCGATTTTTCCGAACAATGCCTGACGCTCAACATCTACGCGCCCGATGATCTGGGCGAGGGCGAACGTCTGCCCGTCTATGTGTGGATCCATGGCGGCGCTTTCGTCGCGGGCAGCGGCAATGGCTATGAAGGCTCAGTGCTGGCGCGCGAGGGGCGGATCATCGTCGTAACGATCAACTATCGTGTCGGCGTGCTGGGGTTCGTCAACTTCGCGGCCGCGCTCGAAACGTCTGACATTCCTTCCAACCTTGGTCTGCGTGACCAGATTGCGGCGCTGACTTGGGTGCAGACGAATATTGCCGCCTTTGGCGGCGATCCCGGCTGCGTGACGATTGGCGGCCAGTCAGCCGGGTCGATGTCGGTGTCGCTGTTGCTCCACGCTCACGCCGCGCGGCGGCTATTCCAGCAAGCGATCATGCAGAGCGGTGCGGTCAGCATGATCCATAGTCAGGCCAAAAGCGTGGCGATCGCGCGGCAATATCGCACCTTCCTGGGCGATGATGGCCGGAGCCTTGCGGCGTTGCAGATGGTGGATCTGCGTCGGTTGTTCGAGGCGCAGGCGGCTGTGGGCGCGGCCAATCCCGGCACGATTCCAGCCTCGCCCTGGCTGGACGATGATCTGGTGCCGGGGACGATGGAGGATGTTCATGCCGCCCAGGCAGCACCCGTGCCGTTGCTGGCGGGTGCGACGCGCGATGAGGTGCGGTTGTTTGAACTGATGCCCGGCGACATATTACCGACCAGTTGGCCCGCGCTGGAAACGCTGTTGCACGGGCAATTGGGGGCGGATCGGGCGCAGGCGATATTGGCGACCTATCCGCGGACCAAGGCCGGGCGCCGCGCGCTGGCGAGCGACCTGACTTTCGTCATGCCCACCCGCCATTTTGCCGACCGCCATGCCGCGCATAGCCCGACCTGGTTCTATCGGTTCGATTATGCCCATCCGATTGCCGGGGCGACCCATGGGCTAGACCTGACCCTTATGTGGCCAATGCAGGGATTGCGCGCGGCGCTGGCGCGGGGCGGGCGGATGACCGGACGCCGTGCGGCGCTGGGGCAGCGGATGGTGCGGCACATTGCGCATTTCGTGCGCCATGGTCGGCCCGAAGCCGCATGGCCTGCTTATGAGGGCAGCGAAGGGCAGGTGATGATCTTCAACCTGGCCGACCGGGTCGAGACCCGGCCGGAGGCAGATCGCTGGCGGGCATGGGACGGGAAGGATGTCGGGGTCGGCCTGTCCGGCTGACCCCGACCCACGTCAGGCGCTAACCTCTTCGGGCCAGTAGAGACGCATGGGGTTGTCGATCAGCAGCTTGCGTTGCAAATCGGCGGTGGGCGCGATGCGCGGGATCATGTCGACCAGATGGCCGTCATCGGGGATGGCGTCCTGCATATTAGGGTGCGGCCAGTCAGTGCCCCATAACACCCGGTCCTGATAGTCGGCGACCAGTGGCGCGACTGTGTCGGCAAAGCTGTTCCACGGGTCGCCATTTGGGTCCAGCCGGTCGGGGCAGGTTGCCTTGAACCAGATGTCGTCCCGGCTGTCGAGGAAGGCACGAAATGCCTTCATGTCCGCGCCGTCCGGTCCCTGGGTCACATCGGGGCGGCCCATATGGTCGATGACCAGTGGTACGGGGATGGCGTCCATGAAGGGGCGCAATTCTTCGAGAATATCCGCCTCGAAATAGATGACGACATGCCAGCCCGCGGGCAGGCGCTTGGCCACCTCCAGAAACTTGTCCTTGGGCGCATCGTCGACCAGGCGCTTGAGGAAATTGAAGCGGATGCCACGCATCCCGCCATCGTGCAGGGCGGCGAGATCGGCGTCAGAGATGGCCGGATCGACCACGGCGACGCCGCGTGCCTTGCCATTGGATTTGGCGATGGCGTTCAGCGTCGCCGCATTGTCGGTGCCATGGCAGCTTGCCTGGACGATGATGTTGCGGGCAAAGCCCAGATGGTCGCGCAGGGCGAACAGCATGTCCGGCCCGGCATCTTCCGGCAGATATTTCGCCTTCGCGCTAAAGGGGAAGTCGGCCATCGGCCCGAACACATGGCAATGCGCATCGATCGCGCCGGGGGGCGGGGTGTAGAGCGGTTTGGACGGGTTGGCGTGCCAGCTTATGATGCGCCCGGTTTCCTTGACACTCATGCGAAAATCTCTCCATCCATCAGCTTGCGGGCGGTGCGCAGCATGGCGGCGCTGGTGACGGTGCCGCTGTCGTCCAATTCCATGACGCAGGTAGTTTCGCCAGTCGGATGTTCGACCGACAACGTCTTGCGATTTCCGTCGGGGATGTTGGCGACCTCGGCCGCTGGCGAGCCTTCGATCAGGCAGGCGGTGGCGACGCTGACCGCGCCCAGCACGCCGATGGAGGCATGGGCGCGGTGCGGGATGAAGCTGCGCACGCTGACCGCGCCGCCATGGCGCGGTGGGGCGACCAGCATCATCTTCGGCACGGACTTTTCGGTGACATCGCCCAGATTCATCCGTTCCCCGACGGCAAGGCGGATGGTTTCGATCCGGGCTTTGAGCGCGCTATCCTTGTCCAGCGTATCGCGGTCCTCATAGCCGGTGACGCCGACATCGCTGGCCTTCATCACGACGCAGGGCATCCCATTGTCGATCAGGGTTACGCGGACCCCTTCGACTTCATCAAAGGCGTTACCGGTTGGCAGCAGCGCCCCGCAGGAGGAGCCGGCGGTGTCGCGAAATTCCAGCGGGATCGGCGCGGCGCTGCCGGGGACGCCGTCAATCTTCGCGTCGCCGTCATAGCGCACGATGCCGCCGGGGGTCTGGACGGTGGCGATGGCGATCTGGCCGGTATTTTCCATGAAGATGGCAACGCGGGTTTCGTCCTGCTGCGCGGAAACGAGGCCGCGCTCGATGGCGAAGGGACCGATGCCCGACAGGATATTGCCGCAATTCTGCGCGTCGCTGACGATCGCCTGATCCACGAACACTTGCAGGAAGAGGTAATCGATATCGACGCCGTCGCGCTGCGATTTCCTGACCAGCGCGACCTTGCTCGTCAGCGGGTCTGCACCGCCCATGCCGTCGATCTGGCGCGGGTCGGGCGATCCCATGACACGCAGGAGGAAGGCGTCGCGGGCGGCAGTGTCTGTCGGCAAGTCGTCGGCCAGGAAATAGCCACCCTTCGACGTGCCGCCGCGCATCCACATGACGCGGGCGCGATCAAACATATTTGAGGCCCATTTCTGCGAGGCGCGGGCGCATATTGTAGATGTCGAGGCCGAGTTCACCTGCGGCGAGGCGGACACGCTTGGCTTCTTCGGCGGCTTCGCGGGCCTGGGCCTTTTCCAGCACCGACACGGCGTCGGCGCGGGGGACGATGCAGACGCCGTCATCGTCGGCGATGACGACGTCGCCCGCATTGACCAGCGCATTGGCGCAGACGATGGGGACGTTGACTGACCCCAGCGTCCCCTTGATCGTGCCCTGGGCGTGGACCGCTTTCGACCAGACCGGGAAGTTCATCTGCTTCAAGTCGCGCAGATCGCGGACGCCTGCGTCGATGATGAGGCCGCGGCAGCCACGGGCCTGGGCGGAGGTGGCGAGGAGGTCGCCGAAATAGCCGTCGGTGCAGGGACTGGTGGGGGCGAGGACGAGGATGTCACCTTCCTTGAGTTGCTCGATCGCGACATGGACCATCCAGTTGTCGCCGGGAGGGGCGGAGATGGTGACGGCGCTACCAGCGATGCGGGCGCCGGGATAGATGGGGCGCATATGGGGGGCGAGGAGGCCGGTGCGGCCCTGGGCTTCATGGACGGTGGCGACGCCGCATTGGGCGAGGCCGTCAATGACGGAAAGGTCCGCCCGTTCGATATTCTGGACGACGATGCCGGACATGGGCGCTGCTCCTCTTAACCTAAACCCGACAGTGACATGGACATATGTAACGCGATGCTCAAATCGGTTCTGGCGCGACGCCATAAAATTTTGCTAATTGTCAAAAATGGAAGCTGATCAGTTCAATATCCGGCACTTGGCCGCGCTGGTCGCGGTGGTCGATCAGGGCAGCGTCAGCCTGGCGGCGCGGGCAGTGAATTTGACCCAGCCGGCGGTGACGCAGGGCATCGCCAAGCTGGAGGCGCAACTGGGCGCGGCGTTGTTCGAGCGGCGACCGGGCGGGATGGCACCGACCGACGTGGCGCTGGGGTTCAAGCCGCGGGTCGAGGTCGCGTTGCGGCTGATCGGCAGCAGCCGGGTGACGGCGGCGCAAATCCGCGCCTTTGTCGCGCTGGCGCGGGCGGGCAGCTATGCGGCGGCGGCGGCGCTGATCGGGGTAGCGGAGCCGTCGCTGCACCGGGCGGTGGGCGATCTGGGGCTGGCGCTGGGTGTGCGGCTGGCCGAGCGGCGGGGCAGGGGGTTGATGCTGACGCGCGCGGGCGTGGCGCTGGCGCGGCGATTGCGGCTGGCGCTGGCGGAACTGCGGCAGGGGCTGGAGGAGATTGCCGAACTGCGGGGCCAGGAGAGCGGGCGGATATTGGTGGGGGCGATGCCGCTCAGCCGGGCGCGGCTGCTGCCGCTGGCGATCACCCGCTTTCGCCGCGATTTTCCGCATGTCGACATATCGGTGGTGGAAGGATCGCACGCCGAACTGGTGGGGCCGCTGCGCGATGGCGAGATCGACATGATGGTCGGTGCCTTGCGCGATGCGACGATCGGGCAGGATCTGGTCCAGTTGCCCCTGTTCGAGGACCGGCCGACGATTTTTGCACGGGCGGGCCATCCGCTGGAGCGGGGCTGGGATGGCGATGATCTGCGGCGGTTTCCGTGGATATTGCCGCCCGAAGGGACGCCCCTGCGCCAATTGTGGCGGGCGATGTTCGCGGCGCTGGGGGGCGACTTGCCTGCGGTGCCGATCGAGTGCGGATCGGTGATGACGGTGCGGCAATTGCTGGTGAGTGGCGATTATCTGACCTTACTCTCGATCGACCAGTTGCGGGTCGAACTGGACAGCGGGATGCTGGCGGATATTGGCCCGGCTCCGGGTGATATCAGCCGCACCATTGGCCTCACCAGTCGGGCGGATTGGCGACCGACACGGTTACAACAACAGTTCATGGTGGCGATCGAGCAAGCCGTCGTCGAGATGAATTCGTAAAATCTTATAGTGAGGCCCCGGATATGATTGGCGACTGCGGCTTCAATCCGGCATCCCATTCGCATGGAGCAGGAAGTCGGTCTCATCGGGTTTGGCGAAGCGGGATCCACCTTTGCATTGGCAGGGGACTGGGCCGTGGCCGCCCATGTCTATGATGCCAAGACGGAATGCGCGACCACGCGCGATGCGATGCTGGCCGCCTATGCGCAGGCGGGTGTGCTGCCCGCACGCTTCATGGAAGACGCGCTGGACGGGGTCGAGTTGATCCTGTCGCTGGTGACGGCGGATCAGGCGCTTGTCGTGGCGGAGGCTGCGGCAGCGTTGATCGCGCCGCGGGCGATCTTTTGCGACATGAACAGTGTCGCGCCGCAGACCAAGCAGGCCGCGGCGCAGGTGATCGAGGCGGCGGGCGCGCATTATGTCGATGTCGCTGTCATGGCCCCGGTCGATCCGGCGCGGTTGAACGTGCCGTTGCTGTTGAGTGGCGAAAAGGCTGGGGTTGCAGAAGCGCGGTTGCGGGCGCTGGGCTTTGCCAAGACTCGTGTCGTGGGTGCGAACGTCGGGCGGGCGTCGTCGATCAAGATGATCCGGTCGGTCATGGTCAAGGGGATCGAGGCGCTGACCGCCGAATGTGTGTTGGCGGCGGATGCGGCCGATGTGCTGGAGGAGGTGCTGGCGTCGCTCGATGCGAGCGAGAAGGCAAAGCCATGGGCCGAGCGGGCGGACTATAATTTCGACCGGATGCTGGTGCATGGCCTGCGCCGCGCGGCCGAGATGGAGGAAGTGGTCAAGACGCTGGAGGGGCTGGGCACGGGCGCGGCGATGACGCGCGGGACGGTCGAGCGGCAGCGGGCGATCGGCGCACTCGGGATGAAGGTGGTGCCGGAGGGGTTGGGGGCGAAGATTGGGGTGGTTTGCGATTCTTCACTTCGTCATCCCCGCGAAGGCGGGGATCCATCTCCGGCCTTGGCGCTCGCTGAAGCGTTGGGAGATGGGTTCCCGCCTGCGCGGGGACGACGGAAAGTTTGTGGAGATAAGCGCGGATGAGCCTGATTATTGATTGCCATGGCCATTATACGGTGTTGCCCAAGGGGCATGACGCCTGGCGCGAGGCGCAGAAGGCGGCATTCAAGGCAGGGACGCCATGCCCGCCCTATCCTGAGATTAGCGACGCGGAAATTCGCGAGACGATCGAGGCGAACCAGTTGCGGCTCATCAAGGAGCGCGGTGCGGACCTGACGATCTTTTCACCGCGCGCATCGGCGATGGCCCCGCATGTCGGCGATGAGGCGATGGCCAAGGAATGGGCGATCCGCTGCAACGACCTGATCGCGCGGGTCGTGGCGATGTTCCCCGAAACTTTCGTCGGCGTGTGCATGTTGCCACAATCGCCCAAGGCCGACATGCGCAACAGCATTGCGGAGCTGGAGCGGTGCGTCACCGAACTGGGCTTTATTGGCTGCAATCTCAATCCCGATCCGGGCGGCGGGCATTTCACCCATCCGCCGCTGACCGATCGCTACTGGTATCCCTTTTACGAGAAGATGGTCGAGCTGGACGTCCCGGCGATGATCCATGTGTCGGGCAGCTGCAACCCGGCGATGCACGCGACCGGCGGCTATTATATCGCGGCGGACACGATTGCGTTCATGCAGCTGCTGGAAGGCGATCTTTTCAAAGATTTCCCGACCCTGCGCTTCATCATTCCGCATGGCGGCGGCGCGGTCCCTTATCATTGGGGGCGCTATCGGGGGCTGGCCGACATGCTCAAAAAACCCGACCTGTCGACCCATTTGATGAACAACATCTATTTCGACACCTGCGTCTATCACCAGCCGGGCATCGACCTGCTGGCCGATGTGATCGATAATAAGAATATCCTGTTCGGGTCGGAAATGGTCGGCGCGGTGCGCGGGATCGATCCGACCACCGGTCAATATTTCGATGACACCAAACGCTATGTCGATGCGCTGGATATTAGCGATGCCGAGCGCGCCGCCATTTTCGAGGGCAATGCCCGTCGCGTCTTTCCCCGGCTGGATGCGAAATTGAAGGAGAGGGGACTATGATTACAGAAGATCCCAAGCATCAGGATATTCACGAATATCTGGCCGAGATGGAGGATATTCCCGGCACCCGCGTGTTTACCGCCAAGCGGGCGCGGCAGGGCTATCATATGAACCAGTTTGCGATGAGCCTGATGAAGGACGAAAATCGCGCCAGGTTCAAGGCGGACGAACGCGCCTATATGGACGAGTGGCCGCTGACCGAGGACCAGAAGCTGGCGCTGCTGGCGCGCGATTATAATCGTTGTCTGGATCTGGGCGGCAATGTCTATTTCCTGGCGAAGCTGTTTTCGACCGACGGCCTTCCCTTCGCCGAAGCGGTCAGCACGATGACCGATATGGAATTTCCCGAATATCGCGCGATGATGATGGCTGGCGGTCGATCGCCCGAAGGTATGCGGTCGATCAGGGCCAATGAAGCGGCCGCTGCGGCCAAGAAAGAGGATCGCTGATATGGCGCGGATAACTGCTGGCGTGGCCTCGAGCCATGTGCCGCTGCTGGGTGTGGCGTCGGACTTCAACAAGGATCGCGACGATTATTTCGGCCCCATTTTCGCGGGCTATGACTGGACGCGGGAATGGGAGAAGGCGGAAAAGCCCGACGTCATCATTCTGGTCTATAACGACCATGCGTCCGCCTTTGACATGAAGATCATCCCGACCTTCGCGATCGGTTGTGGCGAGCGCTACAAGTCGGCGGATGAAGGTTGGGGACCGCGTGCGGTGCCGGACGTGGAGGGGCATCCTGACCTGGCCTGGCATATCGCGCAAAGTCTGGTGCTGGACGAATTCGACATGACCATCATCAACGAGATGGACGTCGACCATGGTCTGACCGTGCCGCTCTCCATGATGTTCGGCAAGCCCGACGCCTGGCCATGCAAGGTCGTGCCGCTGGCGGTCAATGTCGTTACCTATCCGCCGCCGTCGGGCAATCGCTGCTGGGCGCTGGGCGAGGCTATCGCCAAGGCAGTAGCAAGTTTCCCCGAAGATCTGAACGTGCAGATATGGGGTACGGGCGGCATGAGCCACCAGTTGCAGGGACCGCGCGCGGGGCTGATCAACAAGGAATGGGACAATATGTTCCTGGACGGGCTGGTCGGTGACAGCGACCATCTGCGCCGGATTCCCCATATCGAATATCTGCGCGAGACGGGCAGCGAAGGCATTGAAATGGTCATGTGGCTGGTGATGCGCGGGGCGTTGGGGAAGAAAACCCGCGCGCTGCACCGTCATTATCATGTGCCCTGCTCCAACACCGCGATCGGCCATATGGTGCTGCGCCCGGATAATGGCGAAGGGCTGGACATGACCGGTAGTGACACGGTGACGGCTATCGCGGCGGAGTAAACCCCCTTCAAGATGGGTGCAGGCTCGCTTCGCTCGCACCCACCCCTTCCCCCTCCCTTGAAAGGGAGGGGCTTATTATGGAGTAGTTTTCCATGCGTATTGCCCTGGCTGGTGCGGGCGCCTTTGGCGAAAAGCATCTGGATGGCCTGAAGAATATCGATGGTGTGAGCGTGACGTCGCTGGTTGGGCGGCGGCTGGACGCGACGCAGGCGATTGCCGACAAATATGGTATCGGCCATGCAACCACCGAGCTGGCGGACACGCTGGCGCGCGATGATGTCGATGCAGTGATCCTGTGTACGCCGACGCAAATGCACGCGGAGCAGGCGATCGCCTGCATGAATGCTGGCAAGCACTGCCAAGTCGAAATTCCGCTGGCCGACAGCTGGGCCGATGCGCAGGCGGTGCTGGCCAAGCAACAGGAAACCGGCCTCACCTGCATGGTCGGGCATACGCGGCGGTTCAACCCCAGCCATCAATATGTCCATAATCTGATCACGGCGGGTGATCTGAACATCCAGCAGATGGATGTGCAGACCTATTTCTTCCGCCGCAAGAATATCAATGCCAAGGGTGAGGCGCGGTCCTGGACCGACCATCTGTTGTGGCATCATGCGGCGCATACGGTCGACCTGTTCGCCTATCAGGCGGGCAAGATCGTGTCGGCGCACGCGATGCAGGGGCCGATCCACCCGGAACTGGGCATTGCGATGGACATGTCGATCCAGCTGAAGAGCGAGAGCGGGGCGATCTGCACCCTGTCGCTGTCGTTCAACAATGACGGACCGCTCGGCACATTCTTCCGCTATATCGGCGACACCGGCACCTATATTGCGCGCTACGACGATCTGGTGAACGGCAAGGAAGAGCCGATCGACGTCAGCAAGGTGGCCGTGTCGATGAACGGCATCGAATTGCAGGACCGCGAATTCATCAGCGCGATCCGCGAAGGTCGCGAACCCAATTCGAGCGTCGCCAAGGTGTTCGATTGCTATCGCGTGCTGGGCGAGCTGGAGCAGCAGCTGGCGTAATGGAGATCCCTTCGGGGTCGCACGGAAGGGCGCGGCGGAAACATCCGCTGCGCCTTTTTGCCTCAGGCGGTGACGAACGGGTGCGCCAGACGCAGATCGTCCAGCAGGGTTTCGAGCCGAGCAACATCGGCAAAGGGGCCGGTGGGCGTCACCGACCAGTTGCAATGGGGATGGGTAGCGCGGCTGTAGAGGCGGATCGGGCCGATCAGCTTGCGCCAATGATGTTTGGTCTTGCCATGGTCGCGCAGCAATTTCGCCACGAGCAGGTCGGTCAGCTTGTCCACGGTCATTGCCTGTGCATAGGGCCGGGCGGGCGCGGGTTCAACCATCTCTGGCGGCGCGCCAGACACGGGGTGGCTGGCCGATATGGCGGGCGAAGAAGCGGGAGAAATAGGCCGGGTCCTCAAAGCCGATGGCATAGGCGATGTCCGCCACCGACATTTGCGAATAGAGGAGCAGGCGGCGCGCCTCCAGCAGGGCGCGGTCGTCGAGCATCTGGGCGGGTGATGTATTGGCAACGCGGGCGCAGGCCTGACGCAGGGCGGTGAGGCTGACGCCCAATGCGCGGGCATGGTCCGACACTGGCTCGCGCTGGCGGAAGCGCTGCTCGATCCGTTCGCGCAGCCGGGCGACGAGCGCGGCCTGACGCGGCGTCCCGGGCTGCGCCTGCTTTGAAAGCGCGGCGTGGCGCAGCGCCAATACCATGAGGTGCAGCAGCGCGGATTCGACCGCGGCGCGCTGGCCGGGGCCGGACCAGCCCAACTCCTGCACCATGCGCGCGATGGCGGCTTCGGCGGCATCGCCCTCCGCCTGTGGCAGCATCACGGCATGGGGATGGGCAAAGAGCGGGGCGAGATCGGCGTCGCGGGTGACAAGGTGGCGCAGATAGGCAGCGGCAATGGTGGTGACATGGCCGCTGGACTCGCGGTGCCAGGTGAAGCCGTGGACGATTCCGGCCGGGACCAGCAGCAGGCAGGGCGCCTCGAACCGGAATTCGCTGGCTTCCGCCTGCATCGCGCCGCCGCCCTGCGCGATCAGGATGATATGGTTGAGGTCGCGATGGACATGGCGGTTGATTGTCCATTCGCTGGGGCGGGAGCGGTCGTCCAGGCTTTCGACATGGACAAACCCCTCTGCAACGCTGCGCTGCGGTTCGCCATAGAGGTAGAAGCTGGGGACCGGAGCGGTTGCCATGGGCGGTGTCAGCTGGGACGGGCGCGCAGCGGGATCAGCAGCGCCGCACCGACCAACGATCCGAGCGCCATGGCGAAGGCGACCCAGGGCAGGCTGACGTCGAGGCTGAAGAGGAAGCCTGCCAATATCGGTCCCAGCGCCGCGCCGCCACGTCCGACGCCGATGACGATCCCGGTCCCACCGGCGCGCACGGCGGTCGGGAAGGATTGCGCGACCAGCGCATAAAGGCCGACAACCGCGCCATTGGTGCAGAAGCCCGCCGCGGCGGCAATCAGGCTGAGGCCCGCCAGCGTCGTCTGTTCCTGACCGAATAAGGTGACCAGACAGGTCGAAGCGACCATGGCGATGATAACCAGCGGCCGGATCGCGATCCGCCAGCTGAGCGCGCTTAATAGCAGCGCGCCCAGCAGGCCGCCGACATTGGCCCATACCAGCACGCCGCCCGCTGCCGAGGGGGCATAGCCCATGTCCACCACGATCTTTGGCACCCATTTCAGGATGAAATAGAAGGTCATGATGTGGCAGAAATAGCCAAGCGTCAGCAATATGGTGGTGCGCGCCAGGCCCGGCGCGAATAGCGCGGCGAAGGAGGGCTTGAGCGCGGTGCTGTCAACCGGCGGCAGGGCGTCGATCGGGGGCTGGCCGAGGCGACCTAGCGCATGATTGACCCGCACCAGCGCTTTGTCGGGCCGCTTTTGCAGCAGGAAACCGATCGATTCAGGCAGCAGGAACCAGATGAAGGGCAGGAACAGGGCGGTGGCGACGCCGCCCAGCAGGAAGATGTCGCGCCAGTTGCCCGCGACCAGCAGATGGGAAGCGACCGACCCGCCGAGGATCGCGCCCGCCGGATAGCCCGCCGCCATGATCGCGACGGCCAGGCTGCGGGCGCGGGCATTGGCCAGTTCGGCGACCATTGCATTGGTGCAGGCAAGCATCCCGCCAATGCCAAGGCCGGTGACAAGGCGAATGACCGAGAGCGAGACAACGTCCCAGGCCTGCGTCGCCGCGCCCATGCCGATCGCCATGACGATGAGGCAAAAGAGGATGGTGGGACGGCGGCCGATCCGGTCTGCGACATTGCCGAGCAGGACCGAGCCGACCGCCATGCCGATCAATTCCATCGACAGGACCAGACCCAGAGCGGCGCGCTCCACGCCCCATTCCTTGGCGATGCCGGGCGAGGCGAAGCTGATCGCCAGTACATCGAACCCGTCCAGCGCATTGAGCAGGACGCACAATATGATCGCGATGATCTGAAGCCGCCCCATGGGCGCTTCATCCAGTCGCTGCCGGATGTCCGCTGCCGGTCCCGTCATCCTCAATCCTTTTGTTTTCAGCCGACCGCGAAAATATCGAGCCGCACATGGTCTCTATAGCGCGCAGCGGTGCAGAGAAAGACCGTGCGGCCAAGCCAGGCGTGCGGGCCATCGCTCGCCACCTCGAAGCGCGGTGTGGTGCGGAAATAATAGAGCGCGGGATCGACCACTTCGCCCGCCGCGATCCGCGCCAGCACCGGGGCAGGGCCGTAGCGATAGCCCGGATTGACGATCGAGACGATTGCGCCGTCGCTGGCCTCTATCGAATAGCGGGCGAGAATGTCCGCAGTCCCGTCCGGGCGGATGGACTGCCAGTCCGCGCCGCCGGGCAGGATTTTGCCGGTCAGGCGCGGGCCGTCCACGCTGCCGCCGGTAATGGGGATGACCCGCTTGCGCACCCCATCGACGGTGCCGAGTTCCTGCGGCGGACCGATCAGCACGCGCAGCCGCATGGCAAGGGTGAGCGGCGGGGTCGCCAGCGCATCGGAGGGAGCGGCCATGGCGGGAGCGACAGCACCGGCCAGGGCGAGGCCCGGCATCGCCTTGAGCAGGCTGCGGCGGGGCAGGGGATCGGTCATATCTCTCCTCTCGCGTCCGTGTCGGATCGTCCATTATTCCTTCTGGCGCTAATTCATGCGGTAATCCACCATGTCGGTCAAGTTGGCTCTGCATTCGCGCGACAAGACTGCTGGATCGTCCAACTATATGGTTGCTCCACCTCTGTGATGGCGACCGGCAAATGGGCATGATCGGTGCAAATCTGGTTCGGCAGGAGAGGCTTATCATGAAAACCCAGGTTGCGATTATCGGCGCAGGGCCAGCCGGGCTGTTGCTTGGGCATCTGCTGCGGGCCGAAGGGGTCGACACGGTCATCGTCGAGCGCGCCGCGCCCGATTATGTGCTGGGCCGCATCAGGGCGGGTGTGCTGGAGCGGACGATGACCGATCTGATGGACCGGCTGGGGCTGGGGGCGCGGATGCACGCTGAAGGCCTGCCGCATGACGGCTTTCATCTGGCCGACGGCGAGCGGCTGATCCGCATCGATGTCGCGGCGCTGACCGGCAAGCAGGTGATGGTCTATGGCCAGACCGAAATCACCCGCGACCTGATGGAGGCGGCGCCCGAACGTGGGCTGGAGATTATTTACGATGCTGGCGACGTCGCGCTGCACGATGTTGATAGCGATGCGCCCTATGTGACCTATAGCAAGGATGGCACCACCCACCGGATCGACGCGCAATTTCTATGCGGATGCGATGGTTTCCATGGCCCCTCGCGCAAGGCGATCCCGGCTTCTGTGGCAACCGCCTATGAGAAAGTCTATCCGTTCGGCTGGCTTGGTATATTGGCCGACGTGCCGCCCTGCAATCATGAGCTGATCTACGCCAATCACGAACGCGGTTTTGCGCTGGCGTCGATGCGGTCGGAAGCGCGCAGCCGCTATTATGTGCAGGTGGCGCTGGATGAGAAGGTCGAGGACTGGTCCGACGACCGGTTATGGGACGAGCTGGCGATCCGGCTGGGACCGGAGGCTGCGGCCCAGATGGTGCGCGGCCCTGCTTTGGAAAAGTCGATTGCGCCGCTGCGTTCCTTCGTGTTCGAGCCGATGCGGCACGGGCGGCTGATGCTGGCCGGCGACAGCGCGCATATCGTGCCGCCGACAGGGGCGAAGGGGCTGAACCTGGCCGCGTCGGACGTTCATTATCTGTCGCAGGCGCTGATCGGCTATTTCCGGCGCGGGGATGCTGACGGGGTGGCGGGCTATTCCATCAAGGCGCTGGCGCGCGTGTGGAAGGCGGAACGCTTTTCTTGGCAGTTGACGCGGTTGATGCACCGCTTCCCCGACAGCGATGCGTTCGACCGGCGGATGCAGGTCGCTGATCTGGACTATATCGCCTCATCCGTGGCGGCGCAGACGACGATCGCGGAAAATTATGTGGGTCTGCCGTTGTAGGCATCGATTGATTCGTGGTTCCGGTCATGGCTGGACGGTGAAAATGGCGCGAGTGGACTGAAAAGCCGCTTGCGCCATTTGTCGTTTCGGAGCGTGCAAACGCCGATGATTGAGGAGCTTTGGCGTCATTTTAATGAACATTCTCAACAAAAAATCGTTCTGAGGCCATTTTCCCTGTTGACCGAATCTGTGGTGTTACCTAGAGGGCTGTTCACCGGACGGGGCGCTGCCAGCGGGTAGCGCTTTGAACGGTCGCCACTATGGTTGGACGCCATTCCCTCGGCACTTAGGTATCGGGGCGGGATGGTTGTCCGGTTTTTAGTTTGGTGTTGGTTCTTTGACATTGTTAGTCAGATGAAGGGACATGTGGGCGGCGGCTCCGGTCT